>NZ_JBEXEQ010000001.1:630641-655015 GCF_040703155.1 Streptomyces sp. NPDC005435
GGTGGCGGCACCGGGAACACTCAGGGCGGGACCCAGGGTGGCGGCACCGGGAACACCCAGGGCGGAACCCAGGGTGGCGGTACTGGCAACACCCAGGGCGGGACCCAGGGTGGCGGCACCGGGAACACCCAGGGTGGAACTCAGGGTGGTGGCACCGGGAACACCCAGGGCGGGACCCAGGGTGGCGGTACCGGGAACACTCAGGGTGGAACCCAGGGTGGCGGCACCGGCAATACCCAGGGTGGAACCCAGGGCGGTGGCCGGGGCAACACCCAGGGCGGCACTCAGGGTGGCGGTACTGGCAACACCCAGGGCGGCACTCAGGGTGGCGGGACCGGGAACACCCAGGGCGGGACCCAGGGTGGCGGGACCGGCAATACCCAGGGTGGAACCCAGGGTGGCGGGACCGGAAACACTCAGGGCGGCACTCAGGGTGGCGGGACCGGCAATACCCAGGGCGGGACCCAGGGTGGCGGGACCGGCAATACCCAGGGCGCGACCCAGGGTGGCGGGACCGGCAATACCCAGGGCGGGACCCAGGGTGGCGGGACCGGCAACACTCAGGGCGGCACGCAGGGTGGCGGCACCGGCAACACCCAGGGCGGAACTCAGGGCTGACCGTTGATATCGCGCCTCGCGGAGAGGGGAACCCCTCCGCGGGGTGCGGTGTGTCCGCTCGACGCGAAGGAGACGCCCATGCGTGGTCTGGGCCTCGCGGTCGTGGTCACGGTCACCGCGGCCTGTTGCGCGGCCGGCGGGTGGGGCGGGCCGGCGAGGGCCAGTACGGCGAGCGGCCCCTCGGCACCTTCGGCGCCCTCCGTCCCCTCCGTTCCCGTAGGCTCCCCGCACACCCCCCTCGCGACGCCCCCCACCACACTCCGGTGCTACGCGACGCGCCGCGACCCGGGGACGGTCAGGTGCTACCGCCTCTCGGCGAAGGCCGAGTTCAGGCACGGGGAGATCGTCTACGTACCCATCCTCATCGAGGTACCCGTGCCACCCCGCCCCCCGACCGTGACCGTGGTCGGCAGCCTGAACGACATCCGCCCGAGTACGCCGAGCACACCGGACACGCCGGACACACCGAGCACGCCGGATACGAACGGCACGGCACCCACCCCCGCCGCCCGCCCCTGACCCACCCTCACTTCCCCGGCCCCGTGTCGATGACCCCGTACTCCAGGGCCAGCCGCGTCAGATCCGCCCGCCGGCGGTACCCGCTCTTCTTGCGGAGCCGTTCCAGGTGGGTGTGCACCGTGTTCTCGGTGATGTTCAGCTTGGTGGCGATCTCGCGGTCGGTCGCGCCGCCGGCCAGCAGCTGGAGGATCTCCCGCTCGCGGCCGGTGATGCGGGGAGGGGCCGCGGGGATGCTCCGGCCGGCGAGGCTGGCGCCGAAGTAGTCGCTTCCCGAGGCGACGGCGCGCAGGGCCGTCAGCAGTTCCGGGATGCCGGTCCGCCGGCCCAGATAGCCACGGGCCCCCGCCTTGATGCACAGCACCGCGTCGGACTGCGGCTCCGAGGCCGAGAGCACGACGACCGCGTGGCCCGCCCGGTGCAGCCGGGCGACCTGGCCGGAGGTCACCTGATCGCCGGCCTGGAGGTTGACGAGGAGGACGACCTCCGCGCCGGACGGCACCCGGGGCACGTCGTCGACGCTCTCGACGAACGTGACGATGTCGAGGTCGGGCTGCGCGTGGACCGCCTGCGCGAGACCGAGCCGCAGCAGCGGCCAGTCGCACACGACGACCAGAGAAGTCACGGCTCGGCTCATCGGACGCTCCAGCGTGGGTGGGGCGAGGCCATCGGTCGGTCACCTGCCGCGGCGGAACGGCGGGCGGCGGCTGCCGCCCGGTCCCAGACTCGTCCCTCCCGCGAGCGGCGGCACCCCCGGTGATCCGTCCGGGGGAGGTCCCGGAGGCGGGGGCGGCGCCGGACGCGCGCGGTCCCGTCAGGCGCCCACTTCGCCCAACTCCGCGAGCGGAAGCGTGTGTTCGGTCTGGAGAACCTTCGCGCGCAGGTAACGGACGTTGTGGGGCGTGGAGAAGACGCCCGTCGGGACGCGGTCCCGGACCGTCATGCCGAGGGCGCGCAACTGGGCCGCCTTGTCGGGGTTGTTGGAGAGCAGATCCAGCTCGGTGATGCCGAGTGCGCCCAGCATCTGGGCCGCGGCGGTGTAGTCGCGGGCGTCCTCCGGCAGGCCGAGGGCGGCGTTCGCGGCGTAGGTGTCGAGGCCCTGGTCCTGGAGGGCGTAGGCGTCGAGCTTGTTGTAGAGGCCGATGCCCCGGCCCTCCTGGCGGAGGTAGAGCAGGACGCCACCGCGTACGGCGATCCGCTCGACCGCCTCGCGCAGCTGGGGCCCGCAGTCGCAGCGGGCCGAGCCGAACACGTCGCCGGTCAGGCACTCGGAGTGCAGCCGCACCAGCGGCACCGGGCCGGGGTCGCCGAGGACGAGCGCGAGGTGCTCCTGGCCGTCGGTGAGCCCGTGGAAGGTGACCAGCTCGGCGTCGGCCGCGTAGCCGTCTCCGAAGCGCAGCGGCACCCGGACGCGGGCACGCGGGGTGGCGGCGGGGGTGTCGGGCATCGGGCCTCCGGGTTCCGTGCGGTCGGCGTCGTGGCCGTCGTCCGCGCTCCAGCTGCTTCAGATTTGAAACAGAGCGGTACGGTTCCGGACCCTACCCCATGCTTAAAAGTTGAATCAACTGTCCGTGAGCGGCCCGACACCGGCCCGCTATCGGCCGGCATCAGCCGTCACCGGCCCAGCGCCAACCGTCACCGACCCACACCAACCGTCACCGACCCACACCAGCCGCCACCGGCCCAGCATCAGCCGTCACCGGCCCAGCACCAGCCGTCACCGACCCACACCAGCCGCCACCGGCCCAGCATCAGCCGCCAAGGCCGGCGCCGCCCGCCACCGGCCGGCACCGCCCGGCCCCCCTCACCCCCCTCACTCCGGCGGCTCCGCACAAGGCGTAGCCCTCCGCCGCCACGGCACCTCCCCCGCCGCGCCCCCCGCCTCCCCGCCCTGGAGCCCCCGCGCCACCCCCGAGCAGATCTCCTCCAGCAGCCGCACCTGCTCCGGCGTCAGCCGGTCGAAGAGCGTCGCGCGGACCGTGCCGACATGGCCGGGCGCCGCCCGCTCCAGGACGGCCATCCCCTCCTCGGTCAGCGCCGCGAGGCTGCTGCGCCGGTCCCAGGGGCAGTCCTCGCGCCGTACCAGACCGTCCCGTTCCAGCCGGGTCACCGCGTACGTCAGCCGGCTGCGGGTGATCTTCAGTTCCTCCGCGAGGTCGGTCATGCGCAGCCGCCGCTCGGGTGCCTCGGAGAGGATGGCCAGCACGGAGTAGAAAAGGTGCGGCATCCCGGCGTCCTGCTGGAGCTGCCGGTCCATCGCGTCGTCCAGCAGCCGGGAGGCGGCGAGGTAGGCGCGCCAGGCGCGCTGCTCCTCGGGCGTGAGCCAGCGGGTCGTCATGCCGCCAGTGTAGGTTTGTTTCAAACTTGAACCAAGATCAGCCCACGAGTCACCCGGCCCCGAGTCACCCGGAGAGCGCGCCGATGCCGTATCCGTACGTCCTGCTGTCCGCCGCCGTCTCCCTCGACGGCTGCCTGGACGACACCGGCCCCGACCGCCTGCTCCTCTCCAGCCCCGCCGACTTCGACCGGGTGGACGAGGTGCGCGCCTCCGTGGACGCCATCCTGATCGGCGCCGGCACCATCCGCGCCGACAACCCCCGCCTCCTCGTCAACGCGCCCGGGCGCCGCGCGGCCCGCCGGGCCGAGGGCAGGCCGGAGTACCCGCTCAAGGTCACCGTCACCGCCTCCGGCGACCTCGACCCGAAGGCCAATTTCTGGCACACCGGCGGCGAGAAGCTGGTCTATACCACCGAGAAAGGCGCCGAACGCGCCGCCCGCGTCCTCGGCGACACCGCCGACGTCGTCTCCCTCGGCCCCGCCCTCGACTGGCGCGCCCTGCTCACGCATCTGTACGACGAGCGCGGTGTACGGCGTCTGATGGTCGAGGGCGGGGGCACCGTGCACACCCAGCTCCTCCAGCAGGGCCTGGCCGACGAACTCCAGCTGGTCCTCGCCCCGCTCTTCGTCGGCGACCCGGCCGCGCCCCGCCTCTTCGGACCCGGCGCCTACCAGGGCGGGCGCCTGCGCCTCACCGAGAGCCGCCGCATCGAGGACGTGGTGCTGATGCGCTACGAGCCCACCGCCCCCGGAGCCGGCCCGCTGCCCGTCGCCGCCGACCACCGCTGGCTGCGTACCGCCTGCGAGCTGGCCGCGCTGTGCCCGCCCTCGGAGACCGCCTTCAGCGTCGGCGCGGTGGTGGTCGCCGCCGACGGCACCGAGCTGGCGCGCGGCCACTCGCGCGAGGGCGACCCGGTGGTCCACGCCGAGGAGGCGGCCCTCGCGAAGATCGCCCCGGACGATCCGCGCCTGCCCGGCGCCACCGTCTACAGCAGCCTGGAGCCGTGCGCCCGCCGTGCCTCGCGGCCCGTCCCGTGCGCCGGTCTGATCCTGCGCTCGGGCGTACGCCGGGTGGTCACCGCGTGGCGCGAGCCGGACACCTTCGTGACGGCGGCGGACGGGTCCGGGGTGCTGGCGGACGGGGGTGTGACCGTGGTGACGCTGCCGGAGTACGAGGCCGCCGCGAAGGCCCCGAACGGCCATCTGCTGCCCTGAGGCGCAGGTCACGCCGAATGGATGTGCATCTGGCCCCGCGCATGACGTATGGTTGAGACACAACGACGCGGGGTGGAGCAGCTCGGTAGCTCGCTGGGCTCATAACCCAGAGGTCGCAGGTTCAAATCCTGTCCCCGCTACTGAAGACTCAGGGCCGGAATCCAGATCATCGGATTCCGGCCCTGAGTGTTTTCCGGCCCGGAACATTCCCCCTCGCCGTCACGCACCGTGAGGTAAAGGTTTCCCTCCGCAGCGATTCTGAGCCATCATCAAAAACGCGCTCGCTGCTGATCGCCGGTCAACTCGCCCTTATTGCATCCGGCTTGGCGGTTAAGTCCGCTCCGAAGAAGCTTAAAGATCAAGCCGACCGGCTTGGAATCCGATAGCCGGGTCTATTAACGTTCGATAACGCAGCGCGGTCGTCCCCACCGTCCCCCGAGGCGGTTCCGTGCGCACGCGCCGCATCCCACAACTTCCCCCACGCCCTTGAAGGCGGGGATCGCCCCCACCGCGAACCCGGTAGCAGGCGAAGGCAGGAAAGGAGCGCGCCTCCGTGGCGTCCGACCCCCACACCCCCTTCGCACCGACCCCGGGCGAGAACGACACCTTCGACACCTTCGCCTACGGCGCACCGCGCGGCGACGGTCCCTGGGAGGAGTGGAACCCCACCGAGGAGTCCCTCCAGTCCCTCCCCTCCGCGCGCAGCGGCCGGCACCGCGTCGCCAAGCAGCGCGGCGGCGGGCTCGCCCGCAGCTCCACCGTCCTCGGCGTCGGTGTCATCGCCGCCGTCGGCGCGGGCGGCATGGCCAGCGCCAACACCGGCAAGCCGCCGGTGTCCATCGCG
Organism: Streptomyces sp. NPDC005435; assembly: GCF_040703155.1. NCBI lineage: Bacteria > Bacillati > Actinomycetota > Actinomycetes > Kitasatosporales > Streptomycetaceae > Streptomyces > Streptomyces sp. NPDC005435. The sequence goes on from NZ_JBEXEQ010000001.1 coordinate 636,172, forward strand.
CTGCCCGACCTGCCCGGCGTCGACTCCCTGCTCGACCACGGCTCCGAGACCCCCGCGCCCTCGCTGAGCGCCGTCGGCTCGGCCTCCGCGCAGAGCGAGGAGTCCTCCGACGCGGGCGAGGCCCTGCGCAGCCGGATCATCGCCCAGGCCGCGCACCAGCAGAGCAAGGCCGACAGCCGGGCCGCCGCCGCGGCCGCCGCGGCCGACCGGCAGACCGCCGACGCCGCCGACAAGGCCGCGAAGGAGGCCGCCGCCCAGGCCGCCGACGCCAAGGAGAAGGCGGAGGCCGACGCCAAGAAGAAGGCCGCCTCCGACCGGCTGGCCGCGCTGGCCAGGCAGTACACGCTGCCGACCTCCGGGTACACGATCACCGGCACCTTCGGGGAGCCCGGCGCGCTGTGGTCCTCCGGCTACCACACCGGCCTCGACTTCGCCGCGCCCACCGGCACGCTCATCAAGGCCATCCACGGCGGCACCGTCACCCAGGCCGGCTGGGCCGGGGCGTACGGCTACCGCACCGTCCTCACCCTGGACGACGGCACCGAGCTGTGGTTCTGCCACCAGTCCTCGATCAGCGTCAAGACCGGCCAGAAGGTCGCCACCGGCGAGGTCATCGGCCGCGTCGGCGCCACCGGCAACGTCACCGGACCCCATCTCCACCTGGAGGTCCACCCCGGCGGCCAGGCCACCGGCATCGACCCGATGACCTGGCTGCGCGGCAAGGGGCTCAATCCCTGAGAGCCCTGAGAGCCCTGAGAGGGCTCACTCCCCGAGACGGGCGCGCGATTCCCGGGACGGACGGAATGGACGGGGCCCGAGTGATCGTTGAGTAGAGGTATGACTGCCTCTCCTCATCTGCGCAAGCTCGGTTCCTCCGGCCTTGAGGTGTTCCCGCTCGCCCTCGGCGGCAACGTCTTCGGCTGGACCGCCGACGAGAAGACCTCCTTCGCCGTCCTGGACGCCTACGCGGCGGCCGGCGGCAACTTCGTGGACACCGCCGACTCCTACTCGAACTGGGTCGAGGGCAACTCCGGCGGCGAGTCCGAGACCATCATCGGCAAGTGGATCGCCGCCCGGGGCAACCGCGACCAGGTGATCGTCGCCACCAAGGTCAGCCAGCACCCCGACTTCAAGGGCCTGTCCGCCGCCACCATCAAGGCGGCCGCCGACGCCTCCCTGCGCCGGCTGAACACCGACCACATCGACCTCTACTACACGCACTTCGACCAGCCCGAGGTGCCGGTCGAGGAGATCATCGGCGCCCTCGACGAGCTGGTGAAGGCGGGCAAGGTCCGGCACATCGCCGCCTCCAACATCAGCGCCGAGCGGCTGCGCGAGTCCCTGGAGTTCTCCGACCGCGAGGGCCTGGCCCGCTACGTCGCCCTCCAGCCCCACTACAACCTGGTCTCCCGCGACACCTACGAGGGCCCGCTGCAGGACCTCGCCGCCCGGGAGGGCCTGGCCGCGGTGCCGTACTTCGCGCTGGCCTCCGGCTTCCTGACCGGCAAGTACCGGCCCGGCACCGAGGTGGACAGCCCCCGCGCCGAGGGCGCCCTGAAGAACCTGGAGTCCGAGCGCGGCCGGAAGGTGCTCACCGCGCTGGACGAGGTGGCCGCCGCCCATGACGCGCCCGTCGCCACGGTCGCCCTCGCCTGGCTCGCCGCCCAGCCGACCGTCGTCGCCCCGATCGCCTCGGCCCGCACGGTCGACCAGCTCCCGGCCCTGCTCCAGGTCGCCGGCCTGCGCCTCACCCAGGACGAGCTGGACCGGCTGACCGAGGCCTCCGCCTGATCCGGCGCCGGGCGGGCTACGACCGGTAGGGGTTGTAGCCCGAGTACGGCACCGACGGATAGCCGTAACCCCCGTACCCGTAGCCCGTGTACGGCACCGACGGGTGGCCGTACGAGGGCCACGGGGGCCGGGGCGCCGGCGCGGTGACCCGGGCCGCGTACTCCAGCGCGGGCCGGGCCACCTCGCGGCGCCGCCACAGCGCGGCCAGCAGCTCGTGCTCGCGGGTCAGGAAGTCCGCCCCGGCCCTGCCCCGGCGCGCCCGGCGCCGCAGGAACGCCAGCGAGGTGGCGTACGCCTCGTACCGTGCCACCTCGCGGGCGGCGGGGCGGCCGCCGAGGTGATGCCGGGCGTGGTCGCGGGCCACCCGGCGCGCCCGCATCGAGCCGAGCACGAACGGCTCCGCCGGGCCGAGCCAGCCGGCGAACACATAGGTGGGCAACTCCTCGCGCACGGTGCGCAGTTCGTTCTGCCGGGTCCAGATCGCCAGCCAGGTCAGCAGCCCGAACGCGGGCACCATGAAACCGGCGTAGACGAAGAGGAAGCCGAACTGGCCGAAGGACGCGGAGCCGTTCCACAGGCCGTGCAGCGTCATCGCCAGCAGCCAGCCGCCGACGGGGAACAGCACGCGCCGTACCCGCTGCCCCGGGCCGCAGAGCGCGCGCAGGCCGAAGCCGATGCCGGTGCACACGGTGAACAGCGGATGCGCGAACGGCGACATCACCACGCGGACGAAGAAGGTGGCGGCGGTGACCGAGACGATGCCGCCGGCGCCGGAGATCCGGTCCTCGCCGAAGGCGGTGCCCAGATAGAGGATGTTCTCGGTGAACGCGAAGCCGGTCGCGGTCACCCCGGCGATCACCACGCCGTCCACCAGACCGGTGAAGTCCCGTCTGCGGAAGAGGAAGACCAGCAGCACGGCGGCGCCCTTCGCGGACTCCTCCACCACCGGCGCGATCAGTGTGGCGCCCAGGGTGTCGGCGTCGTCCGGGTCGGCGGCGGACGCGGCGATCCAGTGGGTGGCGAAGCTGTTGGCGACGATCGCGATGAGCGCGGCCGCGCAGGCGCCCCAGGCGAAGGCGAAGACCAGGTTCCGCCAGGGGCCCGGCTCCACCCGGTCCAGCCAGCGGAACGCGGCGATCAGCCACGGCACCGGCAGCACCGCGAGGCCCAGCCCCACCAGGAACCCCTCGGTCCCGGTCTGCAGCCGCACCAGCGCGAGGATGACGAGACCGGACAGCGCGAGCAGTGTGCTCAGCGCGCCGTAACGCACCCAGCGGCGCTGCCACCAGTGCGGATGCCGATGGCGTCCGGGGTGGTCCTGGGCTATCGGAACGGGAGAACTGGTGGCCACGGCATCGACCCTAACGGTGACCCGACGGCGGACCGCCGGGAATTTCGGGCCCGGCGGGACGGCCTGCGGTGACGGTCCCGGGGCTACGGCTGCCGGTGGGGTACGCGGCGAAAAAGAAGATCGTTCACGACATGACCCTTGTCCAGTCCCTGGCCCTCGAAACGGGTCAGCGGCCGGAACGCCGGACGCGCCGCGAAACCGCCCTCCGCCTGCGTGTTCTCGAAGTCCGGGTGCGCGGAGAGCACGTCGAGCATCTGCTCGGCGTACGGCTCCCAGTCGGTCGCGCAGTGCACGACCGCGCCGGGGCGCAGCCGGGTCGCGGCCAGGCTCAGGAACGCGGGCTGGATCAGCCGCCGCTTGTGGTGCCGCTTCTTGGGCCACGGGTCGGGGAAGTAGACGCGCAGACCGTCGAGGGCGTCGGGCGTGAGCATCTCGCGGAGCAGGATGATCGCGTCGCCGTTGCCGACCCGGACGTTGGACAGGCCGTTCTGCTCGGCCAGGTTCAGCAGATTGCCCTGGCCGGGGGTGTGCACGTCCACCGCGAGGATGTTGACGTCGGGGGCGGCCGCCGCCATCTGCGCGGTCGCCTCGCCCATGCCGAAGCCGATCTCCAGGACGACCGGGTTGGTGTTCCCGAACAGCTCCGGGAGATCGACGAGCCCCTGCCCGTCGATGTCCATGCCCCAGCGCGGCCACAGCCGCTCCAGGGCGTCGGCCTGCCCGGTGGTCACCCGGCTCCGGCGCGGCTGGAAGCTGCGGATGCGCCGCTCGAAGTGCGACCCGGCGGGATCGGCCTGGGGACCGCCCGGAAACCGGGGCTCCCCCTTGCTCCGGGAGGTCCGGGCGGACAGCGGAACGGACGACCCGTCGATGGCGGGCCGCTCGGCTGCGGGGGCGTTCACGAAGTCAGACACAGTGCCTCCGATTTTAGGCGCTCGACGGGGGCGGTCCTTTCTGCTCGCCTCGTGTGACGGGTCACGCCCGCCCGGCGGTCACGTCTCGCCCAGCATCGCCAGGGCCCGGCCCGCCACCTCCCTGCCGATCGGGAGGGAGGCCGTGGCCGCCGGGGACGGGGCGTTCAGGACGTGGATCGTGCGGGGGGTCTCGCGGAGGAGGAAGTCGTCGACCAGGGAGCCGTCCCGGGCCACCGCCTGGGCCCGGACGCCGACCGGGGCCCGCATCAGGTCCGACTCGGCGACGGCGGGGACCAGGCGTTGTACCGCCTTCAGGAACGCGCCCTTGGACACCGAGCGGCGCAGCTCACCGGCGCCGTAGAGCCAGTGGCGCCGGGCCAGTGCCCAGGAGCCGGGCCACGCCAGGGTGCCGGCCAGCTCACGGGGGCGTACGACACCCCAGCCGTATCCCTCGCGGGCCAGTGCCGGGACCGCGTTCGGGCCGATGTGGACCTCGCCGTCGATGCCCCGGGTCAGGTGGACCCCGAGGAAGGGGAACGCCGGGTCCGGCACCGGATAGACCAGGCCCCGCACCAGCTCGGGCCGGGCCAGCTCCCAGTACTCCCCCCGGAACGGCACGATCCGCACGTCCGGCTCGTCACCGGCGAGGCGGGCCACCTCGTCGCTGTACAGCCCCGCGCAGTTCACCAGGACGCGGGCGCGCACCACCTGACCGGACGCGGTCAGCACGGCCACGCCCCGCTCCGGGCGCCGGTCGATGTGGACCACCCGCGCGCCGTAGCGGATCTCGGCACCGGAGGCGCGCGCCAGCTGCCGCGCGACCGCGCCGTAGTCGCACACGCCGGTCGTGCCGACGTGGATGGCGGCCAGGCCCCGCACCTCCGGCTCGTACTCCCCGATCTGGGCGGCGCCCAGTTCCCGCACCGCGATGCCGTTCTCCCGGCCGCGCTGCACCAGGGCGTGCAGCCGGGGCAGCTCGGCGCGCTCGGTGGCGACGATCAGCTTGCCGGTGACCGCGTGCGGGATGCCGTACTCCGCGCAGAACTTGACCATCTCGGCCGCGCCCCGCACCGCGTACCGCGCCTTGAGGGAGCCGGGGCGATAGTAGATCCCGCTGTGGATCACCCCGCTGTTGCGCCCGGTCTGGTGCCGGGCGGGCCCCGGCTCCTTCTCCAGCACCGTCACCCGCGTACCCGGCGCGGCGCGGGTGATCGCGTACGCCGTCGACAGTCCGACGATGCCGCCACCGACCACCAGCACATCGCAGTCGTACGCGCCCGTCCGCACCTGCACCACCTCCCGACTCGATAGTGCACTGCGCCACTGACAACGGCTTCAAACGCGGCCGACAGGGACGGGCAGCCGATTACGCCGGCGCCATCAGCAGCGGCCGCGCCCGCTCGCGCAGCTCCACCACGCGCGGCTCGTCGCCGTACGGCTCCAGGCGGTGCAGCAGGTCCTTGACGTACTCGGTGGTGCGCGCCGAGGAGATCCGCCCGGCCACCTCCACCGCGCGCACGCCCTGCTCGCAGGCCGCGTCCAGGTTGCCGGACTCCAGCTCGGCCACCGCCGAGACGACCAGGCGCAGCCCGTGCGAGCGGACGAATTCCTCGGTCGGCTTGGAGAGGGCCTGCTCGGTGAAGCGGCGCACCTGGCGGGGTGCCTTCAGATCGCGGTAGCACTCGGCGGCGTCGGCGGCGAAGCGGTCGTAGCCGTAGAAGCCGAGCCAGGACGGGTCGTTGTCGCCCTCCCGGGACCGTTCCAGCCAGCCCTCGGCCGACTTCAGCGCGGCGCCCGCCGCCTGGGCGTCGCCCGCGCGCGCGTGCGCTCTGGCCTCGACCAGCCGGAAGAAGCTCATGGTGCGGGCGGTGGCCAGGCCCCGGTTGCGCTCCAGGGCGGCCTGCGCGAGGTCCACGCCCTCGTCGCCGAAGCCCCGGTAGGTGGCCTGGAGGGACATGGAGGCGAGGACGTATCCCCCGAGCGGTACGTCGGCGGCCGCGCGGGCCAGCCGCAGCGCCTGGATGTAGTACCGCTGGGCGGCCTCCTGCTGGCCGGTGTCGAAGGCCATCCAGCCCGCGAGCCGGGTCAGTTCGGCACCCGCGCCGAACAGGGCGCGGCCCACCTCGTCGGAGTAGGAGCCGAGCAGCAGCGGCGCGGCCTCCACGCGCAGGCACTCCGGGACCATGGACGAACGCCAGTCGCCGCCGCCGTACTTGGAGTCCCAGCGCCGGGCGTCCTCGGCGGCCTCCCGGAGTTTGCGCACATCGCTGTGGCCGACTTTGATCGGTGCGCCGGCGCCCTCGGCCGAGGCCGCCTCGCGTTCCACCGAGCTGTCGGCGGGGGTTATCAGCCACCGGGAAGCGGGCGTGGCGTAGGCGCTCACGGCGAAGGAGCCCGCCAGCGACTGCCAGATGCCGCCGGAGCCGGCCCGGCGTCCCGCCAGGTCGAGGCGGTACAGATCGGTGGCCGACTTGACCGCCTGGCCCACGTCGCGCGGGAAGGCGAGGCCGACCTCGGGCGCCGGGTCGGCGTCCGCCAGGCCGATCTCGTGCAGCGGCACGGGCCGGCCGAGTTTCTGGCCGATCGCGGCCGCGATCAGGTGGGGTGCCGCCCCTTGGGGCACCATCCCCTTCGAAACCCAGCGCGCCACCGACGTCTTGTCGTAGCGAAGGGTCAACCCCCGCTGGGCGCCTAGGTCGTTGACGCGCCGCGCCAGTCCCGCGTTGCTGATTCCCGCGAGGGCGAGAACGGCGCCGAGTTTCTCGTTCGGCCCGCGTTGCTCCCTGGACATGCGCCACCCCTCGACACAGACGGCTGCCCCGCTGGCATAACCACGCGGCATTCGTAAACACAGCGTAGTTCGCCGCATCCCAAGCGTTAAGGGGCATTGTTCCGGATGGCGCGATTGCGGTCCGTACGGGAGTGCGGCCCTGTACGCACCGTGCACGCCCTGTCGCGGCGTGCCCCCGGCCGTGTGGCCGTGCGCCTGTCCGTGCGCTCTTCTCCGGCCACCTCGGGAGCGGTTCCATGGGTGTCGCGTGGGTCGGCCCGCTGTACTGAATCCAGTGGGCTGGGGGACACCGCCACCTTCATCCCCGCGGGTGGCGGACCGGTCCGGGAGGCGATGCCCGCCTCCCGGACTGTGCGCGGCCCCGGGGCCGTGGAACTCCGCGCGGCTCTGTACGGAGCGTGCTCAACCGCCGTACGCCGCCCACGATTTGGCCGAAAACCGCCCTCCCTGTAGGCCGCTGATCCCCGCTCCCACCAGAGGAGTTGAGGGCGCACAGGGGGTTTTCGGGGAGTGAACAGGGGCGCATTCGCATCGCATACGCCCCGTGTTCCCGCAGGGCCTTCCGCAGGACCCACGGGCCGCCCCGCGCCGCCGCCATCCTGGCGTTCCGCCCCAATCGCCGCGCCCCGCACGCCGTTTCGCTCAGGTTTCCCCCGCGCGAAGGCGGCGCCGCCGCCCCTCTCCGGCGCGTTCTTCATGGCAGCATGGGTCCGGTTCGTGCGGTGCACTGATTGTCCACAGCCTGTGGAGGCGTCGATGCGGTGGTTGGTGGGGTGGAGCAGCGCCGCGACGGGTGGCCTCGGACCCGGCGCCGTGGACCCCGCCGGATACGACGACGAGACCCCGCACCCGGTCGGCTCCCAGCTGCTGTGGGGCGGCCCCGACCCGCTGTGGGCGGTCGGCGACTGGCGCCCCGACGAGGTGCGCGTGGTCCAGGGCGACGCCCAGAACCGCATCGCGGTGCTCGGCATCTGCGGCGCCTCCGACGACGAACTGCGCCGGGGCCTGTTCACCGCGCGCGGGGGCGCGCTCCGGCATCTGACCTCCTGGCCCGGCAGCTATACCGCCGTCGTCCAGGCCGGCCGCCGCATCACCGTCTGCGGCGACCTCGCCGGCGCCCGCCCCGTCTTCCACGCCCCCTGGAACGGCGGCACCTCCTACGCCACCGCCGCCCTGCCGCTGGCCGACCTCACCGAGGCCAACCTCGACTTCGGCCACCTCGCCTCCCTGCTCGCCGCCCCCGACATCCCCGCCGCGCTGCGCGACACCACGCCGTACGAGGGCGTACGCCGCGTACCGCCGGGGCATGCGCTGATCCTGCGCGCCGGGGCGCGCGAGATCACCGGGTACGAGCCGGTCGCCTCCCTCGCCGTCGCCGCGCCCCCGGCCGACCCCGCCCACGCCGTGGACGCCGTGCGCGACGCCCTGATCGAGGCGGTACGGGTCCGGCTCGCCGCCCCCCGGCACGTGCCCGGACTCGACCCGGGCCCGGTGCCCGGCATGGGCCCGGCCGAGCGGCGCGCGGCGCGCGGGATGCCGGTGCCCGGCATCGGCGCCGACCTCTCCGGCGGCCCCGCCTCCGGCACCCTGGCGCTGCTCGCCGCCGGACTGCCCGGCAGACCCGGCACCCTGCTCGGCCACGGCACCGGCGCCGGGGAGCGGCTCCTCGCCGTCACCTTCAACGATCTGGCCGTCGGCGGCCGCGAGGCCGAACTGGAGCGCGCCGGCGCCCTCGCGGCCAACCCGCGCCTGCACCACGTGGTCGTCACCGGCGGCGAGGACACCCTCCCCTACGCCGACCTCGACGGACCCCTCACCGACGAACCCGGCCCCTCCCTGGTCACCGCCGCCCGGCACCGCGCCCGGCTCGCGGCGGGCAGCGCCGACCACTTCACCGGCCACGGCGCCCGCCAGGTCCTCGACGCCCACCCCGCCCGCCTGGCCGACCTGCTCCTGGACCGCAGACGGCGCCATCTGGTCCGCCCGGTGGCCGCGCTGACCCGCGCCGACGGCTCGGTCCTGGTCCCGGCGCGGGTCTACGGCGCCGCCCGGCGCCTGGCCCGTACGCCGTACCGCACGGGCATGGAGGCGCTGGCCGAGCGGCTGATGCGGCGCGGCTTCGACGAACCCAAGGGGGCGGTCGGTGCGTCCCTCGCCGCGCTGACCTGGGGGAGACCCGGCCCGGCGGCGCGGTGGCTGACCGGGGAAGCACTGGCTGAAGTATCGGTTCTTCTGCAGTCCGGGGCGGACCGCGCCTCCGGTGGACCCGGGCTGCGCCCCGGCGAGTTCCGCGCCGCCGCCGTCCTCGCCCGGCACGCCGCCGACCTGCGCGTCCTCGAACAGGCCGCCGAGGTCCGCTCCCAGCGGCTGCACGCGCCCTTCCTCGACAACCAGGTCGTCCGCGCCTGCCGCGCCCTGCCCGAGGCCCTGCGGGTCAAGCCCGGCGCCCGCGCCGCCGTCCTGCGCACCGTCCTCGACGGCGCCGGGGTCACCGACCTCCCGCCCGGCTGGGGCGCCCCCTCGCACGCCGCGGGCGCGGCCGCCGCCCGTACGGGACTGCGCGTCGCCGCCGACTCGCTCGTGGACCTCTTCGCCACCCCGCTGCTCGCGGACGCCGGCCTGGTCGAGGCCCGCGTGGTCCGCAAGGCGGTGCGCTCGGCCGCCGCGGGCGAACCCCTCCCGCTGGACGGCCTCGCCGACCTGGTCTCCGTCGAACTCTGGCTCGGCCGGCTGCTCGCCCGCCGGGGCAGCTGCTGGACCGGCACCCCGGCCCGCGCCCGCGCCGTCCCCGCGGGCATCGACCCGCAGCGGGGCGCCCTGGGAGCCGCGAGCGGCAGGTGAGGCGGGGGCCGCCGGCCGCTAGCGGCAGGTGAACCGGGAGCGCGCCCAGTCGGCGAACGCCACCTGCTCGAAGGTGTTGCCCCGCTGCTCCACCACGAGCCGCACCGTCCTGCGCCCGGTCAGGTCCACATGCACCGGCACCGCCGCGTCCCCGGCCTCCACCGCGCCGGACTGCCACAGCCGGACCCCGTCCGCGTACACGGAGAAGGCCACCTTGCCGTGCGTGAGGTTCAGGTCGTCCACCCCGGCCAGGGCGTCGTACGAGGTGCACTGACGGTTGAGGTCCACGGTGACCGAGGAGTCGCCGCGCACGGTGATGCCGGGGGAGTAGTGGGTGCCGCCGATCGACAGGTCGTAGCGCCGCCACACCCAGCTGCTGTCGCCGAGGCGCACCTCGGGCTCGGTGCCGTCGCCGGTGAGGTCGTAGTTCAGCGCGTTGGTCTCGTAGACCTCGGGCGCGGGCGGCGGCGTGGGCTTCGGGGTCGGCTTGGGCGTCGGCTTCGGCGTGGGCTTCGCCGGGGGCGGGGTGGGCTTCGGCGTCGGCTTGGGGGTGGGCTCGGGGGCCTTCGGGGTGGGCTTCGGCTTCGGGGCCGGCTTGGGCACGGGCTTCGGGGTCGGGGTCGGGGTCGGCTTCGGCGCGGGCGGCGGGGGTGGTGCCGGGGCGGCCACCACCGGGGCGGGTTCCGGCTTCTCCGGCTTGGGAGTGGGCTTCGGGGTCTGCGGCTGCTGGATCACCGGCGACGGGGAGGGCTTGGCGACCTCCCGCGTCGGGTGGCTGTCGTTCACCAGCGCCAGCGCGATCGCCGCGGCGGCCACCGCCACGACACCGGTCGCGATACCGGCCTTCACCGGGGCGCCGAGCCCCTCCGAGGCCGCCGCGCCACCGCCCGCGCCACCACCGGAACCGGCCCCGGTCGCCGCCGCGGCGGCACCCGCCGCGCCGACTCCCGCGCCGCCCGCGATGACGCCGAGCGCCTTGGCGTAGCCGGCGGCACCGAACCAGCCGATGACGGCCACCGGTACGACCGCCGGGATACCGCTCGCCACTTCCTGGATCTGCGCGGCCGCGAGCCGGCACTTCGCGCACTCCTCCAGGTGCTTGCGCAGCCCCCGCTCCGCGCGCACCCGCAGCTTGCGGCGGGCGTACCCGCCGAGCTGGTCGGCGTAGCGCGCGCACTCCTCGTCGCTCACCAGGCTCGCGCTGACGTGCGCCTGGAGGTACGCCTGCTTCAGGCCCTCGCGGGCCCGACTGGCCAGCACCCGCGTGCCGTTGGCGTCCAGGCCGAACAGCACGGCCACGTCGCTCGGCGACTCGTCCTCCACCTCGGTGTGCCAGAGCACCGCCTGCCAGCGCTCGGGCAGCGAGCGGAACGCCTGCATCGCCATCGACTGCTCGGCCTCGTGCATCGCCCGTACGTCGGCGCCGAGTTCCAGGGTGTCGTCGTCGGACACCTCGGAGGAACGGGCGGACTGCTGCGCGAACACCGCGAAGTCGTCGACCAGTTGCTCGCGCCGGGCCGACTTGGTCCAGTGCGCGGCGACCCGGCGCACGGAGGTCAGCAGATAGGCGCGCACCGCGTACTCGGGGCCCGAACCGCCGCGCACGGCCTGCAGCATCCGCGCGAACACCTCGGCGGTGAGGTCGTCGGCGGTGTGGCCGTCACGGCAGCAGGTACGCGCGTAGCGCTTCACCGCGTCGGCGTGCCGGCGGTACAGCTCCTCGTACGCCGAGTCGTCGCCGGCCCGCATCCGCTCGATCAGCTCGCTGTCGGCGGGCGGCATGTCGGCCGGGGGCAGGTCACGCGGGGGCGGCAGCACGCTGCCCTCACGCTGGGCGGGCAGACTCGCCTCGGCGGACTCGGCCTGGCGCGGCTGCTCGGCCCCGGGACCACGCCCGCCCTGGCTCGGCACCTGCGGCGACGTCAGCCCCCCGGCCTCCGCGTCGCCCTCACCGCGCGCGCCGTCCCACCCGTCGACACTCATCCCCGAAAATCCCCCGATGCCCGGCACAGCCGAATCCGTACCGGCTCAGGGTGCCACAAAGGTTTACACCCCTGGGCCACTCGTCCGACCCGTCACTCGTCCGGGCGGATTATCCCCACGCCATGCGAACAGAATCCGAACGGGACGCTCACGTAGGGGCGTTGCCGATGCGGCGGGGCGGGGTTGCGGTGGGTTCCACGGCGGTGGGGCGGGGGCGCCACGGCTTGGCGGCGCGGGGAGCCCGACGGCGGTGGTGCGGGGGGCCGGTGCGGCCGGACCCGGCCCTGCGGACGGGGTGTCCCGGCGGTCCCGCGTGCCCCGGCGGGCAGGGTGCCCCGGCGGGCAGGGTGCCCCGGCGGTCCCGCTGTCGTCGCGGCGACCGGGATGACGGCAGCCGCCGCGACGCGGGTTCGCCCCCGAAGGACCGGCGCGTCCGTGGCGTACAGCGTCCCCGCCGGCCTGGGAGGGGGCACACGGCCCGCCCGCCGGGACCCCGGCGCCGCCCAAGCAGCCGCCGCGCGTCGTCCGACGCCCCGCGGCCCTCCGCCCCCGGACCGGGCCCGGTGCACTCACCGGACCCGGTGTCGCGTCGTACGGGACCTACGCCGGGCGGGACCGCAGTCCCTCCAGCAGGATCTCCAGCAACCGGGCCGACGCGGCCGCCTGCTGGGCCGGGTCCGGCAGGGAGGGCGCCGCCGTGGCGATGACCAGGAGGACGTCGGCCACGGAGACGTCGGCGCGGAGTTCACCCGCCGCGCGGGCGCGGTCCACCAGCCGGCCGACCACGTCGAGCAGCGCGGCCACGCTCGTGGACTCGTCCGCCACCAGCCGGAGTTCACCCGAACCGGGGACCGGCTGCGAGCGCTGCTGCGGCACCCGGGCCTCGTCGTCCGCGACCCCCACCCGCAGCACCTGCGGCGGGAGCAGCCGGCCCGCGCCCGACGCCACGGAGGTCCGCAGGAAGCGCGACAGCGCCGACCACGGCTCGTCCTCCTGCCCGAGCGCGGCCCGCGCCTGCTCGGTCAGCCGCGCGGTCTCCTCCTCGGCGATCCGCCGGACCAGCACGTCCTTGCTGGGGAAGCGCCGGTACACCGTGCCGACCCCGACCCGCGCGCGCCGCGCCACGTCCTCCATCGGCGCGCCGTACCCCGACTCGCCGAAGACCTCACGCGCCGCCCGCAGCACGTGCTCCAGATTCCGCTGCGCGTCCACCCGGAGCGGAGCGGAGCGCGGACCGTCCCCGCGTTTGCCGCCGGGCGTCACGACGGACGCGGCCGACCAGTGCGTTTCCTGAAGATGCATGTGTTCCCCCGGTGATGACGTCTCCCCCCGGAGACTCCCCGCCACTGATGCCGGACGTACGCGGAACCGGCTCGGTCCCGGGCGGGACCGTTCCGCGCGGGCCCCGTTCGGCCACACTCCCCGCACTCCGTCGACACATGAACATAGTTGAGAGGGCGTCAATTCAGAAGGGGTAGGTTCCGCACAGTGCGCCCCCGATCGGAGTACGAGCCATCTATGTCCGGATTCCATACCTTCACCACCGCTCCCGGGACCCGGCGGCACCACTCCGATTCCCCCGTCCGGACGGCGCGTCCGGCGCGACGCACCACCGTCTTCCGGTCACACAAATAGCCAAGGCTGTGGACAAACAAAGGCGCCGGGTGCGTCATGGGATGGTGAAGGAACGCGCGCGCATTCTGGTCGTCGGCGGCGGCCACGTCGGGATGTACACCGCCCTGCGACTCCAGCGGAAGCTGAAACCGCAGCTCAGACAGGGCGATGTCGAGATCACCGTCGTCAGCCCCGACCCCTATATGACCTATCAGCCGTTCCTGCCGGAGGCGGCCGCGGGCTCGATCTCGCCCCGCCATGTCGTCGTCCCGCTGCGCCGCGTCCTCGACCGGTGCCGCGTCGTCGTCGGCGAGGTCACCTCCCTCGACCACACCGCCCGCACCGCCGCCGTCCGCACCCTCGCCACCGCCGAGCACGACGCCCCCGACGAACTCCTCGGCTACGACGAACTCGTCCTCGCCCCCGGCTCCGTCTCCCGCACCCTGCCCCTCCCCGGCCTCGCGGAGCACGGCATCGGCTTCAAGACCGTCGAGGAGGCCATCGGGCTGCGCAACCACGTCATCGAACAGCTCGACATCGCCTCCTCCACCCGCGACCCCGCCGTCCGCGACGCCGCCCTCACCTTCGTCTTCGTCGGCGGCGGCTACGCGGGCGTCGAGGCCCTCGCCGAACTGGAGGACATGGCCCGCCACGCCACCCGCTACTACCCCGGCATCCGCCCCGAGGACATGAAGTGGATCCTCGTCGAGGCCACCGGGCGCGTCCTTCCCGAGGTCGGCCCCGAGCTCGGCCGCTACACCGTCACCCAGCTGCGCCGCCGTAACATCCGCGTCCTGCTGGACACCCGCCTGGAGTCCTGCGCCGGCCGCACCGCCGTACTCAGCGACGGCCAGCGCTTCCCCGCCCGCACCCTCGTCTGGACCGCGGGCGTCCGCCCCCACCCCCTGCTCGCCGCCACCGGCCTGCCGCTCACCGGCCGAGGCCGGCTGCGCTGCACTGCCGAGCTCGCCGTCGAGGACACCCCGCACGCCTGGGGCGCGGGCGACGCCGCCGCCGTACCGGACGTCACCGCCGACCCGGGCACCGAGACCGCCCCCAACGCCCAGAACGCCGTACGCCAGGCCCGCGTCCTCGCCGACAACCTTGTCCACACCCTGCGCGGCGAACCCCTGGAGACCTACGCGCACACCCACGCCGGCTCCGTCGCCTCCCTGGGCCTGCACAAAGGCGTGGCCCAGGTGTACGGACACCGGCTCACCGGCTACCCCGCCTGGCTCATACACCGCGCCTACCACCTGGCCCGGGTGCCCACCGCCAACCGCAAGGCCCGCGTCCTGGCCGAGTGGACCCTCGCCGGGCTCTTCCGCCGCGAGGTCGTCTCGCTCGGCTCGCTCGAACACCCCCGCGCGGAGTTCGAACTGGCGGCCGGTGGATTTCCCCCGCATCCCCCGTCCGGCAACCCGAAGGGGTCGTCCTGACCGGACCCGGGAACTCCACCCGGCACCGGGGCGTCTGACGGATATCGCCCCGGACGGCCACCTGCCAGACTGCCCCTGTCCCCGGCCGGGCATCCGCCCGCACTCAGCACACACGAGGCTTTCCCCACTGTGAACTTCACGCGCTGGAGCGCCCGGCTCCCCGGAACGCAGCGCCGCGCCGCGGCACGGACCGAGCAGGCGGTGCAGGCGGTGTCCCCGAACCCACCGGGAGAAGGCTCCGTGCCCGCGGCCCGCGCCGGACGCCCCGACGGACAGCCGGCCTTCGTCCCCGCCGTAGACGAACTGCCCGCACGCGAGGTCCTCGACCGTGTCCCGGCCCTCGTCGCCCTCGTCCACGGCCCCGACCACAGCCTCGCCTACGTCAACGACGCCTACCGCGCCGCCTTCGGCACCCGCACCCCGGGCGAACCCGCCCGCGAAGCCCTCCCCGAACTCTCCGAACTGGGCCTGTTCCCCCTCCTCGACCAGGTGCTGCGCAGCGGCCGCCCCCGCACCCTGAAGTCCCGCCGCGCCGTCGACGGCCGCTTCTACACCTTCACCTGCACCCCGGTCGCCGAGGGCGGCGACCGCGACGCGGGCGTCCTCGTCTTCGCCACCGACGTCACCGACCACGCCGAGGCCGCCGAACGCCTGCGCGCCAGCGAACGCAGCCAGCGCGAGACCGCCGTCACCCTCCAGCGCTCCCTGCTCCCCCAGGACCTGGAGGAACCCGACGACCTGCGCGTCGCCGCCACCTACCAGCCCGGCGGCACCGAGGCCGCCGTCGGCGGCGACTGGTACGACGTCATCACCCTCGGCGGCGGCCGCACCGCCCTCGTCATCGGCGACGTGATGGGCCGGGGCGTACGCGCCGCCGCCGTCATGGGCCAGCTGCGCACCGCCGTCCGCGCCTACGCCCGCCTCGACCTGCCGCCCCACGAGGTGCTCCAGCTCCTCGACGGCCTGGCCATCGAGATCGACGCCAACCAGATCGCCACCTGCGTCTACGCCGTCCACGACCCCAACGAGGGCCGCCTGGTCTACGCCTCCGCCGGCCACCTCCCGATCCTCGTCCGCGACGAGAACGGCACCGTGCTGCGCGCCGACGAGCCCACCGGACCCCCGCTCGGCACCGGCGGCTGGGTGCACGCCTCCGGCTCGGTCCCCCTCGGCCCCGGCTCCACGGCCGTCCTCTACACGGACGGACTGGTCGAGCGCCGCGACGAGGACCTG
This sequence comes from Streptomyces sp. NPDC005435, assembly GCF_040703155.1. Lineage (NCBI taxonomy): Bacteria > Bacillati > Actinomycetota > Actinomycetes > Kitasatosporales > Streptomycetaceae > Streptomyces > Streptomyces sp. NPDC005435. The sequence goes on from NZ_JBEXEQ010000001.1 coordinate 652,129, forward strand.
GACGAGGGGATCGCCGCCCTGGAACGCGCCCTCGCCGGAGCCACCGGCAGCCCCCAGGTCGTCTGCGACCGGCTGGTCCGCTCCGCCGGGGTCACCGCCGACCACGACGACGACGTGGCCGTCCTGGTCCTCCAGCACCCCGCCCGCACCGGCCCCGAGGGCGACCTCTTCCGCAACGCCGCGCTCGATCTGCTCGGCGGCATCGAGGCGGCCCCGCGCGCCCGCGCCTTCGCCTCCGGCGTCCTCACCAGCTGGCGCTTCCCCGTCGAACTGCACGACCTCGGCGTCCTGGCGGCCAGCGAACTGGTCGCCAACTCCCTCCAGCACGGTGTCCCGCCCATGCGGCTCCGGCTCCGCCGCACCGACCGCCGCCTGATCATCGAGGTGACCGACGGCGACGACCACCTCCCGCGCCGCCGCCGCGCCGAACCCGCCGACGAGTCCGGCCGCGGCATCGACATCGTGGCCACGATCGCCTCGGCCTGGGGCGCCCGGAAGACACCGGGCGGCGGCAAGGCGGTCTGGTGCGAGTTCCTGCTCTCTAAGGGTGAGCCCGCGCCGGGACCAGGAGCCGAGGGGATCAGGCGCTGACGGGGATCAGGCGCTGACGGACTCCGCCGACGCCTTGCCCCGGGCCACCACCCGGCTCTGCGCGAGCGACCACGGCCGGTCCTGCGCGGCCGTGAGCCGTCGCCCCAGCCGCAGTGCCAGCACGCTGATCGCCAGCGAGAACAGCACGAACGTCACGATGTACGGCGCGTGCAGCGAGGCCCCGAGCGGACCGCCCACCGCCGGCCCGATGGCCAGCGCGAGCTGCTTGACCAGCGCGAAGGCCGAGTTGTACTGACCGGCCCTGCCCTCCGGCGCCAGATCCGCCACCAGCGGGGCGAGCGTCGGCGACAGCATCGCCTCCCCCAGCCCGAACAGCGCGTACGTCGAGACGAACGCGGCCGTGGCCATCTCCTGGCTGCCGTGCCCGAGCCCCGCGTACCCCGCCGCCACCCAGGCGACGGTCCAGATCAGCCCGACGAGCGCGATCACCCGCGACCGGCGCCGCCGCTCGACCAGCTTCAGCACGGCGAACTGCGCCACGACGATCATCAGCGTGTTGGCCGCCAGGGCGGTACCGAGCGTCGAGGTGGATATCCCGGCCGCCTCCACGCCGTACGCGCTCAGGCCGGACTCGAACTGGCCGTAGCAGGCGAAGAAGAGGACGAAGCCCAGCACGCACAGCTGCACCATCGCGCGGTTGCCGGCCAGCTGCCGCCAGCCGCCCTTGGCCGCGCCCTCCGGCTGGTCCGTGATGTGGGGCGCGCGCGGCATCCGCACCGTCGTCATCACCACGACCAGCAGCAGGAAGATCGCCGCCTCGAACGCGAACAGCAGGGTGAAGGAGGAGACCTTCGTCGTGTCGACGAGGTGGCCGCCTATCAGCCCGCCTATGCCGAGTCCCAGGTTCTGCAGGAAGAACTGCATCGCGAACGCGCGGGACCGGGTGTGCGTCTCCGAGCAGTCCACGATCATCGTCGCCAGCGCCGGCTGCATCACGGCCTGGCCCGCGCCGAGCGCCGCCGCCGTCACCAGCACCGTCGCCGCGCTGCCCGCCAGACCCAGGCCCAGGGCGCCAAGCGCGGCCAGGACCAGGGCGGCGAGCAGGACGGGCAGCGGACCGCGCCGCACGATCGCGCGGCCCGCGAAGGGCAGCACGACCAGCGCGGCCACGGCGAAGACGGCGAGCACCAGTCCCGCCGTCATCGCTCCGAGCCCCCGCACCTGCGCCACATAGACGTACAGATACGGGACCGTGAAGCCGAGCCCGAACGCACTGAGTGCGTTCCCCACGTGGATGCGGCGCATCGCCGCCCCCATCGCCCTGGTCACGTTCACCTCTTTCACCGGTCGGTCCCACTAGTTAGGACTGAAGACTTCAAAGCTAAAGTTCGAAGCTAAAGATTACATACCGAAGGACTTCAAAGCAAGGAGAGCGCGTGCCATACTGCGCCCATGGCCGACACCCCCGGCGTCCCGGAGCCGACACTCGAAGAACAGATCGCCGCCTACCAGCGCGAGTTCCGGGACCTGGACCCCCAGGTCGAGAAGATCGTGTCGGCGCTGTCCCGGCTGAACCGCCGGATGAACGTGGCCTACGGCCGCCAGACCTCCGAGCTGGGCATCAGCAACGCCGAGTGGGAGGTCCTCAAGGCACTCGTCCTGTCCGGCGTCCCCTATCGCATGGGCCCGGGCGAGCTGGCGAAGCGCCTCGGCCTCACGCCGGCCGCGATGACCCACCGCATCGACCGCATGGTGGGCGAGGGGCTGGTCACCCGCGAGCGCGACGAGTCCAACCGCGTCCGCGTCATCGTGGAGCTGACGCCCGAGGGCCGCGAGAAGTGGCTGGAGGCGATGCGCCTCGCCACCGTGTTCGAGGAGGACCTGCTCCAGGACCTCACCCCGGCCGAGCGCGCCGTGCTCGGCGAGGTCCTCACCCGGCTGCTGCGCCGCGTGGAGCACGCCCAGCCGGACGCCGACGGCCGGCTCACCGACCTGGACTGACCTGCCGCTCAAAAAAATCTTGACAGCGGGGGTTGACTCGCCCCCTGCGGATCCGTAAAGTTCTTCGGGTTGCACGGAGACGTAACGGTTCTCCCGCAACACTCCGCCGCCTGGTGCGGCACCTCAATCCACCAGCACGATCTCCCCCTGGGATTGCTTTCGGCGTGTCCGAATTCAATTCGAATGGAGCTCGGCAGCTCGATTAGGAACTGCCGGGGTTGATCCGCTAAGGTTTGAGACGTCGGAACGGCCGCGAGGCCGGGAAGACAAACCCCGCTGACTGGGGGTCAGACACTGAAAAGGATCTGATAGAGTCGGAACCGCCGGAAAGGGA
>NZ_JBEXEQ010000002.1:0-337468 GCF_040703155.1 Streptomyces sp. NPDC005435
GCGGACCGGCAGGCGCCATTCCAGGATCTCGGGGTCGGTGAGGCGCGAGTTGGTCATGTGGGTCTGTACGGCGTCGGCGCCCGTGTCCGGGTTCAGCCGCTGTTCAGCTCGAACCACACCACCTTGCCCGCGCTCAGCCGGGTCGCGCCCCAGCGCCGGGCCAGCTTGTTGACCAGGTACAGGCCGCGGCCGCCCTCGTCCGTGGCGCGGGCCTGGCAGAGCCGGGGCAGGCGCGGGATGTCGTCGGACACCTCGCAGCGCAGCACGTCCGTGCGCAGCAGGCGCACCGACACCGGGCGCGTGGTGTAGCGCACGGCGTTGGTGACGACCTCGCTGACCAGCAGCTCCAGCGAGTCCGACAGCTCCTCAAGGCCCCACTCGGCCAGCGCGGCGCGGGCCAGCCTGCGGGCCTTGCCCGGGGTGGCGTCCTCCGCGTCCAGCGACCAGTGCTTCACATCGCTGGAGGTGATCCCGTCGAACCGGGCGGCGAGCAGCGCGATGTCGTCGTCCCGGTCGCCCGGGCCGAGCATGTCGAGCACCTCGTCGCACAGCGCCTCCAGCGGCGGCGGATGCCCCGGACCGGTCAGCCGCGCGGTCGCCGTCAGCTTCTCGCGCAGCTGCTCTATGCCCGTCGCCACGTCCCGCAGCCGGGACTCCACCAGACCGTCGGTGTACAGCAGCAGCGTGGCGCCGGCGGGCGCCTCCAGCTCGATCGCCTCGAAGTCCACCCCGCCGACCCCGATCGGCGCGTTCGGCGGGACGCGCAGCACCTCGGCCTCGCCGCCCAGGTGCAGCAGCACCGGCGGCGGATGGCCGGCGTTGGCGATGGTGATGCGCTGCGCTATCGGGTCGTAGACCGCGTACAGACACGTCGCCATGCGGTCGGTGCCCAGCCGCTGGGCCTGCTCGTCCAGGTGGTGCAGCACCTCCTGCGGGGGCAGGTCGAGCCCGGCCAGGGTCTGCGCGGTCGTGCGCAGCTGGCCCATGATCGCCGCCGAGGTCATGGAGTGGCCCATGACGTCACCGACCACCAGCGCCACCCGGCTGCCCGGCAGCGGGATCGCGTCGTACCAGTCGCCGCCCACCCGCGCGGTCTCCGCCGCGGGCAGATAACGCGAGGCCAGGCGCACACCGGTGGGGCGCGGCAGGGTCTCGGGCAGCATGGTGCGCTGGAGTTCGTCGGCGATGTACGCCTCGCGGCCGTAGAGCACCGCCTTGTCGATGCCGAGCGCGCTGTGCGTGGCGAGCTGCGCCGCCACCAGCAGGTCCTCCGCCTCGAACGCCAGCCGCTCCGGGCGGCGCAGGAACAGGGCCGCGCCGATCACCCGGCGCCGGCCGCGCAGCGGCGCGAGGATCGCGTGCTGTCCGCCGGGCACCAGCGCCTCGCCGTCCTCGCCGAGCAGCTCGGGCAGCGCGGCGCGCGCGGCGGGGGTGTCCGCGAACACCGGACGCACCCCGCGCAGCACCTCGTTCAGCGCGCCGCCCGGACGCACCTCGCACAGCTCGGCGGTCAGCGCGGTCGCCCCGGAGAACGCGGCGAGCCCCGGGGACTCCGGCTCCGTCTCGGGGTACGGCGCGGGCAGCAGCGCCTCGGTGTCCCGCTCGTCGGGCACCCGGTCGCTGCGCCGCAGCCGCAGCACCACGGGCCCGGTGGGCCGCTCGTCGCCGACCGGCAGCGGGTCGCGCAGATAGACCAGGATCGCGTCCGAGAACGTCGGCACCGTGGCCCGGCACAGCCCCATCACGATCTCGTCGAGATCGAGGCCGCGCGCGATGCGCCGGGTCGCCGCGCCCACGAACCGGAGCCGGTCCCCGTCGCGCCGCATGGGCATCGGCCGGCCCGGCGGCAGACCGCGTCCGGTACGGCGCTCACGGGCGCCCGGCGTCCGGTCCTGCTCGGCACCCGGCTGTGCCGGAATGCCCTCCGGCGCGGGCCGGGGGCGGTGGGTGCCCTGCTCGGCGGTGGCCGGCTGGGAGTGCTCGGGGCCGTTGACTGGGGGCTCCTTCCCCTTGTTTCCCTTGCCGCTGTTTCCCTTGCCGCCGCCGCGCTTCGCGCGCGGCCCGGTGCCCGAGGGGGACGACTGGCCGTCCGCCCGGGACTGTGCCGGTAAACCCGGTGTGCCGGGCGGCGTGGGGGTACGCAGACGCGCCCCGCGGGAGTCCGCGGGGTCCACGCCCGGCTGGGGGCGTTCGTAGGAGGAAGTGGGCTGCTCCGTCACGCGTGTCGAATCCGTCCGTCCGGGGCCGCGCGCCAGGCGCGCGTGTGGTGCCGCCGACATGCCGATACCCGCAATACGTGCCCAGGGAACGGATTTCCCGCGTGGTCAGGGGTGGTTCCGCCGCCCCGGGCGATCCTCGCCCGGCCGGTGCCGCCGTTCTCGTACCCCTCGCTCACGTCCTGCCGCCCCTCGGTGACGTATGGTCAAACCCGGCATGTATTCCGGTAGTTGCAACTCGATGCCCTTGCGGAGGACGATCCTACGTTTGTGGTCCGGGGGCGCATCAAGGGTCTCATGAGGACACGTGCGCGGGCGTACGGTCCCAGTCCTCGGGGAGCGACGGTACCGCCCAGGCGGGGTCGGGGCGCCAGTGCTGCCAGCCGTCCGCGTACGGCGTCTTCCAGGCCCGGATGCCCTCGACCGCCCGCCGGCCCGCCTCCCGTACCCGCTCGGCGGTCTCCGCGTCCATCAGGCCGTCGCGCTGCGCCTGCGCGAACTCGTCCTCGTCGCGCCAGTGCCAACTGCGGTCCGGGTTCACCGAGATGTCCAGGAAGTGGTCCTCGGAGTCGACGCCGCCGCTCCAGCGGGCCAGCGGCTCCTCCAGGTTGACGTACCAGTTCTTGAACCGCCAGCCCGGCTCCCAGAACAGCCACACCGACCAGGGCTCGCGGGGCCGGGCGAGCTTGAGCACCCCGGTGCCGAACCAGCGGTCCCGCCGCACCCCGCGGGGCTTGGTGTAGCGGGACTCCAGCGGCTCCAGATGGACCGGGGTGCCGTCGGCCAGCACGGGTTTGACGCACTCGGTGCCGGGGGCCAGCCACACCGCGAGCAGGTCGGCGTCGTCCCGGACGACCGTGACGGGCCGGGCGATGTGGAAGCCGGCACCGGCGTTCTCCCGGTACCGCCACAGGATCGGGGTGCCCGGGGCCCAGTAGGCCGTCGTGTCCGTTTCCGCTCGTCTCACCGCTTCGTCGTCCGCCATGGACAGATATTAGGTGCCATGGGCACCTGGTGCCGTGGCCTCCGCCACGACCGGGCGACGGTGGCGGGAAACGGGGGACGCCTGTTACGGGTGTGTCATCCGCAGGACATCCAGCGCCTCGTCGAGCTGTTCCCGCGTCAGCTCCCCGCGCTCCAGATAGCCGCCCTCCAGGACGACTTCCCGGATGGTCTTGCGCTCCGCCAGCGACCGCTTGGCGATCCGCGCGGCCTCCTCGTACCCCAGGTACTTGTTCAGCGGGGTGACGACCGAGGGCGACGACTCGGCGTACTCGCGGGCGCGTTCGCGGTCGGCGGTGATGCCGTTGACCGTGCGGTCCGCCAGCAGCCGGGAGACGTTGGCGAGGAGCCGCACGGATTCCAGCACGTTCCTGGCCAGCACCGGGAGCATCACGTTCAGCTCGAAGTTGCCCGCCGCGCCGGCCGTGGCGATCGTCGCGTCGTTGCCGACGACCTGCGCCGCGACCATCAGCACGGCCTCCGGGACGACCGGGTTGACCTTGCCCGGCATGATCGAGGAACCCGGCTGGAGGTCGGGCAGCCGGATCTCCGCCAGTCCCGTCCGCGGCCCCGACGCCATCCAGCGCAGATCGTTGGCGATCTTCGTCAGTCCGACGGCGATGGTCCGCAACTGGCCGCTGGTCTCCACGATCCCGTCGCGCGCCCCCTGTGCCTCGAAGTGGTCGCGTGCCTCGGTCAGCGGCAGCCCGGTGGCCCGCGCGACCTCCTCGATGACGGCGGCGGAGAACCCCGAGGGCGTGTTGATCCCGGTCCCGACGGCCGTCCCGCCGAGCGGCAGCTCCGCGAGGCGGGGCAGCGAGGCACGCAGGCGCTCGATGCCGTAGCGCACCTGCGCCGCGTATCCGCCGAACTCCTGACCCAGGGTCACGGGGGTCGCGTCCATCAGGTGTGTGCGCCCCGACTTCACGACGTCCGCGAACTCCTCCGCCTTGCGGGTGAGCGCGTCGGCCAGGTGTTCCAGCGCGGGGATCAGCTCGCGGGTGACGGCGGCGGTGGCGGCGATGTGGATCGAGGACGGGAAGACGTCGTTGGACGACTGCGAGGCGTTGACGTGGTCGTTCGGGTGTACGTCCCGGCCGAGCCGCTCGCTCGCCAGGGTGGCGATCACCTCGTTGGCGTTCATGTTGGACGAGGTGCCGGAGCCGGTCTGGAACACGTCCACGGGGAACTGGTCGTCCCACTTCCCCCCGGCCACCTCCTCGGCGGCCCCCTGAATCGCCTGGGCGACCTCGGGCTCCAGCACCCCCAGCCCCGCGTTCACCTTCGCCGCCGCCCCCTTGATCCGGGCCAGCGCCTCGATGTGCGCCCGCTCCAGACGCTGCCCGGACACGGGGAAGTTCTCGACGGCACGCTGTGTCTGCGCGCGCCACTTGGCGTGGGAGGGGACGCGGACCTCGCCCATGGAGTCGTGCTCGATGCGGTAGTCGTCACTCATGCCAGGTACAGCGAGCGGGGGGTGCGTGATGTTCCTCGCGGGGGCTGAACGGGGGTGGGTGTTCAGTGGGAGGAGAAGCCGCCGTCCACGAAGAGGGCCTGGCCGGTGACGTAGGCGGAGGCGCGGCTCGCCAGGAAGACGGCCGCGCCGGCGAAGTCCTCGGCCAGACCGTTGCGGCCGACGAGGGTGCGGGCGGCGAGGGCTCGTACCGCGTCGGGGTCGGAGGACAGCCGGGCGTTGAGCGGTGTCATCACGAAGCCCGGCACCAGGGTGTTGCAGGTGACGCCGTGCGGGGACCACTCCTCGGCCTGGGAGCGCGCGAGCGACTCCAGCGCGCCCTTGGAGACGCCGTACGCCCCGGAGTGGGCGAAGGCGCGGTGGGCCTGCTGGGAGCTGACGTGGATGAGCCGCCCGTAGCCCCGCTCGGCCATGCCGGGGGCGAAGCGCTGGCTGAGCAGATGGGGTGCCTGGAGGTTCACGGCGAGGGTGAGGTCCCACTCCTCCTCGCTGAGTTCGCCCAGCGGGGGACGGAGGTTGATCCCGGCGCAGTTGACGAGGATGTCCGGCTCCCCGAACTCCTTCACGGCCTCGTCCGCCGCCGCCCGTACCCCCGCACGGCTGCCGAGATCGGCACTCACCCAGGCCGCCCGGCAGCCTAGTTCGGTGAGCTGCGCGGTCGTCGCCTCCAGCCCCTCCTTGCCCCGCGCGACGACCACCACGGAGGCCCCGGCCCGCGCCAGCGCCTCGGCGATCACCCGCCCGATCCCGGAACTCCCCCCGGTCACGACGGCGACGCGGCCTTCGAGGGAGAAGAGCCCGGAGAGGTATGCGGGGGAAGTCATGCCTGCACCCTAGAACGAGCCCGGGGGCCAACCTCCGTCGGCCCCCGGGGTGTTGTCGCGCAGGGTGCTTCTCAGCCGAGCCCGGGACCCCGCACCGGAATGCTCGTGAACGTCGGCGCCGGCGCCGGGTCCTGGAAGAAGTCGTTCCCCTTGTCGTCCACGACGATGAACGCCGGGAAGTCCTCGACCTCGATCTTCCAGACCGCCTCCATGCCGAGCTCCTCGTACTCGACGACCTCGACCTTCTTGATGCAGTCCTGGGCGAGGCGGGCGGCGGGACCGCCGATGGAGCCGAGGTAGAAGCCGCCGTGCGCGTCACACGCGTCGGTGACCTGCTTGCTCCGGTTCCCCTTGGCCAGCATCACCTTGGAGCCGCCCGCCGCCTGGAACTGCTCCACGTAGGAGTCCATGCGCCCGGCGGTGGTCGGACCGAAGGACCCGGACGCGTACCCCTCGGGGGTCTTGGCCGGCCCGGCGTAGTAGACGGGGTGGTCCTTCAGGTACTGCGGCATCTCCTCGCCCGCGTCGAGCCGCTCCTTGATCTTGGCGTGCGCGATGTCGCGCGCCACGACCAGCGGACCGGTCAGCGAAAGCCGGGTCTTGACCGGGTACTTGGTCAGCTCGGCGAGGATCGTGTCCATCGGCTGGTTGAGGTCGATCTTGACGACGTCGGAGGACTCGTCGAGGTGCTCGTCCGTCGTCTCCGGCAGGAACCGCGCCGGGTCCGTCTCCAGCTGCTCCAGGAACACACCCTCGGCGGTGATCTTCGCGACGGCCTGGCGGTCGGCCGAGCAGGACACCGCGATGGCGACCGGGCAGGACGCCCCGTGCCGGGGCAGGCGCACCACGCGCACGTCGTGGCAGAAGTACTTGCCGCCGAACTGCGCCCCGATGCCGATCTTCTGCGTCAGCTCGAAGACCTTCTCCTCCAGCTCCTTGTCCCGGAAACCGTGCCCGAGCGGCGAGCCCTCGGCCGGGATCTCGTCCAGGTAGTGCGCGGAGGCGTACTTCGCGGTCTTGAGCGCGAACTCGGCGGACGTACCGCCGACGACGATCGCCAGGTGGTACGGCGGGCAGGCGGCCGTACCCAGCGAACGGATCTTCTCCTCCAGGAACTTCATCATGGAGGCCTCGTTCAGGACGGCCTTGGTCTCCTGGTAGAGGAACGACTTGTTGGCCGAGCCGCCGCCCTTGGCCATGAAGAGGAACTTGTAGGCACCGCCGTCCGTCGCGTACAGCTCGATCTGCGCCGGGAGGTTGGAGCCGGTGTTCTTCTCCTCCCACATGGTGAGCGGGGCCATCTGCGAGTACCGCAGGTTGAGGTTCAGGTACGCGTCGTAGATGCCGCGGCTGAGCGCCTCCTCGTCGCGGCCCTCGGTCAGTACGTTCTGGCCGCGCTTGCCCATGACGATCGCGGTGCCGGTGTCCTGGCACATGGGCAGCACGCCCGCCGCCGCGATGTTCGCGTTCTTCAGCAGGTCGAGGGCGACGAACTTGTCGTTGCCGGAGGCCTCCGGGTCGTCGATGATCCGGCGGAGCTGGGCGAGGTGGGCCGGGCGCAGATAGTGCTGGATGTCGTGGATCGCCTCTTCGGCCAGCTTGCGCAGCGCCTCCGGCTCCACCTTGAGGAACGTCCGCCCGTCCGGCCCCTCGACGGTGGACACGCCCTCGGAGGTCACCAGCCGGTACGGGGTGGTGTCCTCTCCCTGGGGGAGCAGATCGGTGTACGCGAACTCAGGCATCTCAGCCCATTCCTCACTCGACGGACGGGGCCCGCCGACGCTGGCGAGCCTGTCCAGCGTAGAACCCCTTCCGGAGGGGGCTCTTGTGAGGTAAGGCTCAGTTGCGACACGCCGGGGCGCGGGGCGGGCGCATGCCGCGGGGGCGGCGCGAGGGTGGTGCGAGGGTGGTGCGAGGGCGCGCCACTTATCCACACCCCCTAGTCGCGATCTATCGCGATTGGGTACTCTGCCGTCGTGGACCTTCAGAAGCCCGCCCAGACCCCGGGCGCGGAGCCGCGCGTGTCCGAGCTGCGCGCCTCCGACGCCGACCGCGACCGCGTCACCGACATCCTCCGCGAGGCCCTGGCCGAGGGCCGGCTCACCGCCGAGGAGCACGCCGAGCGCGTCGAGGGGGTGCTGCACACCAAGACGGTCGGCGAGCTGGACGTCTACATACAGGACCTCCCGGCCGCCCATGCGCGGCCGGGCCCCGCCGCCGCCCCGGCCCGCCCGATACCCGGCGCGGTCCCGGCCGACGCCGACGCCAGCGTGGTCGCCGTCTTCAGCAGCGCCGTGCGCCGGGGCCGCTGGCGCGCCGGGCGCCGGTTGCACGCGTACGCCGTCTTCGGCAGCGTCGAGATCGACCTCAGCGAGGCCGTCTTCGAGTACCAGCAGGTGGTGATCAAGGCCGTCTCCGTCTTCGGCGACGTCCAGATCCGGGTCCCGGAGAACGTGTCGCTGCGCGGCACCGGCGGCGGTGTGATGGGCAACTTCGAGGTCAGTACGCGCGACTCGACGGACTCGCAGGCCCCGGTGGTCTACGTGGACGGCTGGGCCGTCATGGGCAACGTGGAGGCGCGGCCCCGGCGCGGCCGCTTCGTGGCGGACATCCTCGACCGGGTCCAGGACAAGGTCGACCACACGTTGCGCAAACACCTGGACCGTTGACGGTCGCGAATTCCGGTGAGGTCCGCCGGGGTGTCGCACCCGGGCGACCGGGCGCGAGGGGGTGTGAACAAGCCGCCGCGCGCCCGGGGTTGGGGACGCAGTGCATAGGCGCGCGCACAGCGGGTAGGGCTTGCTGCATCGTCTCTCGCTCGCGAAGCCGTCGTCAGGAGTAGACCGTGCTGCAACCGTCGCGTTCGTCCCTGCAGGTCGCCGCCGTCCCGGCCCAGCGGTCACCGAAGCGGGACAGGGACCAGGACGCGCCCTGGCACACCGAGGCGGTGTGCCGGCGTGACGAGGCCACTCTGTTCTTCGCCCCGTCGAAGGAACCGACCGCCGCCCGGCTCTCCCGCGAGGAGGCCGCCAAGCGCGTCTGTGCCCGCTGCCCGGTCATGGTCGAATGCCGCGAACACGCCCTCCTCCAGCCCGAGCCCTACGGCGTCTGGGGCGGCCTGACGGCGGCGGAACGCCGCGTGGTCCTGGCCCGCCGGAGGCGCCGCGAGGTGGAACTGAAGAAGACGACGGCGCCACGCATAGCGGGCTGAGGTCTGAAGGTTTTTGGTTTTTGGGTTTTTGTCTTTAGGGGCGCGGGGAACTGCGCGACCAGCCACAACGCGCCGGCACGCGCGAACGAACCCCGCCCCCTCCTCGGCAGGCGCTACTTGGCCCGGTCGAAATCAACCGCGCTGTACGCCCGCAGCTTGCTCAGCCGGTGCTCGGAGTCGATCCTCCGCACCGTCCCCGACTTGGACCGCATCACGATGGAGTCGGTCGTGGCCGTCTCCGACCGGTACCGCACCCCCCGCAGCAGCTCCCCGTCCGTGATCCCCGTCGCCACGAAGAACACGTTCTCCCCGTTGACGAGATCCTCGGTGGTGAGCACCCGGTCCAGATCGTGCCCCGCCGCGATCGCCCGCTCCCGCTCCGCCTCGTCCTTGGGCCACAGCTTGCCCTGGATGGTGCCGCCGAGACACTTGACCGCGCAGGCCGAGATGATGCCCTCGGGGGTGCCCCCGACGCCGAGCAGCAGGTCGATGCCCGTGCCCTCGCGCAGCGCCAGGATCGAGCCCGCGACATCGCCGTCGGTGATCAGCTTGATGCGCGCACCGGTCTCCCGGATCTCCTTGACGAGCCCGTCGTGCCGGGGCCGGTCGAGGACGACGACGGTGACGTCCTCGGGGGAGCACCCCTTGGCCTTGGCGACCCGGCGGATGTTGACCGCCACGGGCGCGTCGATGTCCACGAAGTCGGCGGCCTCGGGGCCGGTGACCAGCTTGTCCATGTAGAACACGGCGGACGGGTCGAACATGGCGCCGCGCTCGGCGGCGGCCAGTACCGCGATGGCGTTCGGCATGCCCTTGGCGGTCAGCCGGGTCCCGTCGATCGGGTCGACGGCGATGTCGACCTCGGGCCCGGTGCCGTCACCCACCCGCTCCCCGTTGAACAGCATGGGCGCCTCGTCCTTCTCGCCCTCGCCGATGACGACGACGCCGTTCATCGACACGGTGGAGACGAGGGTCCGCATGGCGCGCACCGCGGCACCGTCGGCGCCGTTCTTGTCGTCCCGCCCGACCCACCGCCCCGCGGCCATCGCGGCGGCTTCGGTCACGCGGACCAGTTCCAGGGCGAGGTTGCGGTCGGGGGCCTCGGAGGGGACATCGAGTTCGGACGGCAGATGATGCTCGGTCATCGGAGCGCACCTTTCTGATACGGCGACGGCCGGATGAGGGTTCGATTCCTGACTCTAGCGTTGTACCGACAGAATGAGCAGGGGGCCCCACGGATGAGCGCGCGGGGCACCTGCGACCATAGGGGGCGTGGCAGGTACGAACGGCAAGCAGAAGACGGTCCGGGACATGATCCTCTCCCTGGCCCTCATCGGTATCGCGGCGGCGGTCATCTATGTCTTCGTCCCGCACGACGATCACGCCCCCGACCTCAAGCGGGTCGACTACACGGTGGAGACGGCCGGCGCCCGCCGTGCGGCGAGCTACCCGGTGGCCGCCCCCGAGGGACTGCCGAGTACCTGGAAAGCGACCTCCGTACGCTTCCAGGCCGAGGATTCCGACCGCTGGCACCTCGGCTTCCAGGCCCCGGGCGGCCAGTACGTGCAGGTCGAGCAGTCCACGGGCAAGCGCTCCGACGTCATCGACGAGGCCACCCAGGGCGCCAGGGCGACCAAGCGCACCGAGGAGATCGACGGCCGCACCTGGACCCGGTACACCGGCGGCCGCTACGACGGCCTGGTCCTGGAGGACACCCCCGGCTCCACGACCGTGGTCGCGGGCACCGCGTCCTTCGACCGGCTGGCCACGATGGCGGGCGCGCTGAGGATGAAGAACGAGAAGTAGCCGGGCGCGGCGCACGGCACGCGGCCCACGGGCACGCGAAAGGGGCCCCGGAGGGAGAATCCGGGGCCCCTTCGCCGTGCGAAGCCGCCGTACGGCCGCTCAGCCGGTCACGTCACCGACACGTCTCAGACGGTCGTGACGACGTCGTCGTAGTCCAGACGCGGCGAGCGCGGGTACCAGGCGTCCGGGCCCGGCCGGCCGATGTTCACGACCATCAGCGGGGTGTGGTCGTCGTCCAGGAACTCCTTGCGGACGCCCTCGAAGTCGAAGCCGGTCATCGGGCCCGCCGCCAGCCCGGCCGCGCGGACGCCGACGACGAAGTAGGCGGCCTGGAGAGCGGCGTTCATCGCGGCGGAGCGCTCACGGACCGGGCGCTCGGCGAAGAACAGGTCCTTGGCCTGTGGGAACGCCGGGAACAGGGCCGGCAGCTCCTCGTGGAACTCGTTGTCCGCCGAGAGGATCGCGACCAGCGGCGCGGTGGCCGTCTTGGGCTTGTTGCCGTCCGCCATGAGGGCCACCAGGCGCTCGCGGGCCTCGGGGGAGCGGACCAGCGTGATGCGCAGCGGGGTCTGGTTGAAGGCGGTCGGACCGTACTTGACCAGGTCGTAGATCGCCCGGACCTGCTCGTCGGTCACCGGCTCGTCGGTGAAGGTGTTCGCCGTGCGGGCCTCGCGGAACAGCAGGTCCTGGGCGGCCGGGTCGAGAACGAGAGACATGCGTGACTTCCTCGGATACGCGTCCGGCCCGGGTGCCGGGCCGACTGAACGGGACGACCCTACGCGAGAGAAGTTAAAGCTTTAACGAAGGGTGCGCGCCGAACGCGACGCGCACAGCCCCCCCCCGGCTACGTGGCGCCGTTACTCGCCCCCCTCCGCCTCCTCCGCCAGCGCCGCGTCCAGCCGTGCCCGCGCCCCCTCCAGCCAGCGGCGGCACACCTTGGCCAGCTCCTCGCCGCGCTCCCACAGCGCCAGCGACTCCTCCAGCGTCGTACCGCCCGCCTCCAGGCGCCGTACGACGTCGATCAACTCGTCCCGCGCCTGCTCGTACGACAGCGCCTCGTCCACCTTGCTGGTCATCCGCCCACCCTAAGCATCGCCGCCGACATCACCACCGGTATCGGCCCCCGTATCGGCCCCGGTGTCCACCCGCACCGCGAACTCGCCCTCCGCGACCCGCGCCCGCAGACCCTCGCCGGCCGTCACCTCGTCCGGGGCGCGCACCACGTGGCCGTCGGCCTTCTGGAGCACCGCGTACCCCCGGCGGAGCGTCGCGGCGGGGGAGAGGGCCACCACGCGCGCGTGCGTGTGGGTCAGCTCGGAGTCGGCGCGGTCCAGGAGGTGGCCAAGCGTGCGCCGGCCGCGCTCCAGGAGGGCGTCCACCTGCGCCGCGCGCTCGTCCAGCATCCGGTGCGGATGCTCCATGCAGGGCCGGGCCAGCGCGTGCGCGAGCCCCCGCTCCTCGCGCTCCAGGACCGTACGCACACAGCGCCGGCCCCGGTCGCGCAGCATCCGTACCCGCTCGGACTCCTCGCCCACGTCCGGGACGACCTTCTTGGCCGCGTCGGTCGGCGTGGAGGCCCGCAGATCGGCCACCAGGTCGAGCAGCGGGCTGTCCGGCTCGTGCCCGATGGCCGAGACGACCGGCGTACGGCACGCGGACACCGCCCGCACCAGCTCCTCGTCGGAGAACGGCAGCAGGTCCTCCACGCTGCCGCCGCCCCGGGCGACCACGATGACGTCCACCTCGTCCATCGCGTCCAGCTCCTTGACCGCCTGGACGACCTGCGGCACCGCGTGCACCCCCTGCACCGCGACATTGCGCACCTCGAAGCGGACGGCGGGCCAGCGGTGCCGGGCGTTCTCCAGCACATCGCGCTCCGCCGCCGAGGCCCGCCCGCACACCAGGCCGATCAGCTGGGGCAGGAACGGCAGCCGCTTCTTGCGGTCCGCCGCGAACAGCCCCTCGGCCGCCAGCGACTTCTTCAGCCGCTCAAGCCGCGCCAGCAGCTCGCCCACGCCCACGGGCCGTATCTCGGCGGCGCGCAGCGAGAGCTGACCGCGCGGGGCGTACCACTCCGGCTTGGCCAGGACCACCACCCGCGCGCCCTCGCCGACCACGTCCGCGACCGTGTCGAACACCTGGCGGTAGCACGTCACGCTCACCGAGATGTCGTGCGAGGGGTCGCGCAGGGTCAGGAAGACCACCCCGGCACCCGGCCGCCGCGACAACTGCGTGATCTGCCCCTCGACCCACACCGCGCCGAGCCGGTCGATCCAGCCGCCGATGAGCCGGGAGACGTCACCGACGGGCAGCGGGGCTTCGGGGGACGTGTTCACAGCCATGCCGCGAGACTAACGGCCGCCACCGACAAAGGGGCTGTGCGCCGAACACCCCCCTGGGGGGATCTACGGGGCCGTGGACCCGGCCTTACGATGGGACGCATGACCGCTTCGCCTGGCCGCCGTGTCCTGCTCGCCGCCCCCCGTGGCTACTGCGCCGGTGTGGACCGCGCCGTGATCGCCGTCGAGAAGGCCCTCGAACAGTACGGGGCCCCGATCTACGTCCGCCACGAGATCGTCCACAACAAGTACGTCGTCCAGACCCTGGAGAAGAAGGGCGCGATCTTCGTCGAGCGGACGGAGGAGGTGCCGCCGGGCAACATCGTGATGTTCTCCGCCCACGGCGTCGCCCCCACCGTGCACGAGGAGGCCCAGCGCGGACGCCTTGCCACCATCGACGCCACCTGCCCGCTGGTCACCAAGGTCCATAAGGAAGCCGTCCGCTACGCCAAGGACGACTACGACATCCTCCTGATCGGCCACGAGGGCCACGAGGAGGTCATCGGCACCTCCGGCGAGGCCCCCGAGCACATCCAGCTGGTCGACGGCCCCGAGGACGTCGCCAAGGTCGAGATCCGCGACCCGTCCAAGGTCGTCTGGCTCTCCCAGACCACGCTCTCCGTGGACGAGACCATGGAGACCGTCGACGCCCTGAAGGCCAAGTTCCCGGGCCTGGTCTCCCCGCCGAGCGACGACATCTGCTACGCCACGCAGAACCGCCAGCTCGCCGTGAAGCAGATGGGCGCCGAGGCCGAGCTGGTCATCGTGGTCGGCTCGCGCAACTCCTCCAACTCCGTGCGCCTGGTCGAGGTCGCCAAGCTCGCCGGCGCCCGCGAGGCGTACCTCGTGGACTTCGCCGACGAGATCGACGAGACCTGGCTGGAGGGCGTCACCACGGTCGGCGTCACCTCCGGCGCCTCCGTCCCCGAGGTCCTGGTCGAAGAGGTCCTGGAGTGGCTGTCCGCGCGCGGCTACGGCGACGTGGAGCTGGTCAAGGCCGCCGAGGAGTCCATCACCTTCTCGCTCCCCAAGGAGCTGCGCCGCGACCTGCGCGACGAGGCGGCGGCGCTGATGGCCGAGCGCGGCGGCAGCGGGACGCCGGAGGCGTGAGCGCGTGATCCCCTCGGTGTACGGGCGGCGCGTACCGGCTCGTACACCGATCGGGATGCCCGGGGCGTGACCGTCAGTCGTACGTCGTAACGTGTTGCCATGCAGATCTTCGGCGTGGACATCGGCGGTTCCGGGATCAAGGGTGCCCCGGTGGACCTGGACAAGGGCGATCTCGCCCAGGAGCGCTGCAAGGTGCTCACCCCGCACCCGGCGACCCCCGAGGGCGTCGCCGACGGCGTGAAGCAGGTGATCGACCACTTCGGCTGGACGGGCCCGGTCGGGCTGACCTTCCCCGGAGTGATCGCGGACGGCGCGACGGTCCTGACGGCGGCCAACGTCGACAAGAGCTGGATCGACACCGACGCGCGCGCCCTGTTCAGCGAGCGGCTCGGCGGACTCCCCGTGACCCTCGTCAACGACGCGGACGCGGCGGGCCTGGCCGAGATGAAGTTCGGCGCCGGGCGCGGCCGCACCGGCACGGTCATCGTCCTCACCTTCGGCACCGGCATCGGCAGCGCGGTCTTCAGCGACGGCGTGCTGGTCGCCAACACCGAGCTGGGCCATCTTGAGCTGAACGGCCACGACGCCGAGAAGAAGGCGTCCAGCAAGGCCAAGGAGGACGGCGAGCTGAGCTGGGAGCACTGGGCGCGGCGGGTGCAGAAGTACCTGGCCCACCTGGAGATGCTCTTCTCGCCCAACCTGTTCATCATCGGCGGCGGCGTCAGCCGCAAGGCCGAGAAGTTCCTCCCGCACATCAAGGGCATCAAGGCCGAGATCGTCCCGGCCCAGCTGCAGAACAACGCGGGGATCGTGGGGGCGGCGATGCGGGCGGCGCAGTCGGAGCAGTAGGAGTCGTACGGGGGTGGCCGTACGGGGGTACGGCCTCGGGCGCCGGCTCCTGGTGCCGGGTCAGCGCGGAGGCCGGCCCGGCGTCGCAGCGGGGTCGGCGGCGGCCCGGCGCCTGCGCTCCCGTACCCACCTCACCCGTCGTACGAGCACGATCACCCCGGCGAGCAGCGTGCCGCCGTAGAGCCACGCCGCCTGGGTGGCGAGGCCGGTGAACAGCCCCATCAGGCGGGCGAGCAGGCCCGCGCCGCCGTCGGTGAGCGGGAAGAGCCCCACGCCGAAGGCGATCGGCACGACCACCGGAGCGGTCAGCACGTCGCCGTCGCGCACCCACAGCGCCGTCAGCACGCACACCGGCAGGAACAGCACGCCGTACCCGGTCAGGGACGCGTCGAACAGCAGCAGGTCCAGCCAGCCGAGCAGATACATCGCCAGCACGCAGAAGAGGCCGCCGCCGAGTCCGGTGAGGCGGGGTCCCGGCAGCCCGCGGCGGGCCGGTGCGGCCGGCTGTGGCGCCCGTACCCGCTGGGCGCCGCCGGGCGTCCCGGACGGCCGCACGGGCCCCCGTTCGGCCCCGGCCGGCGGCCGCCGTGCCTGCGGTGGCAGCTGCGCGGGCGGCGGGGCGCCGCGTCGCGGTCCGTCGTGCGGGGATCGCGTTCTGTATTGCTCCACTGGACCAACTTAGGTCTGTTTATGTGCCGAATCGCTCCTGAGACACGCCGAAGACGCCGAGCGGGGACGAGCGGGCTGGGGTAAAGGGGTGGGCCCGGCTCCCGCGAGGGTGCCCGCCCCGGACGCCGTAGACTGGTGGATCGGCCGGTGTCACCTGGCCCCTGGCAGCCCCTGGCCCACTCATCAACGGGAAGTCGCAACGTGTCGCTCACGATCGGAATCGTCGGCCTGCCCAATGTCGGCAAGTCGACCCTTTTCAACGCCCTGACCAAGAACGACGTGCTGGCGGCCAACTACCCGTTCGCCACGATCGAGCCGAACGTCGGCGTGGTCGGCGTCCCCGACGGCCGGCTGGCGCAGCTGGCGTCGATCTTCGGCTCGGAGCGCATCCTCCCGGCGACGGTGGACTTCGTCGACATCGCGGGCATCGTGCGGGGCGCCTCCGAGGGCGAGGGCCTGGGCAACAAGTTCCTCGCGAACATCCGTGAGTCCGACGCCATCTGCCAGGTCATCCGCGCCTTCAAGGACGAGAACGTCGTGCACGTCGACGGCAAGGTCTCGCCGAAGGACGACATCGAGACGATCAACACCGAGCTGATCCTCGCCGACCTCCAGACCATCGAGAAGGTCCTGCCGCGCCTCCAGAAGGAGTCGCGGATCAAGAAGGACGTCGCGCCGAAGGTCAAGGCGGTCGAGGAGGCGAAGGAGATCCTGGAGAAGGGCGACACCCTCTTCTCCCAGGGAGTCCTCCAGGGCAGCGAGCGCGCCGAGCTCCTGCACGACCTGCACCTCCTCACGACGAAGCCCTTCCTCTACGTCTTCAACGTGGACGAGGACGAGCTGACGGACGAGGACTTCAAGAACGAGCAGCGCGCGCTGGTCGCCCCCGCCGAGGCGATCTTCCTCAACGCCAAGCTGGAGGCGGACCTCGCCGAGCTGGACGAGGAGGACGCCATCGAGCTCCTGGAGTCCGTCGGCGCCGAGGAGCCCGGCCTCGCCACCCTCGCCCGCGTCGGCTTCAACACCCTCGGCCTGCAGACCTACCTCACGGCAGGCCCCAAGGAATCCCGCGCCTGGACCATCAAGAAGGGCGCCACCGCCCCCGAGGCCGCCGGAGTCATCCACACCGACTTCCAGAAGGGCTTCATCAAGGCCGAGGTCATCTCCTTCGAGGACCTGGTCGAAACGGGCTCCGTGGCGGAGGCCCGCGCGAAGGGGAAGGCGCGGATGGAGGGCAAGGAGTATGTGATGCGGGACGGGGATGTGGTGGAGTTCCGCTTCAACGTCTGAGCGGATGAAATAACACCACGTCGTTGACGTGGCAAACATGCGGGTCAGATGGGGGTCCGGCTCTTCGGGGTCGGGCCCTTGGCGCTGGCCGAGTGTGAAAATGGTGCGGACGCGGCGCTTTTCCTGGACGAGTACGCCGAGGTGTTCGCCGAGGCCGCGCTGCGGCAGCGCCGCCCTGTGGTCATGTTGACTTCCGATATTGACGACATGGTCAAGCTCTGGCTGAGCGGCGGTCTCGCTCGCCGCACGGCATGCACGCCGGCAGCGAATGCGCTCGTCGAGCCAGAGGTCAACATGGCGCGAACGTCCTCTCAGCGGCTGTCGGCCACATCGCGTTCCTGGTATTCGCGTGGGGAGAGTCCGTGGAAGCGGGAGAAGGCGGCGCTGAACGTGGGGAGGTGGGCGTACCCGATGCGGCGCGCGACGGCGCTGGGCGGGGCGCCCCCGGCGAGCAGGTCACGGGCGATGCGCATGCGGGTGGCATAGCGCCAGCGACTGAGTGTCATACCCGTCTCGTCGCGGAAGGCACGATGGATCTCGGCACGGACATCGACATCATGCGTCCCGCCAGGCTCGCCGATACGACGCAAGCACTCCATCGCGACAGCACGCGCGCGCGGATCGGTGGGCATCGGCACCGACAGCGCTCGCTGCGCGGTGACCTGTTCCGCGAACAGGTCGAGGATGTGGCGGGGATTGTGGTCGTCGGGACGCAGAGCGGACCGGGCGCTGATCGAGCAGAACATCAAGTAGTCGTCCCACGCGGGCGAGAACCGCACCTGCAGCGGCGCGGTCAGGTGGAGGTCGGCGGTACTCGCGTTGCCCAGCGGCAGGGAGACGGAGTTCTCGCGGAGGCCGGTGACATGCTCCACGTCCGCCGGGATCCAGGTCGCCACGCCTCGCTCCCGCTCGTAGCGCCGGCCGTCGATGTCCAGGTACCCGCTGCCTCGGTACATCCAGCTGAGGACGTGGATGTCGTTGGTATGTGACGGCGTGCTGGCCGCGGGCAGGGTCTCGGGCACGGCGGGAGTGTCCGTCTCGCGCATCATCCGGATCAGGTCGTCGGTCTGCCGTGCCGCCGCCGCCCGTTGGGTCAGCCCACCGGCGCCAGGCCGGGCGAAGAGCTCCCGTCCGAACTCGTGGGGGGTCAGCCCGAACCGTCCTTTGAAGGCCCGCGTGAGGCCGTTGCGGCTGGCGAAGCCCACCAGAGCGGCCACCTGGTCCACGTCGTAACCGGCGGCGAGGAACTCCACGGCGGCGCCGAGACGGCAGAGCAGCCGCCACCGCTCGAACGTGAGCCCGGTGTCGGCGAGGAAGTCACGGCGAAGGGTGCGCGCGCTGGAGAGTACCCGCGATGCCCATCGCTCGACCGTGAGGTCGAGCGCGGGGTCGCGCATCAGTTCCTCGGCGACCGCTCTGGCGCCGCGGGCTCGCGGCATAGCCGGCGAGGCGAACCCTTCCGGGCCCGGATCCCGCCCGACCATGGCGGGCGCCGGCGAGCCGGAACGCTGAAGGAGCTCCGCGATCGCCTCGGGGGAGTACCCGCGGCCGCTGAACGGAGTGACCTGCAGGTTGAAGAGCTGGATCAGCCAGTCCTGCCAGCCGCTGGGAACGTCGAACCGCGTCAGTTCCGACAACCCCCGAGCGCCGACGCCGGCGTGGGGACACAAGGGGAAGGCGACCGTGCCCGGCTCCGTGGTGATCGCCCGCTCCGCCCGGCCGTCCGCGGGAATCCAGGCGCCTTCGCCGGCCTTGAGGTGGAGCACCGGCCCGCCGCCGAGGCGCACGTGCGCCGTGCCGGTGCGCACCCACAGCAGCAGCGGTCGAACGGGCGTGTCCGCCGGACCCCACCGCGCGCCCGGAATCGGCGGAGGGTGGCCGGAACCCGCGGCGAACGATGAGGGCATCACCATGTCCTAACCGTACGGCAGTCTGCGCACGCCATTCGAGGTAAGGTTCCCCTAACCTTACCTGTGTGCGCCCTCCTGGCACCGGCGCGCGGCTCCTTCCCCCGAAGCGATGAGAGAGTTCGGTTTCCCGCATGCCCAAAACCTCGCGCCGGCTCACCGTGCACCCGCCGACCCTGCGTGAGGTCGAGGTGGTCCGGACCGTCGACATCACCCCGGGAATGCGGCGGGTCACGCTGAGCGGCGAACAGCTGCGCGCCTTCACCACCGCGGCCGGCTTCGCGCGGCCCGCCTTCGAGTCCAACGGCTTCGACGACGACCTCGGGTTGTACTTCCCGTACCCCGGTCAGCGCGATCCGGTGCTCCCGGTCCAGGGCGAGGCCAAGCTGACCGTGCCCAAGGATCCCCGACCGCTGTCGCGGGCCTACACGGTCCGCCGGTGGGACCCCGAGGCGGGCGAGCTGGACGTGGACTTCGTCAGGCACGGGGTGGGCGCGGGAACGACGTGGGCCTGTCGCACCCGGCCGGGTGACCGGATCCACCTCAGCGGCCCGAGCACGTCGAAGGCGTTCCCGGTCGGCGCCGACTGGTGGCTCGTGGCAGGCGACGACACCGCACTCCCCGCGATCGGCCGCCTGCTCGACGAGCTCCCGTCCGACGCCCGGGCGCAGGTGTTCATCGAGATCGCCGAGGAAGCCCACCGCCAGGAGCTGCGCGAGCTGCCCGGGGTGGACGTGACGTGGCTGATCCGCCCCGGAGCGACGGCCGGGACCGTGTCGCTGCTCACCGAGGCCGTCCGCAGTGTGCAGTGGTGGTCGGGCCAGGCGTTCGTATGGCTGGCCGGCGAGCACACGGCCGTCCGGGACATCCGCCGGCACCTGGTCGAGGACCGAGGTGTGCCCAAGGAGGACATCGACTTCGCCGGCTACTGGCGTCGCTCCTCGGTCGTCGCCCTGGAGACCGACGGGGCGATACCCGACCCGGAGAGGACGGTCACCCCGTTCCGGAAGCTCCACGACCTGACCGAACTCGTCGCGCCGATCGCGATCCGCACCGCCGTCGAACTGGGCGTTCCCGAGCTGATCTCCCGCGGCGTGACCAGCGTGACCGAGCTGGCCGCCAAGGCCGGCGCCGACGAGCGCGCTCTCGGCAAGCTGCTGCGCTACCTGCACACCCTGGACGTGGTGACCGAGACGGAACCGAGTCACTACGCCCTGACGCCGGTCGGCGATGTCCTCACCCTCGAGTTCATCGCCGACGGGCTCCACTCCACCGGCGTGGTCGGTCGCGAGATGCTCGGCATCCACGGCCTCACGGAGTCGGTCCGCACCGGCCGGCCCGCCTACGCCTCGGTCACCGGCCAGACCTTCGCCGACGTACGGGCCGAGCAGGACTACGAGGACCGCCACCTGGAGCGCCTGGCGAAGTTCCAGCCCGCACTGGCCGGACCGATCGCCACGTCCGGCCTGCTCGCCGGAGTCCGGCACCTGGTGATCCACTCCGGTGGTGCCGGTGCTCACGCCCGTGAGTACGTCGCGGCCCACGAGAGCCTGCGCGTGACGATCTGCGCGCTGCCCGCCCAGGCCGACTGGCTGCGCCGCGACCTGCCCGCCACGATTCCCGACGCGTCGCAGCGCACGCGGGTCGGCGTGCTGGAGCAGTCCGTCTTCGAGCCCGGCCCGGCAGCCGACGCCGTGCTCATCAGCCGCGCCCTCAAGACCCTGCCCGACGCCGACGCCGCTCACGCACTGCGCCGGGCAGCCGAGAACCTCACCCCCGGCGGACGAGTGCTGCTGATCGAGGACGTCTTCGACACCGACGAGCTCGACGAGCACGACGGCGAGGCAGACCTGATCGGCCTGGCCTGCCACGGCTCCGGCCTTCGCACCGCGGCGGAGCTGGACGCCGTCATCGCCCGGGCCGGCCTCACGCGCCGATCGGCGCGCACCGTCGGCCTGGGCACCACCGTCCACGAACTCGTCCGCTCCACCGCCGGCTGATCCCCTCCACCCAGCGCAACCCCTCCCCCGGGAAGAAGAGAAAGACAAACCACCATGAGCAGCACCCCTTTGACGAGACGCGGCACGGCCCTTGCCGCCGCGCTGATCAGTGCGTCGCTCTTCCTCACCGCCTGCGGCGGTGACGGCGGCGACACCGGCGACAAGGCCGCAGCGACCCGCAGTGTCAAGGCCGAGAACGGCACCGTCAAGATTCCCGCCGACCCCCGTCGGGTCGTCACGATCGGCAACACGAACCTCCCCTTCATCGACCTGGGCGGCAAGCCGGTGGGCGTCACGGAGGTGTCCGACTCCGAACTCGCCGTGCTGCCGGATGAACAGAAGTCCGTATACGAGGCAGCCGAGGTCGTCGGCAGCAGCGGGGGTGAGGTGGACCTCGAGAAGCTCGCCGCTCTCAAGCCGGACCTCATCCTGGTCCAGTTCCACTCGAACGACTGGGGCAAGGTCGGCAAGCGCCTTGAGTCGATCGCCCCGACCGTGTACTGGGGGCTCGACACCGAGTGGAAGACATTCGCCGGCGAGATCGCCAAGGCCGGCAACGTCACGGACGAACTCGGCCGGCAGAAGGCGGAGTTCAAGAAAAAGGTCGCCAAGATCCAGGAGACCTACCGCAAGACCGTCGACGACACCTCGTTCGTCGACGTCTCCCGCGGAGACTGGAGCGATCCCGGAACGTTCTACATCGCGGACATCGGATGCTCCGAGATCGCCCGGGACGACATCGGCCTCGACCTGCCCGAGGCGGCCGAGGGCAAGGACCCCCTGGCCTACGAGTCCCTGCCGTTCGAGCAGATCGGTGAGCTGTCCAAGTACGACGTGATCACCTACCCCGTCGACGCCGAAGGCCGGCCGACAGAGCCCTTCAAGCCGGTGGTCGGGACCAACACCTGGAAGGCGCTGCCCGCCGTGAAGTCCGGTCGTGCGCTGGGAGTCTTCTGCCCCGGCAACAACTCCTACGGGCCCGTCCTGCAGTACCTGGACTCGCTCGACCACGCTCTGGCGACGCTCCCTCCGAAGTAGAACACCACCGGCCGGGGCACCACCCACCACGGACTCGCACCCGGCGGCGCCAGCTGACCCTCACCCGGGACAACGAAGGAAAAGAAGAGCACGGCAATGACCTTGACACCCCTGAGACAGCGGGGCACGGCCCTTGCCGCCGGGCTCGTGAGCACCACGCCCGGCCTCACCGCGTGCAGCGGCAGCCCCGAGGAGACGCCGGCCGGCAAGACGGGCGCCGCGAGCGGGACGCGCGGCTTCAAGGCCGACAACGACGCGCTCATCTCCGAGATCGAGGACGAGCACGCCGGCCGTCCCAGCTCTACGTCGCTCAAGGAGACGCTCGCAACGCTGCCCGAGGCCGGATGACGCTCGTGGACGCAACAGAAGCGGCGATCCTCACGGAAGAGCCGCCCCCCGCGGTCTCGCATCGACGCCGCCGTGTCATCGGGCTGGTCGCCGCCCTCGCCGTGCTGATCGTGCTCAGCGTGATGGTCGGCTCCAAAGTCATACCGGTCTCGGTGATCCGGGACGCATTGTTCAGCCCGTCCTCCAGCCCTGATCAGTTCGCGGTCCGCGACTTCCGGCTGCCGCGCACGATCGTGGGTCTGGTCGTCGGCATCGCACTCGGTCTGTCGGGCGCGCTGATCCAGGCGCTCACCCGCAACCCCCTGGCCGATCCGGGTGTCCTCGGCGTCCATGCCGGTGCGTCCTTCGCGGTGACGGTCGCCGTGGGCCTGCTCGGCGTCCGCGACGCCCAGGGCTACATGTGGTTCGCGTTCGCGGGGGCACTGATCGTCACGCTCCTGGTGCTCGCCCTCGGGTCGACACGGAAGGCATCCTCGCCGGTGGTCATGGTGCTCGCCGGGGTCTGCGTCGGCGCCGTGCTCGGCGGCGCCAGGGAAGCTCTCCAATTGGCCGACCCGGACGCCTTCGACGCGATGCGGTACTGGAACGCCGGGTCGGTCGCGGGTCGCCCGCTCGAGGTCGTATGGCCGGTCCTGCCGTTCTTCGCGGTGGCACTCGTCCTGGCCTTCGCGATGTCGGGCCCGCTCAACGCTCTGGCTCTGGGCGACGAGCTGGCGGTCGCCCAAGGGGTCCGGCCGGCACGCACCCGTGTGCTCGCGGTGATCGCCCTCACCCTCCTCGCCGGTGGCGCCACCGCGATCGCCGGACCCATCGGATTCGTCGGACTCATGGTGCCGCACGTGGCCCGCTGGATCGTCGGCCCGGACCAACGCTGGATCTTCGCCTACAGCATGCTCCTCGCCCCGAGCCTGCTGCTGGTCTCCGACATCCTCGGCCGCGTCGTGATGAGACCCGGTGAGATCCCCGTGGGAATCGTCACCGCCTTCGTCGGCGCTCCCGTCCTCGTCGCGCTGGTGCGGCGGAAGAAGGCGAGCGGACTGTGAACACGCACATTCCGCGGGGGGACTTCGGGCGGCGGGCGCTGGTGCTGCGGCACCGGCGGATCGCGGTCCGGCTCCAGTGGCGCTCGGTCGTCGTCTGCACGGTGCTCGCGGTCGCGATCGCCGGTACGGCGGTGCTCGCGCTGATGACCGGCTCGTACTCGCTGAGTCCCGGTCAGGTGCTCTCCGCACTGACCGGCCGGGAAACCGGCTTCGTCCACGAGATCGTGGTCGAGTGGCGGCTGCCCCGGGTGGCCGCGGCGCTGGTGTTCGGCGCGGCTCTGGGCGTGAGCGGGGCGGTCTTCCAGTCACTGTTGCGCAACCCTCTCGCCGACCCCGGCATCATCGGGTTCTCCCAGGGCTCCTACACCGGCGCGCTGGTCGTGATCCTGGTCGTCAACGGCACCTACGCGCAGCTGGTCGGCGGGGCGTTGCTGGGCGGGATGGCCACCGCCGTGGCTGTGTACCTGCTCGCCCACCGGCGAGGGGTGCAGGGGTTCCGGCTGATCGTCGTCGGTATCGGCGTCTCGGCGATGCTCGGGTCGCTCAACACCTGGCTGATCCTCAAGGCCGACCTGGACCAGGCGATGTCCGCGGCCGCGTGGGGCGCCGGGTCGCTCAACGGCGTGTCCTGGAACCAGGTCGTCATCGGCGGCGCCTGCATCACCGTACTCCTGCTGCTGGCCGGGATGTTGAGCCGGCCGCTGCGGCAGATGCAGCTGGGCGACGACGCGGCCGCCTCGCACGGGGTACGGGTCCTGCCCGCACGCCTCGGCCTGATCCTGGTGGGAGTGGCGCTGACGGCGACGGTCACGGCCGCGTCGGGGCCGATCGCGTTCATCTCCCTGGTCGCCCCGCAGATCGCACGCCGGCTCGCCCGCACCGCCGGGATCACCCTCGTCCCCGCCGCCTTCGTCGGGGCGCTGCTGTGCCTGGCGTCGGACTACCTCGCCCAGCACGTCGCCCCCACCCCGCTGCCGGTCGGCATCATCACCGTCGTGCTCGGCGGCGGCTACCTCGGATACCTGCTGTTCACCGAAGCCAGGAGACGCCTGTGAGGGCAACCTCGTCCGACACCGCGCGCCTCCGTGTGGAGTCGGCGACGATCCCCGACGAGTCGTTCACGGTCATCGTCGGCCCGAACGCGTGCGGCAAGTCCACCCTGCTGCGCGGCCCGTCCCGACTGCTGAAGCCGTCGGCCGGGCGCGTGTGGGCGGCGATGGCGCTCGCGCAGCACACCGGCATCGTGCTGCTCGACGAACCGGCCACCTTCCTCGACATCACCCACCAGATCGAGCTCCTTGAGCTGTTCACCGATCTGCACCACGCCGGCCACACCCTGGTCGCCGAGGGCACTCCGGACGAGGTCGTCACGGCCGAGCCGGCCGAGGAGGTGTCCGGTCTGCGCTGCCTGGTGCTGCGCGATCCGGTGACCGGCAGCCCCCAGGTGGTGCCGCTCGGCCGCGAACGAACCCGGCACCGGCCCACTGACACCACCGATGCGGAGAGCGCGATACATGTCTGATCCATCTGTCGAGAAGCTGTCGACCGGTGAGTGGAGCCCGGAGAGGTTCAGACGACATCTCCAGGAGACAGGTACACCGCTTGTCGAGCGGGTCTCCGCGGACGAGGTGGAGGTGACCTTCGCCGACGAGCCCGGAGACGACACGACGGTCACCCTCTCGGTGGTGATCGGCCCCAGAATCGGCTTCAACCCGATCGACACGGAGTTCGCCCCGGTGGCGGGGACGCCGTTTCGCGTGCTCACTCTGCGGATGCGTTCGGACCTGCGCTTCTCGTACGTATTCGTACGACGTGGGCCGACGGGTGAGGGCGAACAGGTTCCGGACCCGTTCAACCCGCCACCGAGGTTCTCGGAGTGCTCGGTGGAGCGGTTCTCCGGCGCCTCGGTGGCCGTGCTGCCCGACGCGGTGCCGTTGCCCTGGCTCGATCAGGCCGAGGCGCGGCCGGCCCCGGCAGTGGAACCCGCCGTGCTGGCGAGCGAGTTGCTGGGAGACGAACGCCGCGTCTGGGTCTCGATGCCCCCAGGAGGGTTCCCGGACGAGAGCGCACTGCCCTTCGTGATCCACCTGGACGGGACGCCGGACCACAGCGCCCCGAGCGTTCGTGATGCCTTGGTCCGGGCGGGACTCGTCCGGCCCTGCGTGGTGGTCCTCGTCGAACAGCCTGCCCTGCGGCGTGCCGAAGAACTGCTCTGCGGGCCGGCGTTCTCCCAGATGCTGGTCCGGGAACTGCTGCCGT
The DNA here is from genome assembly GCF_040703155.1 of Streptomyces sp. NPDC005435. NCBI lineage: Bacteria > Bacillati > Actinomycetota > Actinomycetes > Kitasatosporales > Streptomycetaceae > Streptomyces > Streptomyces sp. NPDC005435. The sequence continues at coordinate 25,386 of NZ_JBEXEQ010000002.1, forward strand.
GGCTCCACCACCGGTATCCGCTCTCGCGCGACCCCGCCGACGTGGCGCTGGCCGGCGAGAGCTTCGGCGGCTTGTGTGCCGGCTGGACAGCGCTGCGGCACCGGAGTGTGTTCGGCAACGCCATCCTCCAGTCCCCGTCGTGCGGGTACCACCCTGACCTCAGGTGGGGCACCGGGGCAGGTGAGCTGCTGCGCCGCACTCCCGTACCGACACTGATCGCCGACTTCCTGGCCGAGGAGACGGCACCGATCCGCATCTTCCACGACGTCGGTGAGCTGGAGAGCTCGCTCACGCACAGCCGCTGGCTCGACCACGTGCTCACCGGCAAGGGCTACGACACCCTCTACCGGGAGTTCGCCGGCGGACACGACTACGCATGGTGGCGAGGACTCCTCGCCGATGCCCTGCTCTGGTGCTTCCCGCTCAGGAGCAGGGACGGGGGCCAGGCGTGAGCAGCTCTTCGCGTTTCTCGGGCGCCGACACCGCAGGACTGGGGCGAGGACCTCTGACCCGCCGACTGCCCGTGCTGCTGCAGGCGCCCCCCGAACCGGTCGAGGCTCCTCCGTTCGAAGCCGGGGCGGGTGTCACACCAGGCCGGTTCCTGCTGCGCGTGATCTTCTCTGTGAAGCGGGTCACCGTTCCGGCGATGCTGCTCGCGGTCGTGTGGCAGGTGGGCGAGTCGGCGGTCCCCGTGGTGATGGGTGTGGCCATCGACCGGGCGCTGGCGACCGGGAACGCTGGGCAGCTGGTGCTGTGGCTCGGCGTGCTGACGGCCCTGTACGGCGCGTTGACGGTGGCGGCGAAGTCGGCGAACCGGCTGACCTCGTATGCGGTGCAGCTGGTGCAGCACCGGCTCCGGAGCACCCTCTCGACCTCCGTTCTGCATCCGGTCGGCGGTGCCACCCGGGCTCCGGACGGCAGCGTCGTCTCGGTGATGACCAGCGACGTCGGCCGCCTGGCCAACGCGGTGCTCCTGGTGATCCTGCCGGTTTCGAGGATCGCGGCCATCGGCTTCATCGCCGTGTCGCTGCTGGCGACGCACTGGCTGCTCGGGCTTGTGGTGCTGCTCGGAGCGCCTGTCGCGGTGTGGCTGATGGGCGTGCTCAGCGAGCGGCTCTCCCGGGACACCCGCGCGTACCAGGGGCTCCTGGCCTCCACCGTCGGGCGGGCCACGGATCTGGTCGCCGGCTACCGGGTGGTCAAGGGGATACGCGCCGAGGCCGAGGCGACCAGGAGGTATCGGCAGGCGAGCCAGGAGACCCTCGTCGGGGCCAAGCGCAACGCCGGGCTGCTGGGGAGGTTCCTCGCGGGCTCGGGTGCGGTCAGCGGCACGTTCGTCGCCGCGGTGATGGGGCTGGCGGGCTGGTTCGCCGTGGACGGGCGGCTGAGCATCGGCGAGCTGATCGCCGCCGTCGGCCTCACCCAGGCGCTGCTGCCGCAGATCCAGTCGATAGCGAGCGCCTCCATCCCCAACCTCGCCGGAGCCCGCGCCGCGTCCGCGCGCGTCATCGACGTGCTGCGCGGCAACGGCGGCGGGAGCCCCGGGCAGGACGACGGGACAGGGGCCGAGGTCGCGCCGCTGCCGGTAGTGGAGGTGTCCGTGTCAGGTGCGACGATCCGGGTGGACCCCGGAGAACTCGTGGGAGTGCGCGCCGACGACCGGACCGCCGCCCGCATCGCCGGAGCGCTGCTGGACCCGCGGGAAGGCGGCGAGGTGGAGGCGCGGCTCGACGGACTCCCGGCGCGGAAGCTGACCGCGCAGGAGTACCGCTCCCGGGTCACGGTCGCCCCGCACCGGGCCACACTGTTCAGCGGAACGATCCGCGACAACCTCACCGCCGGCGCACCCGAGCTGGTCGATGCCGCGGTGCGAGCTGCGGCGTGCGACGACTTCGCCGCTGATCTCGACCTCCCGGTCGGCGAGGACGGCAACCGCCTCTCCGGCGGCCAACGCCAGCGGATCGCGCTCGCCCGCGCACTGGCGAGCGATGCGCCGGTGCTCGTGCTGCACGATCCGACCACGGCGGTGGACCCGGTCACCGAGCAAGCGATCGCGGTGCGTCTGCGCGGCGTCCGCGCGGGCCGTTCCACGCTGCTGATCGCCTCGTCCCCGGCACTGCTCGGGTGCTGCGACCGCGTCGTCGACCTGTTCGAGGACGCACTCCCGCACGGAAGGACGATGGTATGAGCGTGGCATCCGCTACGACCGGGCACGCGCTGCCCGTCGCGGGCGGCCGGGCGACGGCCAGAGAGGTCCTGCGGCTCAGCCGCGGACACCGGCTCCGGCTCGCCGCCGTCGGCGTGGTCGGGATCGTCAGCACAGCTGTCGACCTGATACCGCCGGTGGCGATCGGGTACCTCGTCGACCGGGTGCGGGCGGGCACCGCGGATCTCGGCACCGTGCTGGCGGTCCCGGCCGTCATGGCGCTCTCGGGCGTCCTCGGTGCCGCAGGCACCGCGGTGGCGATCGTGCTCGCCACCCGGATCTACCACACCGTCCTGGCCGTGCTGCGCGAGCGGCTGGTGAGCCGTGCCATGCTGCTTCCGCAGCACCTCGTCGAGCGCGCCGGGACCGGTGACCTGATATCCCGCTCCAGCGACGACGTCACCGCCGTCGCCGATGCCGCCCCCGCGGTGATCCCCGCGCTCACCGTCACCGCGTTCACCATCGTCGTGTCGCTGGGCGGGCTCGCGGCGCTGGAGTGGCCCTATGCGGCCGCGTTCGCCGTCGTGCTGCCCGTCTACGCACTCGCCATGCGGTGGTACCTGCGCACCGGGCCTCCGGTGTACCGGGCCGAGCGTGCGGCGATGAGCGCGCGTGCCCAGCAGATCCTCGAGTCCCAGCGCGGCTATGCCACCGTCCTCGGCTTCGGGCTCGCCGAGCGACGTCATCGCGCCGTGATGACGGACTCCTGGGGCGTCGCGCTGCAGTCGATGCGGGCACGCACCGTGCAGAGCATGCTCAACGCCCGGCTCAACCTCGGCGAATGCCTGAGCCTGGCCGCCGTGCTCGTGGTGGGATTCGTCCTTGTCGACCGAGGATCCTCAACCGTCGGCGGCGCCACCACCGCCATGCTGCTCGTGCTGCGCCTGCTGGGGCCGGTCAACCAGCTCCTGTTCGTCATCGACACCCTCCAGTCGGCTCTCGCCTCGCTGAGCCGCATGATCGGCGTCGTCACGATCCCGACGGCGGACGCGGCCGACGCGTCGACGACGCCGACGGACATGGCCACCGCCGTTCGGCTCCGTGACGTCGCGTTCCGCTACGCCGACGGTCCACTGGTGCTCGACGACGTCGGCCTCGACATCCCGGCTGGTCAGCACCTTGCGATCGTCGGCCCGTCGGGGGCAGGGAAGACCACGCTCGCCGCCGTGATCGCCGGCGTTCACCGGCCTGACGCCGGGACAGTGACCCGTCCCTGCCGCACCGCGGTGATCACCCAGGAAGTACACGTGTTCGCCGGGACACTGCGAGAGAACCTCACACTCGCCGCCCCCGACGCCACGGACCGCGAAATCCGCGCCGCGCTCGAAACCACCGGCGCGGCCGATCTGCTGGCGGACGCCCTCGACACGGTGGTCGGCACCGGCGGACATCCGCTCACCGAGGCACAGGCGCAACAGATCGCCCTCACCCGGCTGCTCCTCGCCGGCCCCGAGCTGGCGATCCTCGACGAAGCCACCGCCGAGGCCGGTTCCGCCCACGCCGAGCGGCTCGATCGCGCCTCGGAAGCGGTCCTCGCCGGCCGGACCGGCATCGTGATCGCTCACCGGCTCTCCCAAGCCGCTCCGTGCGACCGGATCGTGGTCATGGAAGCCGGCCGCGTCATCGAGACCGGCACCCATGACGAACTCCTCGCCGCCGGCGGCACGTACGCCCGGCTGTGGGCGGTGTGGCAGGCCGGGCAACACATCAGTGCGGACAGGTGAGGGTGGCGCCGGACCGTCTTCGGGCGACGGAGCGGCCACGATGCGCGCCGGCTGGGCGGAGTCCGATCCGGGCCACGCACGTCGGACCTCAGCCGGGCAGCAGGGCCACGATCTCGCGGACGACGACCTCGGGTTCGGTCAGGGGCACGTAGTGGCCCGACCTTCCCGCGATCACGTGCCTGCCTTTCGGCCCCTGGCCGGCCCGATGGGCATGGGAGGCGTTCGCCGCGGCGCGCACGGCGCTGTCCATGCCGTCTCCGGGGAGGCCGCCGGAGATCACGGTGACCGGGATGTCACCGGTGTCCGGCGGTGTCCGGCGCCACGTGGCGAGCTCGTCCAGGTAGGTACGGGCCTGGCGACGCTGGGTGCGAAGCACCCCCGTGGTGAAGCCCTCACGGGCCATGTCCTGGCGAGCGTCCTCGGGAAGCAGTGCGAGTTGGCGCCGGAACAGCGGACGCAGCAGCCCGAGGGCGGCGAGGGTGCGGCCGAGGCTGAGGGCGGTACGTTCCATCCGCCGGAACCGGCTGCCGAACAGTACGTCGGCGGCTTCGTCGGTGGGGTCCACCAGGACCAGACCGGCGATCCGTCCGGGCCCGTGTGCGGCGGCGAGCCGGACCAGCGGGCCTCCCGCGCTGTGCCCGACGAGGACGAAGGGGCCAGGGCCGAAGTGGTCGAGCAGCGCGCCGAGGTCGTCGGCCATCCGGATCAGAGTCCGGCCGGCCGGGTCGGGGGCGCTGCGGCCGAGGCCGGATCGGTCGTAGACGACGGCCCGGGCGTGCGGTGCGACGGCCGTCTGCACCAGGGCCCACGAGGACCTGCCCGCACCGGCCCCGGCCTCGAACACGACGGTCGGTCCGTCCGGCCGCGCTCCGGGCAGGACCATCGCGTAGAGCAGCCGTCCGTCCGGCAGGGGCACCCACTCGGGGGTGCCCTGGACGTGCGCTCCGCGGACGGGGGTCACCGGCCTGCCCCCAGGGTGAAGAGGTTCATCCGGTACGAGTTGACGGCGGGCGGGACCAGGCGCGCCAGCAGGGGCATGCCGTAACGGTGGCGCCATGGCCAGGTACGGGCCACGTCCGGCTGCGGTGTGGCGAATGTCCTGCTCTCACGCAGCCGCAGCCCCCAGTCCTCCAGGGTTTTCGGGTCGTCGCAGGTCCAGGTCATCCGCGCGTCGACGACCTTGAACACCGGGTTGCGGTCCTGGTTGCGCATCATGGGGCCGCCGCCGGTGTCGAAGCTCAGGCCGGCCCCGGGGAAGCGGTCCCTCAGAGCCCGTACGACGGAGCGGACCTGTTCCTCCTCGAAGTAGAGGAGCACGGCCTCGCCGACGAAGAAGTACGGCCCGCCGGTCCGCGCGACCTGCTCGAACCAGTCGGTGTCCAGTACCGAGGCCGCGAGGGTCGTGGTCCGCTCGGAGTCGGTGAAGAACCGCCGCCGCAACTGGACGGTGTCCGGCAGATCGAGGTCGAACCAGCGCGCCCGTCCGTTGTCGAGGCGGTGCGAACGGGTGCTGAGCCCTGCGCCGAGTTCGATCACGGTGCCGTCGGGGTGTTCGGCGAGGAACCGTCTGACCCACCCGTCGAAGATCGCGCTGCGCAGTACGGAGCCGCCGAGGGAAGGGCCGCGGAACTTGGCGAAGTCGTAGTCGATCCTCTCGACCATGCCGCATGCCCTGTCGTCCCTCAGGATCGGGTGGCGGACCCGCGCGTCGAGCGCGCGCCCGTACAGGGGAATGAGCAGTGTCTCCTGCACAGTGCCCAGCCGCACGCTCTCCTTGGCCACACGATCACCATCCGGGCTAAGTTAGGGTTACCTAAGTAAAGCTAGGGCCGGGGAAGCGCCGAGGTCAAGCGTTCTTGATCTGTACGAGGACGGGTGCCGGGGGCCCCGGACACAGGCCGCGCAGAGCGAACTGTCCGGTGACGCACCGGAGCCCTGCGCGTCGAACGGCAGCGCCGTATGAAGGAGCCCGCGGCCAGTCCCTGGTGCTCCGCCGGATGATGCGGGCGTTGATCGTCGTCCGGCACGCACGGTACGTAGTCCGGGGCCGTGCGTGCCGCCACCGTCAGCAGGCGGGTGGCGGCCTCCTCCTCGGAGAGGGGGACGAGCCCGAGGGCGTGAAGCAGGCGGTCGCGCTCGGTCTCGAAGTCCGGGTGCCCGGTCCGGACGTCCGAGGCGAGGTCGGCGCCGATCAGCGTGGCCTGGCCCTCGGAATCGGCGTAGAGCACGGGCCGTTCCTCGTCCCCGCCTTCCCCGCAGAGGAAGTACGTACCGCCGGCGCCGCATCCGGCTGTCGGGCGCAGCGGTCCGCCGGACGGGAGTACGAGATCCTCGACGGGGACCCGGCGGTCCATGTCGAAGTCACCCGGCCAGGCAACGGCATCAGCCAGTGCCGGGTCCTGACGCGGACATGGACGGGAAGGTGACAGCGCCCTCGGACAGTGGGGCCGACATCAAAGCCTCGTCCACCCGCTGGCGAAAACGCAGCGGAGGTCGGTCCAGCGGTGCTGGTCGGCGGTGCTGGTCGCCGGGGTGGACCAGGGCTTTGACCCACTGGTCCCAGAGGCCGTCGGGCCGGGTGAAGCGGGCGGTGTGCCGCCGTCGGGGGGCCAGGAAGCGGCCGCCGTTCAGTACGAGGTGGCGCGGGAGGTCCGCGTACATCCGCGTCACACAGCGCTCGACCACATGGCCGTAGCCGGTCTCCTCGGGGTGCCGGGGCGGCATGAGGTCACCCTTCCGGGTGCAGGTCGGTGCGGTCGATCCAGGTGGGGGCGACGAAGACGCCGGCGACGGGAGCCTCGGTTGCTTCCAGGAGCGACCAGGCGCGGGCCTCTTCGACCAGGTGCTCCCAGGGTGCGGTCCAGTGGGGGTCCCAGTCCAGGGCGGTGCCGGAGACGCCGTGCGTGCCGCTCGCGTCCACCCGCCAGAACGGGGAGCAGAGGATTAGTCGGGAGTGGTCGGCCAGGTCGTCGATGATCTCGGTGAAGTGCGCCGAGGGCCGGCCGGGGGCGTCGTCCGGGGCGTCGGCTCGCAGGCGTGCGGTGCGGGGCGGGACGACGGGGTCGCGTGCGCCGAGTTCGGTCAGGGACCCGCGGATGCCGCCGGGTTCGCTCCAGTCCGGTGGCGTCCCCCGCTCCAGGCAGGCGCGATGGGCGCGCCGCAGGGGCTCGACCGTGCCGTCGATCCTCAGGTTCCCCCAGCGCCATGGGCGCCCATTCGCGGACGGTGGGGTGGTCGCTGTCCAGCAGCCCGACGAGGGCGGGCCCGCAACGGGGAGCGCCCACCTCCTCGAAGACCTCGATGGCGGTGAGCAGGCCGAAACTGTCGAGGGCGGGGAGGCCGTCGATGACGGTGGGGATGGCGGCGGAGCCGATCGAGATCAGTTCCGCGCGGGCGTCGTATAAGGGTCCGGTCGAGTTGTCGGACGAGCCGTTCGAGGGAGACCCGGTTCGCCCCGCCGGCCATGGTGGGTCACCTGAACTGGACGGCGTCGTCCTCCCGGAAGCAGACGGGACAGGGGTGGCGGTCACTCAACCGTGCAGTCTCGTCGCAGGTCCGGCCGGTGCGCCATGAATTTCCCCGCACGTGGGGGCACGCACCGCGTCCTCGGTCGCGCGGCGGCAGAATCCCGGCGCCTGCAGATGGAGTAAATCTATAGCGGCGGGAGTAGACATTGGCGTGCGGCGGGGCTAGCGTCGTACTCGTACCCCAGAAGTCGCACGACGAGGTAAGGAGCGGAACGCCATCAGGATCGCCCGGGCGGGTATCGCCCGGGTACCGCAGGCCCCGATTGGAAGGTGGTCCCCGGTCACGCATCCGCGATCCCCGCAGTCCGGCCCCATACGGCGGAACCTGCGGACACAGAAGATCGGCGAAATCAGCCGGTAGATGGTGTGATAGCTCGGGGCCCGGGCGCCACATGGCGCTCGGGCCCCCCGACGCGTCCCCGGAAGAAGAGGTCTATGCCCCCTCGCAGTACCCGTCCCCTCGTCCCCCTCGATGACGACGACTACCCCGCCTACACCATGGGCCGGGCCGCCGAGATGCTCGGCGCCACCCCCGCCTTCCTCCGCGCGCTGGGCGAGCACCGGCTGATCACCCCGCTGCGCTCCGAGGGCGGTCATCGCCGCTACTCGCGCTATCAGCTGCGCATCGCCGCCCGCGCGCGTGAACTCGTCGACCAGGGCACGCCCATAGAGGCCGCCTGTCGCATCATCATCCTGGAAGACCAGCTGGAAGAGGCGCAGCGCATCAACGAGGAGCTGCGCGCCCAGCACGCCGGCGGGCCGAACCCGTCGGCGTGAGGCCCCGGGCCGCTGGGGTCATTCCGACCACTGAGGGGTGCCGAGGGCGGCGGAGGCCTGCTGGTACGGGTCGGCCGCCGGCGCGGGTACGGCCTCGGTCTCGGCGCGGGTGCCGCAGGTGAAGCCGAGCTGGGTCATGGCCCGCACGACCTCGGCGGCGCTGAAATCGCGGCGGTCCTGACGGGTGACGACCTGGCCGACCTGCTTGGCGGGGTAGTGGCGCCGTCCGACGATCACGAACTCGGCGGTGATCTCCTCGGGCTTGACGCCCTTCATGGATTCCAGCACGCCGTTCTTGGTCAGGTCGAACGGGAAACGGGCGATGACACAGCGCATGATGGCCTCACAGGGGGAGGAGAGAACGGATCCAGGCGGGTGAGTGCGGTTCAGCGGGAGTGGGCGAGGGCGCCCGATGTGTTGCCGTGTACCTCGGCGATGTCGCGCAGACGGACGTGGTCCGTGTAGCCCGAGCCGTCGCGGACGGCGGTGAGCAGGTCCAGAGTAACCAGGCCGGTGCGTCGGCCGTCCTCGTCACAGATGACCAGGCGCCCCGTACGGGCGGCGGCCATGACGGACAGCGCCACCTCGACGGTCATCGCGCCCCAGACCTGCGGCCCGGCCGCGTCCGAGGCGTCTACCGCCGCCGCCCTGCGGGCGAGGCCCGGGTTCGTCGCGCGGGGGTGCGTCTGGATCAGCGTCAAGAGGTGCCTCCTGCAGTGATGGGTCAGCTTCCTGAGCACGGAACTCCTAGGCCGCGGCGTCGATGACAGGCTGCCGGACGGCTGCGCGCCGGCTTGCCGGGATCGCCGTGGCCGCCGCACTCGCCGTGGCCGCCGGACTCGCCGTGGTCGTCCGACGCGCCGACGAGGGGCGGCGCCGGCCGCGTGAAGCGGTGCCGCGCTTCTTGCGGGGTTCGGGCACCGGCGCGGTGATGACGACCGGGATGCCGGACGGGGCCTGGGCGCCCGTGATGCGGTGCAGGGCCTCTTCGCCGGAGCGGACCTGGGTGTTCTGCGGGACGATCCCGGCCGCCGCCATGAGGCGGCTCATGCCGCGGCGCTGGCTCGGGGTGACCAGGGTGACGACCCTGCCGGACCGCCCGGCACGGGCCGTACGGCCACCGCGGTGGAGGTAGTCCTTGTGGTCGGTCGGCGGGTCGACGTTGACGACGAGGTCGAGGTCGTCGACGTGGATGCCGCGCGCCGCGACGTTGGTCGCCACCAGTACGCCGACATGCCCGGACTTGAACTGCGCCAGCGTGCGGGTGCGCTGGGGCTGCGACTTGCCGCCGTGCAGGGCGGCGGCCCGTACCCCGCTGCTCAGGAGGTGCTCGGTGAGGCGGTCGACGGCGTGCTTGGTGTCGAGGAACATGATCAGGCGGCCGTCACGTGCTGCGATCTCGGTGGTGGCCGCGTGTTTGTCGGCGCCGTGGACGTGGAGCACATGGTGCTCCATCGTCGTGACCGCGCCGGCCGACGGGTCGACGGAGTGCACGACGGGGTCGCTGAGGTAGCGGCGCACGAGCAGATCGACGTTGCGGTCGAGGGTGGCGGAGAACAGCATCCGCTGACCTTCTGGGCGGACCTGGTCGAGCAACGCGGTGACCTGGGGCATGAAACCCATGTCGGCCATCTGGTCGGCCTCGTCGAGCACGGTCACGGCGACCTGGTCCAGCCGGCAGGCACCGCGGTCGATGAGGTCCTTGAGGCGGCCGGGGGTGGCGACGACGATCTCCACGCCGCCGCGCAGCGCACCGGCCTGCCTGCCGATGGGCATGCCGCCCACGACTGTGGCGAGGCGCAGCCTCACCGCGCGGGCGAACGGGGTGAGCGCGTCGGTGACCTGCTGGGCCAGTTCGCGCGTCGGTACGAGGACCAGCCCCAGCGGCTGTCCGGGCTCGGCGCGCTGCCCGGCGGTGCGGGCCAGCAGGGCGAGCCCGAAGGCGAGGGTCTTGCCGGAGCCGGTGCGTCCGCGGCCCAGTACGTCACGGCCCGCCAGGGAGTTCGGCAGGGTCGCGGCCTGGATCGGGAACGGGACGGTCACGCCCTGCGAGCCGAGCGTGGACAGAAGTTCCCTCGGCATGTCGAGACCGGCGAAGTTTTCCACGGGCGGAAGCGCGGGAGTCATTGTCCTGGGGAGCGCGAATTCACCCTGCGGGGCGGAACGGCGGCTGCGGCCACCGGAAGCTCCGTTATAGGGGCGGGCGGCGCGGCTGTTCGTTCGTGTGCGGTTCATGCGGAACCTTCCTTGATGCGGCGCATATCAAGGAATTCCGGCAGCGCTGAGCGGCACAGGGAATTGCGAGAAACGGCCGAATGGAACGCGAGAGTGAAATCCGCGGTGCGGGACGTATGCAGCTGGGGCCCGCACCCCGAAGGATGCGGGCCCCAGCTGCACGTGCGTGTCGGCCGCGTCAGACGAGGACGATGTTCTCGGCCGTCGGGCCCTTCTGGCCCTGCGCGACGTCGAAGCTCACCTTCTGGCCCTCGAGCAGCTCGCGGAAGCCCTGGGCGGAGATGTTCGAGTAGTGGGCGAACACGTCGGCGCCGCCACCGTCCTGCGCGATGAAGCCGAAACCCTTTTCCGCGTTGAACCACTTCACGGTGCCAGTAGCCATGTCATTCTCCTTCGGGGTATCGCCGGTGTCCGCACCGTGCGGACGCCGTGTCGCCGCGATGATTACCCCGACCGGAAAAGACCGGAATCGCTTTTGGGAACCACAACTGCAACTGAGATCGACAGTAGCACGTCGTAGCGGCCCGTGTGCGGTGAATAATTGCCCTCGGTTCACTGGGGTAATAAATCTGCGTGCGGGCCTTGTTGAACCCTCATCCCGCGAACACAGATATTGTGCGGGGAATCGGTGGGTACTCGGGTCGCGCCGGATCCATGGACATGGAGTTCTGACGCGGGAGCGCTTCGTGCCGGCGGAGCGGGCGGCCGGAGCGGTGGTGGCCGGCGCACGCGCGCGGCCGGGATGATCCGCCCGTAACCCTTGACCGTCAAGGGGCGGCGCACTGCGACAAGCCGGGTCCGTCTCGGCCGGACGGTCGCTCGTGCGGCACGCGGGGCGCAGGGGCGTTGTCAGGGGTGACTGCCAGACTGGGCAGGTCACTTCACCGGACGGGGGGCGGTTCCGTGAGTCATCGGTACGGCGGTGTGGGCGTGGCGGTCGTCTGGCTGGTCGGTGCGGTCGTGGGGCTCGCGCTGCTCACCGTCGTCAGCCTTGAACTGCCCCGCGCCGTCGAGAGCGAGCGCGCGTTCAAGGAGGCGGTGCCCTGCCGGTCCGTGCCGGAGGCGGACGCCGACTGTCTGTGGCGGCAGCCGTTCACCGTGTCCGGCATCCACCTCTGGTCGGGCAGGCGCGGTGACGACATCCACGCCACCCTCACCTCGGAGAGCGGCACCGCGTGGCGGACCGGGTTCCGCGAGGACGGGCCGGTGCTGTCCGCGCTCGGCGACGGCGACCGGGTCACCGGTACGGTCTGGCGGGGCCGGCTGGTGCGGATAGCCGCCAAGGGGGACGTGCAGGTCACCGAGGCGAGCCCGGACGCGCTGCCCGAGGACCACGTCGCCATGATCCTCGTCTGCGGGCCGTCCTGTCTGCTGCTCGCGGTGGCCTGTGCCTGGCGGCTGCGGCGGCCGGGGGAGCGCGCGTGGCGGCGCGGACCGAAGCTGACGGCCGCCCTGGCCGGCGCCCTCGCCGTCGCGGGGGTGATCGCGGCCGTCGTCACGAGCGGGTTCGCTCTGCCGCTGTGGGCGATGCCCGCGACCTGGCTCGCCCCGGCCACGCTCGCGACCACCCTGGCGATCGCCGTCGGCCGGCAGACGCCGGGGGAGCGGCGGGCGCGGGAGGAGCGGCGGGGGACGGCGGATCAGCGGGCCGTCGACGGCGACGGGCCGGTGTCGGCATGACGACGCGGGCCGGTGTGGGTACGGCGGCGGCAGACCACTCTCGGCGCGGCGGCAGTCCGTCGCCGGCGCACCATCAGCGCGCCGTCGGCCGGCGGGCGCCGGAGGGGCGGCGGGGGGCGGTGGATCGGCGGGCCGCTGACGGCGACGGGCCGGTGTCGGCATGACGGCGCGGGCCGGTGTGGGTACGGCGGCGGCAGGCCGCTTTCGGCGCGGCGGCAGTCCGTCGTCGGCACACCATCAGCGCGCCGTCGGCCGGCGGGCGCCGGAGGGGCCGCGGGGGCTGGTGGACCGGCGGGCCGCCGACGGCGACGGGTCGTTGTCGGCATGACGGCGCGGGCCGGTGTGGGTACGGCGGCGGCAGGCCGCTCTCGGTGCGGCGGCAGTCCGTCGTCGGCACACCATCAGCGCGCCGTCGGCCGGCGGGCGCCGGAGGGGCCGCGGGGGCTGGTGGACCGGCGGGCCGCCGACGGCGACGGGCCGGTGTCGGCATGACAGCACGGGCCGGTGTCGGTCATGACGGCGCAGGCCACTCTCGGCGCGGCGGCAGCCCGTCGTCGGCATGACGGCAGCGGGCCGGTGTCGGTGCGGCAGCGGCAGGCCGCTCTCGGCACCACGGCGCGACAGCAGCCCGTCGCTGGCACGCCCCCAACCCGCCGCCCCAACAACCCCGCCCCCGACCCGAGTTCACCTGCCCTGATACGGCACCGGTTCCGTCACCCAGCCCGCTGTCAGGATCAGCCGGCTTTCGCGGTGGGTGGCGAGGAAGGCGAAGGGGCGGTCGAAGGTGGCGCGGACCACCGTCGTCTCGTAGCGGTGATCCGGCAGGCCGCCCGGCGTCGCCACGACCGCCGTCACCGCGCCCGCGCGGAAGCCGAGCGCGCCGAACTGGGCCACGGCCGACTGGCGGGCCGCGCCGATGGCGAGGGGGGCGTCGCTGACGCCGGGGAAGTGGGAGCCGGGGGTCAGCACCGCCGTGCTGAGCCCGAACAGGGCCGCGAGGTCGAGGAGGTCGTGGTCGGTGCGTACCTCGTACGCCACCGTCCGCACGTCCAGGGCGATCGGCTCGGGCTCCGTCGCGGGCTGTGTCTCGACGTGCAGCCCCGGACCGACGTGCCCGAAGGGCAGCGCGCCGCCCGCCGTCACCGCGACCGTGCGCTCCACCACGCCGACGCCCGCAGCGAGGACCTGGCCCGGCGTCATGCGCTCCTCGCCGAGCACCAGATGGACGTCGATGCCGTTGTCCCCGGGCACGGTCAGCGTGGTGACGAAGCCCTCCGGCGCGCCCGCGACGCCCACCCGGTCGGGGCGCACGCTCCGGCGGTGCAGCCCGCGCAGTCTGCGGCCCTGCCAGGGGCCGGACTCCGGGGCGAGCACCGTCTCGGTGAACGGCTGCCGCCAGGTCGTCCGCAGCGCGAGCGCGCTCGCCAGGATCAGCCGCGCGTCACGGGTCAGCGTCACCGGCATCCGCTCGACCAGGCCGCCGGTCCGCTCGGCCGCCCACGCGTCCAGCCGCTCCCGCGCCGTGATCAGGTCGTCCCCGAACACCCCGTGGCCGCCCGCCGGCAGGCCGCCGCGCCACTCCTCGCGGAACCGCAGGCTCTGGTGCGCCCACAGGCCGACCGCCGCGTCCAGGCCGGAGACGGAGTCCAGCGCGGCCAGCAGTCCCCGCGCGGCCGCCGCCGCGTGCTCGGCGGGCACCCCGAGGGCCTGGGCCAGCTCGGCCCGCGCCGGGCCGCCCGCGCCGTCCGCGAGGAAGCCCAGCAGGGGCCACACGCCGGCCGCCGAGAACACCGTGCCGTCCGCCGGGGCCTGGCGGGCCCATCTCGCGGTCAGCCCGTTCACCGCGCGCACCGTGTCGCTCCCGGTCCAGGAGCCCACGCCGGTGCCCCCCACTGCCGTTCCGCTCACTGCCGTGCCCCCACTCCGCCCCTGCAGGTCAGGGTCCTCGCCGTCGCGTTCCGGGACGGTCCGCCCCAGGAGCACCGTACCTGTCCGGTCTGTGCACCGGACCGGAGTCCGGTACAACCGCTCGTGCCCGCCCGGACACCCGCCGTGCACACCCGCCGTGCGCGTCGAGCGCGCCCCGCGCGAGGGCCGGGTACGGCTCCGCAGGTGTGATCGGCGCCGGAGCGGGGAGTGATAGCGGGGGCCCTGGCGGCAAAGCCCCTGGGTGTGGCTCTCCCGGATGCCATGTCATCACTTCGAGTGATTCTCTGGCCTTTGCTTGCACCGCACAACCCAGGGTTGCCAGGCTGTCGCTGTCTGTACAACCTGATAGGAGCGGCCAGTGACTTTCGGTGAACAGCCGGCGTATCTGCGCGTCGCGGGAGATCTCCGCAAGAAGATCGTCGACGGTTCACTGCCGCCCCACACCCGCCTCCCGTCCCAGGCCCGCATCCGCGAGGAGTACGGCGTCTCGGACACGGTCGCCCTTGAGGCCCGCAAGGTGCTCATGGCCGAGGGGCTGGTCGAGGGGCGCTCCGGGTCGGGCACGTATGTGCGCGAGCGGCCGGTGCCCCGGCGTGTGTCCCGCTCCGGATACCGCCCGGCGGGCGGCGCCACACCCTTCCGGCAGGAGCAGGCCGACGCCGCCGCGCGCGGCACCTGGGAGTCCAGCAGCGAGCAGGCCGAGGCCGACGCCGTCGTCGCCGAGCGGCTCGGCATCCCGTGCGGCGAGCGGGTCATGCGCACCAAGTACCTGTTCCGGGAGGCGGGGGAGCCGATGATGCTCTCCACCTCCTGGGAGCCGCTCGCCGTCACCGGCCGGACCCCGGTGATGCTGCCCGAAGAGGGCCCGCTCGGCGGGATGGGCGTGGTCGAGCGGATGCGCGCCATCGACGTCATCGTGGACAACGTCACCGAGGAGGTCGGCGCCCGCCCCGGCCTCGCCGAGGAGCTGCAGCTGCTCGGCGGCGTGCCCGGCCATGTGGTCCTCGTCGTGCAGCGGACGTACTACGCCTCGGGGCGCCCGGTGGAGACCGCCGACGTGGTGATTCCGGCCGATCGGTACCAGGTCGCGTACCACCTGCCAGTGAGGTAGCGCACACTCCACGCGCCCCCCGGGGGCCGGTCCGCGTCGGCCGGCCCCTCGTCATGTGCCCTCGTGTGCGCCGCCGTCCGGCCGTTTTCCCAGGTGATCGAAGGTCTGTTCGCCTGCCCTCTGTATCGCGGCACCTCCGCGCCGGCCGGGCGCGTTCGCCCGTGTGCGCCCCCCTGCGTTCTGGCCGGTTGCGTACCTCTTCGTGAAAAGCCGTATTCGCAGGGTGAAGGTTGGGCGTACGCTCGGGCATATGCGTATTGCGGTTTCCTTAGGCGGGGTGCGTCGGGAGCCCGGGACCGGAAGCGGGTGGGGCGGTGCGAAGGGGAGCGGTGGGGGCGATGAATGAAGGTGCGATCGTCCTGCCCTGGATCGTGATACGGCAGGACGACAACGGCAACACCTACCGGGTCGGCCGGTACGCCACACGGGCCGAGGCCGAGCGGATCGCCGACAGCCTCGACGGGCACGGGCACAAGCAGCTCTACTGGGTCGAGCACATCGAGCGCAACGGCGAGTCCACGCGGAACTGACTCCCGTAGGCTCCACTTCATGAACGCACGGATCGTGGTGGGCGCCGCCCTGCTCGACGGCGGGCGGCTGCTCGCCGCACGCCGTAGCGCGCCCCCGGAGCTGGCCGGGCGCTGGGAGCTGCCCGGCGGCAAGGTCGAACCCGGCGAGCGGCCCGACGAGGCGCTCGTACGCGAACTGCGCGAGGAACTCGGCGTCGACGCCGACGCGGTCGAACGCGTCCCGGGGCAATGGCCCCTGAAACCCCCTTATGTCCTGCACGTGTGGACCGCGCGGCTGCGTCCCGGCTCCGCGCCCCCGCGCGCCCTCCAGGACCACGACGAACTGCGCTGGCTCACCCCCGGCCGGCTCTGGGAGGTGCCCTGGCTGGATCAGGACGTCCCGGCGGTCCGCGAACTCGCCGCCCGGCTCGGCGCTCCGGCCGCGCACGGAAGCACGGCACCCGCGGACGGCTGAGGGGGAGCGGCGCGCGGGCGTGCGCCCCGTACGGGATACGCCGTTCGTGCCACAGTGCGCCCGCTCTCGCGGTACCACCCCCCGGAATCCGGGTATATCGCCCTTAACCCCATGAAAACGGGCATGGGTGGGCTCGCCGGCCTGGGAAGTGATCCGTGAACGACACCGGAGGCGACCGCGCCGAGTGGACGTTCGCCGCGGAGCCGGGCGCGGTGCGCGCCGCCCGTGCCGCCGTCCGCGGCCAGTTGCGCCACTGGGACCTGGACAGTCTCGCCGAACTGACGGCCCTGCTGGTCAGCGAGCTGGTGACCAACTCCCTGCGGCACGCCACCGGCCCCATCGGCGTCCGGCTGGTGCGCCCCGCCGGGCTCGACGGCTCCCTCCTGGTCGAGGTCTCCGACCCGCTGCCCGACCCGCCGCGCGAGCGGATCGCCCGCCCCGAGGACGAGAGCGGCCGCGGGCTGCAACTGGTCGCGGGCGCCTCGCACCGCTGGGGCACCCGCCCCGGTGAGACCGGCAAGACCGTCTGGTTCGAACTCACGGTGCCGGGGTGAACCGGGAGCGCGCCCGGCCGTGCGCCGGTGGCGCCGCACACCCCGCCGAGGACGCGTGCCCGCGTGGGTGATTCGAGGACGTGTTCCCTGGTTAGAAGAGGGGAAGTGTTGTCGCGGCCCGGTCCGGAACTCACCCGCACCGAGCTGTGATCGTGAACACCGTGTCCTACGGCGCCGTAGTGCTGGATACTGCGGGCAGCCGCCCCCGGTGACCGGTGCCGGACGCGGTGAGCTGGAGGGGACGGTTCGCGTGAGCGAGATACCAGCGAAGGCCACGGAGTCCGAGGACCCGTCGGACGGCGCGAGGAGCGAGGTCGCGGCTGCCGCCGCGCGCGGCGAGACGCCGTCCGCCGACCTGTGGCAGAGCAGCCCGCCCGGCTCCATCTACGAGTACATCAAGGTGGCCTCCTTCTCCATCGGCCCCGGCGGGCTGGTCGAGCAGTGGAGCCTGCGCGCCGAGCAGCTCCTCGGTGTCCCGGCCGCACGCGCCGTCGGCATGGACCCCATCGAGGCGTTCGTCGACCCCGACCTGCACACGCGCGGCCACCGCAAGATGGCCGAGATCCTGGACGGACGGGAGTGGACCGGCGTCGTCCCCTTCCGGATGCCGGACCGGGACGACGGCACGCCCGGGGAGGAGGGACTCGCCGAGGTCTACGTCATGCCCACGAAGACCGCCGACGGGGAGAACGCCGCCGTCTGCATCGTCGTGGACATCCGCACCCTGCGCGGCATCGAGACCGATCTCGCCGCCTCGCAGGCGATATTCGGCCAATCTCCCTTCGGCTTCCTGCTCATCGACGACGATCTGACAGTCCGCCGGGCCAACAAGCGGTTCGCGTCCATCTTCGGCGGGACACCCGACGACCACCGGGGCAAGGGAGTTCACGACTACCTCCCGCGCGCCGAGGCCGACCGGGTCGCCGCCACCCTGCGCCGGGTGATGGAGACCGGCGACTCCATCACCGACATGCACGTCACCGGCTTCGTGCCCGGCTCCGACGAGCGCCGGCACTGGTCGATCAACCTCTACCGCGTCTACAGCGGCAGCGGACGGCCCATCGGCATCGCCTGGCTCGGCACCGACATCACCGCCCGCCGCGCCGCCGCCCGCGAGGCCGCCGCCGCCCGGCGCAACCTCGCCCTGCTCAACGAGGCCGGCGCCCGCATCGGCAACAGCCTCGACCTGGAGACCACCGCGCGCGAACTGCTCGACGTGGTCGTCCCCGGCTTCTGCGACCTGGCCACCGTCGACCTCTGCCAGGGCCTGCTCACCGGCGACGAGACCCCGCCGGGCCTCGCGGACGGCAGCGCCGAACTGCGCCGGGTCGCCTTCGCCAGCGCCGTCTCCGACGTGCCCTTCGGCGACGCGGGCGAGCCGGTCGAGGTCGGCTCGGTGCACCGCTTCCCGTTCAACTCGGCCTGCGCGGACGCCCTGCGCACCGCCCGTCCGCAGCGCGTGCCCGCCGAGGAGGGCGGGCTCGTGCAGTCCACGCTGGCCGTGCCGATGGTCGCGCACGACACCGTGGTGGGCATCGTGCAGTTCGCCCGCACCAAGGGCAGCGAGCCCTTCGGGGACCGCGACCGTGACCTCGCCGTCGAACTCGCCGCGCGCGCCGCCGTCTGCATGGACAACGCCCGCCTGTACCGCCGCGAGCACGAACGCGCCCTGATACTCCAGCGGTCCCTGCTCCCGCCCGACGACCCCGAGGCCTCGGGCCTGGACATCGCCTGCCGCTATCTGCCCGGCAACGCGGCCACCGAGGTCGGCGGCGACTGGTTCGACGTCATCGAACTGCCAGGACACCGCACCGCGCTGGTCGTCGGCGACGTGATGGGCCGCGGCCTGCGCGCCGCCGTCGCGATGGGCGAACTGCGCACCGCCGTACGCACCCTGGCCCTGCTCGACCTCGAACCTGCCGAGGTCCTCTCGGCGCTGGACGAGATCGCGCGCGGCCTCGGCACCTCCGGCAACGTCCAGCAGGCCACCCGCGCCGCCCGCCAGCCGCGCGACGCCGACCTGTGCGAGGTCTACCTCGCCACCTGCATCTACGCGGTCTACGACTCCGTCACCCGGCGCTGCACCTTCGCCAACGCGGGCCATCTGCCCCCCGTCCTGGTGGAGCCCGGCGAGAACGCGCTGATGCTCGACGTGCCGCCCGGCATGCCGCTCGGCGTCGGCGGCGAGCCGTTCGAGGAGGTCGAGGTCGAACTCCCCGAGGGCGCCCTGCTCGCGCTCTACACCGACGGCCTGGTGGAGTCCCGCGACCACCCGCTGGACGAGGGACTGCAGGCGTTCGTGGGCGCGCTCACCGACCCGGCCCAGCCGCTCGAGGACGTGTGCGACCACGTCCTGAGCAGCCTGGACACCCGGCACGGCGAGGACGACATCGCCCTCCTCCTGGCCCGCGTCCAGGGCCTGCCCGCCGAGTCGGTCGGCGACTGGACCCTGCCGCGCGAGCCGCGCAGCGTGGGCCGCGCCCGCGAGTACGCCCGCGCCCAGCTGCTCGCCTGGGACCTGGAGCCCCTGGTCGACACCACGGAACTGCTGGTCAGCGAGCTGGTCACCAACGCCCTGCGGTACGGCGAGGGCGAGATCAGACTCCGGCTGCTGCTCGACCGCACCCTGGTCTGCGAGGTGTGGGACGCGGGACTCGTCCAGCCCCGCCGCAGGCGCGCCCGCGACACCGACGAGGGCGGGCGGGGGCTCCAGCTGGTCGGGCTGCTCAGCGCGGCCTGGGGGTCACGCCGTACCCCGCGCGGCAAGACGGTGTGGTTCGAACTCCCGCTGCCCGGCGCCGACAGCACGCTGACGGACCCGGCGGAGGCACTGCTCAGCCTGTTCTGACCGGGCTCAGGGCAGGGTGCGGCGGCCCCGGGTCGCGGGGCCGCCGAAGCTCACCGGCGGGCCGCCGTCCGGCTCCTCGCCGAGCAGGATTCCGCCGAGCACGGCACCGGCGAGCCCGGCGGGATGCCCCGGCTCGTCGGCGTAGGGGGAGGCGTACGCGCGCTCGTCCGCCTCGGCCGACTCCCGCGCGCGCCGGGCCAGGACGTCCGCCTCGGCGTCGTGTTCGGCCCGCCGGTCCGTCGCCGCGAGCGCCTGCCGGGCCGCCGCGAGCAGGGTGCGGGCGTCGGCGCCGACCGCGCCCCGGTGGACGGCGATGCCGTCCGCCGCCTCCTCGACGGCGGCCAGGGCCACGAGCCGCGCGGCCTCGTACAGCGCCTCGGCACGCGCTTCCCCCGGCCGCCGCACGGCCGCCGTGATCCGGCGCAGCGCCTCCAGCGGGTCGTACGGGCGCGGGGCCTCGCGTACGGCGGTCAGCACCTCCCCGGCCCGGGCGGGCGCCGCCGGGTCCTCCCCGGCGGCGGCGAGCGCCGAAGGGACCAGCGCGGCCGCGTCGCCCAGCCGGTCCGCGAGCCGTTCCACGCCGTCGATCCCCACCCCCGCCTGGGCTATCGCACCCTCGGCGGCGCGCAGTTGACGGGCCGCCGTACGGCCGTCGCCCGAATCGGCGGCGCGGCGCGTCTCGTTGAGCCGGGCGGTCGCGAACACCAGCCGGTCCAACGCCACTTCGGTGTACCGGTCGGCCCGCACCCTGTACCGCTCGCGCAGCCTCGCCACCGTGCCCTGGGCGGCCGCCGCCCGCGCGGTCAGCTCCCGGAACCGCCGCTCCGCGACCGCGAGCGCCGGGCCCACGTCCGTCTCCAGCCCCCGCAGCCGGTCCAGTCCGGCGGCCGCCGCGTCCAGGCGCCGGCCGGCCTCCTCGCACCGGCCGAGCACACCCGCCAGGGCCTGCCGCCGGGCGTGCGCGTCCTCGGGGGCACCCTCCGCACAGCGCCGGAAGATCGCGAACGCGGCCGCGAGTTCCGCCTCGGCGGCCCGCAGCGCCTCCCGCGCGGGTCCGCCCTCCGGCTCCGCGACGTACGCCAGCTCCTCCGCCGAGGCCCGCACACAGTCGTCGGCGCGTACGAGAGCCTCCCGCGCCCGCCGCTCGGCCTCGGCGGTGCCCGGTGCGGGCGGCGCCGACGGCAGCACCGCCGGGGTCGTACGGGTGCGCACCCGCCGGGTCCGCCGTACATAGCCGTACCCGGCGACCGCCACGGCGGCGACGGCCACCACGAGCGGCAGGGCGAGATCGACGGCGGAGCCGTCCTGCTCCGCGGCCCCGGGACCGGCGGCCGTACGGGAGGACGCCGGAGCGGCGGAGAACGTCTGCCCCGGGGCGGTCGCGGACACCGTCGCCGGGGCCGCGACCGTGTGACCGGGCGTGTGACCGGGCGTGTGACCGGGCGCGTGGGCCGTCGCCGGAAGCAGCAGCCAGACCGCCGCCGCCGTCCCGCCCGCCAGGGCGTGGGCCACGCGCAGGCGTATGTGCGCCGTGGCATGCCGGGGGCGGCCCAGTGTGCTGGTCACATTTCGGAGCGTATGGGCGGCCGGGCGGCGCCGCGAGTGGGCGGGAAGCGGTGTTTTCCGCCGGGGCGCGGTGTTCTCCGCCGGGAGGCGCCCGCGTTTTCCGCCGGGAGGCGCCCGCGCGGCGGGGCCGGTTGCGCCGCACGAGTGGGCTTGCCGCACGCCCCGCCGTGTCGCCGCCGTTCGAACGACAAGGTCGTTTTCAGTGGATCCAAAGATCTGATCAGCTCCATATACCGCCACAAGTGATCCCACGTCCGCGGCTTCCCGGAGGTAGCACAGATGTCCCACGACGGCGTCGGCCTGCGCGCGGTCATGCGCGCGGTCGCCTTCCTCACCGCGGGCGCCCTCGCGGTCCCCCTCCTGTCGGGGTGCGGCTCCGACGACAAGGCCGACCGTCCCCTCGCCCCGCAGGACATCGCCCTCGCCGCCCGCACCCAGGTCGCCGAGGGCGGCACCCTGAAGTGGGCCGTGGACGCGGTGCCGGAGACCCTGAACACCTACCAGGCCGACGCCGACGCGGGCACCACCCGCGTCGCCCAGGCCGTCCTGCCGTCGATGTTCCGCCTCGACGCCAACGGCGCCCCGGAGGCCAACCCGGCCTACCTGGAGTCGGCCAAGGTCATCGAGACCGAGCCCCGCCAGGTCGTGCTGTACAAGCTGAACCAGCAGGCGGTCTGGAGCGACGGCCGCGAGATCGGCGCCGCCGACTTCGTCGCCCAGTGGCGCGCCCTGTCCGGCAAGGACAGCGCCTACTGGACCGCCCGCAACGCCGGGTACGACCGCATCGAGAAGATCGAGCGCGGCGCCAGCGACCTCCAGGTCCGGGTCACCTTCTCCCGCCCCTACGCGGACTGGAAGTCGCTGTTCTCCCCGCTGTACCCGAAGGACGTCATGGGCACCCCGGACGCCTTCAACGACGGCGCCCGCCGCCAGCTGAAGACCACCGCCGGCCCCTTCCGGGTCGAGAAGGTCGACACCGCCGCCAAGGACGTGGTCCTCACCCGCAACCCGCGCTGGTGGGGCGAGCCCGCCAAGCTCGACCAGATCGTCCTGCACGCGGTGCCCCGTACCAACCGCACCACCGCGCTGGCCGACGGCACCGTGGACCTCGCCGACATCGACGCCTCCGAGGCCCAGCGGATCGGCGCGGCCAAGGGCAGCGGGGGCAGCCCGCTCCAGGGCGGCGGCAAGACCTCCGCGAAGAAGCTCCGCTCCTGGGCGCTCGCCCACGGCCTGGAGTCCGACGAGGTCCACGCGGGCCAGAAGAAGCTGCGCAAGGCGATCACCCGGTACCTGGACGAGCAGGAGGGCCTGCGCTCCTACGACGTCCGCAAGTCGCTGGAGCCCGCCTACACCCAGCTCGCCATGAACGGCGCCGGCGGTCTCCTCGCCGACGAGCGGGTCCGCCGCGCCGTGGCCCGCGCCCTGGACCGCACCGAGCTGGCCAAGCTCGTGCTCACCCCGCTCGGCCTGCCCGCCGTACCGGTCGGCAGCCACCTCGCGCTCGCCGGACAGCCGGACTACGCCGACGGCAGCGACGCCCTCGGCGGCCAGGACACCAAGGAGGCGCAGGCGCTGCTCTCGGAGGCCGGCTGGGTGCCGGGCGGCCCGGTCAAGCAGAAGAAGCCGGACAAGGCGGCCGGACCCGAGGCGAGCAAGGCCGGCGACGACGACTCCGAGGGCGGCAAGGACGGCGAGTACATCGTCGGCGAGGACAACAAGCACCCGGGCGGGCAGGACGGCAAGGGGGGCGACGGCAAGAACGGCCACGAGGACGGCAGCCGCGACCTCGCCCAGGACGGCAAGCAGTACTCCGGGCAGGGCGGCGCGCCGGGGGCCTACGCCCCGAAGGGCACCGCGGCCCCGGCCGGCGCCGTCACCGGCCCGCTCGCCAAGGACGGCCAGGCCCTCGACCTGCGCTTCGTGCTCCCCTCGGGCGCGGGCTCGCAGACCCTGGACACCGTCGCCCAGAAGATCTCCGCGATGCTGGAGAAGGTCGGCATCCGCACGACGGTCACCAAGGTGCCGGACGACAGCTACTTCAAGGACCACATCGCGGCCGGCGACTTCGACCTCGCCCTGTACTCCTGGCCCGGCACCGCCTTCCCGGCCACCGACGCCCGCCCGATCTACGCCAAGCCCGCCCCGGCCGCGGACGGCTCGGTGAACATCGAGCAGAACTACACCCGGCTCGGCACCGACCAGGTCGACCAGCTCTTCGACCAGGCCGCCGCCACCCTCGACGCGGACCAGGCCCGCGACCTGATCCGCAAGGCCGACTCCCGCATCTGGGCCACCGCCGCCTCCATCCCCCTCTACCAGCGCCCCCAGCTCGTCGGCGCCCGGAAGAACCTCGTCAACGCGGGCGCCTTCGGTTTCCGCACCCCGGTCTACGAGGACATGGGCTTCCTGAAGAAGGGCGCGAAGGTCTCCCCGAGCCCGACGAAGAGCTGAAACCCCCTCCCACCTGGTACGTGGCCCTGCGGAGGCCGTCCCCCGCAGGGCCACGTACCATGGGGTGAGGCCGTGGCGTGTCCAGCCCGGCAGGGCCCGCGCAACACAGACGTCCGCGCAGGGCATTCCTCAACTCCGGGAGTACGCCGCAATATGGCCACGCGCCACGACATCCGTAACGTCGCCATCGTCGCCCACGTCGACCATGGCAAGACCACCATCGTCGACGGCATGCTGAAGCAGGCCGGCGCGTTCGCCGCTCACCAGCTCGACTCCGTCGACGACCGCATGATGGACTCGAACGACCTGGAGCGTGAGAAGGGCATCACGATCCTCGCCAAGAACACGGCGGTGAAGTACCACCCCAAGGATGGTGGGGACCCGATCACGATCAACATCATCGACACCCCCGGCCACGCCGACTTCGGTGGCGAGGTCGAGCGTGGTCTGTCGATGGTCGACGCGGTCGTCCTGCTCGTCGACGCCTCCGAGGGCCCGCTGCCGCAGACCCGCTTCGTGCTGCGCAAGGCGCTCCAGCAGCGGCTGCCCGTCATCCTGTGCATCAACAAGACGGACCGCCCCGACTCGCGCATCGACGAGGTCGTCAACGAGACGTACGACCTGTTCCTCGACCTGGACGCGGACGAGGAGCAGATCGAGTTCCCGATCGTCTACGCGTGCGGCCGTGACGGCATCGCGTCGCTGACCAAGCCGGAGAACGGCACGGTCCCGGCGGACTCCACCAGCCTGGAGCCGTTCTTCTCCACGATCCTGGAGCACGTCCCGGCCCCCACGTACGAGGAGGACGCGCCGCTGCAGGCCCACGTCACCAACCTCGACGCGGACAACTTCCTCGGCCGTATCGCGCTGCTCCGTGTCGAGCAGGGCGAGCTGCGCAAGGGCCAGACCGTGGCGTGGATCAAGCGCGACGGCTCGATCCAGAACGTGCGCATCACCGAGCTGATGATGACCGAGGCGCTCACCCGCAAGCCCGCCGAGGTGGCCGGCCCCGGTGACATCTGCGCCGTCGCCGGTATCCCCGACATCATGATCGGCGAGACGCTGGCCGACCCGGAGAACCCGGTCGCGCTGCCGCTGATCACGGTCGACGAGCCCGCGATCTCCATGACCATCGGTACCAACACCTCGCCGCTGGTCGGCCGCGGCGGCACCGGCAAGGGCGCGGACGCCAAGGCCGCGGTCAAGGACCGCAAGGTCACCGCCCGCCAGGTCAAGGACCGCCTCGACCGCGAGCTGATCGGTAACGTCTCGCTGCGCGTGCTCGACACCGAGCGCCCGGACGCCTGGGAGGTCCAGGGCCGTGGTGAGCTGGCGCTCGCCATCCTGGTCGAGCAGATGCGCCGCGAGGGCTACGAGCTGACCGTCGGCAAGCCGCAGGTCGTCACCCAGATGATCGACGGCAAGGTCCACGAGCCGGTCGAGCGCATGACGATCGACGTGCCCGAGGAGCACATGGGCGCGGTCACGCAGCTCATGGGCGTCCGCAAGGGCCGCATGGACAACATGTCGAACCACGGCTCCGGCTGGGTCCGCCTGGAGTTCGTCGTCCCCTCGCGTGGTCTGATCGGCTTCCGTACGGAGTTCCTGACCCAGACCCGCGGCACGGGCATCGCCCACTCCATCCACGAGGGCCACGAGCCGTGGTTCGGCAACCTGCAGACCCGTAACAACGGTTCGCTCGTCGCCGACCGCTCCGGCGCCGTCACCGCGTTCGCGATGACGAACCTCCAGGAGCGCGGTGTGCTGTTCACCGAGCCCGGCACCGAGGTGTACGAGGGCATGATCGTCGGCGAGAACTCGCGCTCCGACGACATGGACGTGAACATCACCAAGGAGAAGAAGCTCACGAACATGCGGTCCTCGTCGGCCGACTCGTTCGAGGCGATCGTCCCGCCGCGCAAGCTCTCCCTGGAGCAGTCCCTGGAGTTCTGCCGCGACGACGAGTGCGTCGAGGTGACCCCGGAGGCCGTCCGCATCCGCAAGGTCGTCCTCGACCAGAAGGAGCGCGGCCGCACCGCGAGCCGCGCCAAGCACGGCTGATCCGCCGCCGGCCGCCAGGCCGGCGTGGGAGGACCCGCTTCGCAGAGGGGCCCGTCCGGCAGTACGCCGGGCGGGCCCCTCTGCGTCCCCCGGCCCGCCGGGTGCGTACAGGGTTTTCCCTATAACGGGTTGCCAGGACCCTCGCATCCGGCTGTGCAGGCCCGCTTCGTTGTTACAGTGGCCCGAATCCGCGGGGTGCCGTGCCATTGATGCCGGTCTGTTCTCCGCCGCGGCGCAGGCGGGGCTCGACAGAGCTCATTCCGCCCATTTGCGCAATTGATTTTTCATATCTCCCGTCCGCTATTCGGACGATGCGACCCGATAGCTGTGTAACAAGTCCGTTTCGCAGGGATCTTTCACCAGACTCTTTGTCCGGATTTTGGGAGAAGTAGGCGGCAGGTGTGATCGAACCGAGACCTTGAAGGTGTGGTTCGCTCCCGTTCGCATGGCAGATAGTTAGGCGCGTAGAGCTCGGGTCAACGGGTCAAGCGCTGCGGGTGGCGCCGGCTCACGGGCGGGGGTGTCGGGACCATTTCAGGCGCCGGTGACGGTGACGTGTCATGCGCCCCTCTACGTGGTGAATCAATGGACTCATGAGGAGGAGCCCCATGCGTGGTGCCAAGGGTGCCAAGTGGGCCGCTGTCGCGATAGTTGTGGCCATGGGAGCGACCGCCTGCGGTGGCGGCGGGCACACCGGCAACGGCTCGGCCGACGGCAAGAACAACGGCGTCGTGTCGGTTGAGATCGGCGAGCCGCAGAACACGCTTGTCCCGACCAACACTTACGAGACCGAGGGTGGGCAGGTCATTCACGCCCTCTTCACCGGCCTCACCAAGATCGACGCCAGCAACAAGATCGTCAACGACGAGGCCCAGTCCATCGACACGAAGGACAACAAGGTCTGGACGATCAAGCTCAAGCAGGGCTTCACCTTCCACAACGGCGAGCCGGTCACCGCGCAGTCCTACGTCGACGCCTGGAACTACGGCGCCGACCAGACCAACGCGCAGCAGACCAACCCCCTCTTCAGCCACATTCAGGGGTTCTCGGACCTGAACCCGGGCCCGAAGAAGACCGTCAAGACCCACACCCTGTCGGGCCTGAAGGCGGTCGACAAGGACACGCTGCAGGTCACGCTGACCGCCCCGTTCTCGGCGTTCCCGACCCAGCTGTCGTTCTCCGGCTTCTCCCCGCTGCCGAAGGCGTTCTTCAAGGACCCGAAGGGCTTCGGCAAGAAGCCGATCGGCAACGGCCCTTACCAGGCGAAGACCTCCTTCGTGGACAACGAGGGCATCGAGCTCACCAAGTACGACAAGTACCCCGATGCCTCGCGTTACCCCGTCAAGGGCATCAACTTCAAGGTCTACTCGGACCAGAACACCGCCTACAAGGACCTGGTCGCGGGCAACCTCGACGTCCTGCCGGTGGTCCCCACCTCGGGTCTGGCCACGTACAAGAAGGACCTGCCGGGCCACACCATCGACCGCCCCGAGGGCGCGGTCGGTTACATCGGCTTCCCGCTGAAGTACAACAAGGCCTTCAAGAACCCGAAGATCCGCGAAGCGATCTCCATGTCGATCGACCGGGACGCCATCGCCAAGAAGGTGTTCCTCGGCGCCCGTGTCGCGGCCGACGACTACGTCCCGCCGCTGATCGACGGCTACCGCAAGGGTGCCTGCGGTGACGCGTGCACCTACGACCCGACCAAGGCCAAGCAGCTCTTCAAGGAGGCCGGCGGTCTGCCCGGCAACACCCTGGAGATCGGCTACAACGCGGACGGCGACCACAAGACCTGGGTCGAGGCGGTGGCCAACCAGATCCAGAAGAGCCTCGGCGTCAAGGTGAAGGCCAAGCCGTTCGAGCAGTTCCAGGCCATCCTGAACGACCTGGACGACAAGAAGTACCAGGGTGCCTTCCGCATGGGCTGGCAGATGGACTACCCGAACATGGAGAACTTCCTCCGCCCGATCTTCTCCAAGGACGCCATCGAGAACGGCTCGAACTACTCGGGTTACGTCAACCCGGAGTTCGAGAAGCTCCTGGGTCAGGCCGACCAGGCGCCCACCGCGGCCGACGCCATCAAGAAGTACCAGGAAGCGGACGACGTCCTGCTCAAGGAGCTGCCGTACATCCCGGTGTACTTCTACCGGCTCAACTCGGGCTTCAGCAACAAGATCAGCTCCATCAACGTCATCGCTCACCAGATCGACTGGACGAGCGTCAAGCTCGGCTGAGCGGAGCAGAGTAGCGCGCCCGCCGCGTGAAGCGGCGGGCCAGGGGGTGGGCAGGGGGAATGCCGGAGCAACTGGCTCCCCCCGCCCACCCTCTTCGCCGTCGGGCCCGTCCGGACAACGCCTTCACGGCACCGGACCGGGCCAGCATTCCTTGGAGAACCAATGGGCCGATTCGTCGTGCGCCGCGTGCTGCAGGCGATCCCTGTACTCATAGGCGTCACGTTCCTCATTTACTGCCTGGTCTTCCTGCTGCCGGGCGACCCGATCCGGGCCCTGATGGGCGAGAAGCAGGACCCCCACCTGGCCGCGATCCTTCGGGTGCGGTACCACCTGGACGACCCGCTCGTGCTGCAGTACTGGCACTACATCAGCGGTGTCTTCCGCGGTGACCTGGGGACCACCTACACCGGCCGGTCGATCAGCGACATCGTCGCCCAGCGCTTCCCGGTGACGCTGAACCTGTCGCTGACGGCGTTCGGCTTCGAGGCGGTCATCGGCGTCCTGGCCGGCATCCTCTCGGCGCTGCGCCGCGGGAAGTTCGCCGACAACGTGGTCTTCGTGGCCACGCTGGTGCTGATCTCGATCCCGGTGTTCGTGCTCGGCAACGTCCTGCAGCTCGAACTGGGCGTCAAGTGGAAGCTGACGCCGGTCGCGGGTATCGAGGACGGCTGGCCCACCAGCTATGTGCTGCCCGGTCTGGTGCTCGCCGCCACGTCGATGGCGTACATCGCCCGGCTGACCCGTACCAGCATGATCGAATCGGTTCGTTCGGACTACGTCCGCACCGCCATCGCCAAGGGCCTTCCGCGCCGCCGCGTCATCGGCGTCCACGCGCTGCGCAACTCCCTCATCCCCGTCGTCACCTTCCTCGGCATGGACCTCGGTTCGCTGATGGGTGGCGCCATCATCACGGAGCGGGTCTTCAACCTCCCCGGTATCGGTGGTCAGTTGGCCCAGTCCGTCTCGCTGCGCGAGGGACCCGTCATCGTGGGTCTGGTCACCCTGCTCATCCTGATCTACCTGGTGGCCAACCTCGCCGTCGACGTCCTCTACGCCGTGCTCGACCCGAGGATCCGCTATGAGTGAACAGATCATTGAACGGCCCGTCCCCGCGGACGGCCCCACGGCCAAGGCGCCCGAGCCGGACGGCAAGCCGGAGCGCGTCGCCAGCCTCTGGCGCGACGGCTGGACCGACCTGCGTCGGCGGCCGATGTTCATCATCTCGGTCCTCGTCATCCTGTGCCTGCTGGTCCTGGCGGCCGCGCCCGGTCTGTTCACCGCGCGCTCCCCGTTCAGCGACGGCTTCTGCGACCTGGCCCACTCGATGGACGGCCCGCGCGGCGGCCACTGGTTCGGCTACGACGTCCAGGGCTGCGACATCTACACCCGTACGGTGTGGGGCACCCGCAACTCGATCATCGTCGGCGTGGTCTCCGCCGTGCTGACGACGGTGCTCGGCGGAGTCATCGGCATGCTGGCCGGTCTGTGGGGCGGCTGGGCCGACTCGCTGATCTCCCGCGTCTCGGAGATCTTCTACGCGCTGCCGATCCTCATCGGTGGTCTGCTGATCATGTCGATGGTGGGCAGCAGCAACGTCTGGACCGTCTCCCTGGTGCTGTCGATCCTGGGCTGGCCGCAGGTCTACCGGATCATGCGCGGCGAGGTCATCGGCAACAAGTACAACGACTACGTCGCCGCCGCCCGGGCGCTCGGCGCGGGCCCGCTGCGGATCGCCTTCCGGCACATCCTGCCCAACACGCTCGCCCCGATCGTGGTCGTCTCCACCATGAACCTCGGCGTCTACATCGCCGCCGAGGCCGCGCTGTCCTACCTGGGCATCGGCGTCCAGTCCCCGGACATCTCCTGGGGCCTGATGATCAGTGACGCGCAGGACCGCTGGCTCACCTCGCCGCACGCGCTGCTGTTCCCGGCCGGCGCCCTGAGCATCACCGTGCTCGCGTTCATCATGCTCGGCGACGTGGTCCGCGACGCCTTCGACCCCAAGCTGCGCTGAGGAGGGCGTAATCATGACCATCATCGAAGACGCCGTCTCCCCCGCGCACAGCTCCGACGGTGCGCAGGCACCGCTGCTCGAAGTACGGGACCTGCACGTCGAGTTCCACACCCGCGAGGGCGTGGCCAAGGCGGTCAACGGAGTCAACTACAGCGTCAGCGAAGGCGAGACGCTCGCCGTGCTCGGCGAGTCCGGGTCCGGCAAGTCGGTCACCGCGCAGGCCGTCATGGGCATCCTGGACATGCCGCCGGGCCGTATCCCGCAGGGCGAGATCCTGTTCCGCGGCAAGGACATGCTCAAGATGTCCGGCGAGGAGCGCCGGAAGATCCGCGGTGCCAAAATCGCGATGATCTTCCAGGACGCGCTGTCCTCGCTCAACCCGGTGCTGACCGTCGGCTACCAGCTCGGCGAGATGTTCCGGGTGCACCAGGGCATGTCCCGCAAGCAGGCCAAGGCCAAGGCCATCGAGCTGATGGACCGGGTGAAGATCCCGGCCGCCGCGGCCCGGGTCAACGACTACCCGCACCAGTTCTCCGGCGGTATGCGCCAGCGCATCATGATCGCCATGGCGCTGGCCCTGGAGCCGGACCTGATCATCGCGGACGAGCCCACCACGGCACTCGACGTGACCGTTCAGGCCCAGGTCATGGACCTGCTCGCCGAACTCCAGCGCGAATACAACATGGGTCTGATCCTCATCACGCACGACCTCGGTGTCGTCGCGGACGTGGCGGACAAGATCGCCGTGATGTACGCGGGCCGGATCGTCGAGACGGCGCCCGTGCACGAGCTGTACAAGCGTCCGGCCCACCCCTACACCCGGGGTCTGCTGGACTCGATCCCGCGCCTGGACCAGAAGGGCCAGGAGCTGTACGCGATCAAGGGTCTGCCGCCCAACCTGCTGCACATCCCCGAGGGTTGTGCCTTCAGCCCGCGCTGCCCCAAGGTCCAGGACATCTGCCGCACCGAGGTCCCGGCCCTGAACCCGGTCACCGAGCCGGACGGCACCGAGCTGCCCGGGCGCGGCTCGGCGTGCCACTTCTGGAAGGAGACGATCAATGGCTGAGCCGATCGAGAAGGACGTCCCGGTCGATGCCACCCCGAACGTCTCCGAGGTCGAGACCGTCGACGCCGCCACCGAGACGGAAGCGGTCGCCGCGATCGAGGCGCCCGTCGAGCGGGGCGAGCCGATCCTCCAGGTGCGCAACCTGGTGAAGCACTTCCCGCTCACCCAGGGCATCCTGTTCAAGCGGCAGATCGGCGCCGTCAAGGCCGTCGACGGCATCTCCTTCGACCTCTACCAGGGCGAGACCCTCGGCATCGTCGGCGAGTCCGGCTGTGGCAAGTCCACGGTCGCCAAGCTGCTGATGAACCTGGAGCGGGCGACCGCCGGCGAGATCTTCTACAAGGGCCAGGACATCACCAAGCTGTCGGGCCGCGCGCTGCGCGCGGTGCGGCGCAACATCCAGATGGTGTTCCAGGACCCGTACACCTCGCTCAACCCCCGTATGACGGTGGGCGACATCATCGGGGAGCCCTTCGACATCCACCCCGAGGTGGCCCCGAAGGGCGAGCGGCGCAAGCGGGTGCAGGAGCTGCTGGAGGTCGTCGGCCTCAACCCGGAGCACATCAACCGCTACCCGCACCAGTTCTCCGGCGGTCAGCGCCAGCGCATCGGCATCGCCCGCGGCCTCGCGCTCAACCCCGAGATCATCATCTGCGACGAGCCGGTCTCGGCCCTGGACGTCTCCGTCCAGGCGCAGGTCATCAACCTGATGGAGCGCCTGCAGGACGAGTTCAACCTCTCCTACATCTTCATCGCGCACGACCTGTCGATCGTCCGGCACATCTCGGACCGCGTGGGCGTGATGTACCTCGGCAAGATGGCCGAGATCGGCTCGGACGAGCAGATCTACGACCACCCGACGCACCCGTACACCCAGGCGCTGCTGTCGGCGGTCCCGGTGCCGGACCCGGACGCGCGGGAGAACCGCGAGCGCATCATCCTCACCGGTGACGTGCCCTCCCCGGCCAACCCGCCCTCGGGCTGCCGGTTCCGCACCCGGTGCTGGAAGGCCCAGGACAAGTGCGCCGAGGAGGTGCCGCTGCTGGCCGTGCCCGAGCGCTTCCAGGGCAGCGACACCCCGGCGGCCCACGAGTCGGCCTGCCACTTCGCCGAGGAGAAGGACGTGGTCCACGCCTGACCCGCCCCCCGCCCCCCGGCCCGCCGGGTTCCCGGTGCCCTTCCGCGTGGAGGGTGCCGGGAACTCGGCGTTTCCGGGGCCCTGTGGGGTCATGCTCACGCGGTCACCTGTGCGTGCACCCAGTGGCAGGCCGCCTGGGCGGTGGGGCCCGCGTCGAGGACGGCCGGGTCCTCGGTACGGCACGCGCCGGCCACGCCCGCCCGTTCCGCCTCGCCGCTCGCCAGCACCGGGCAGCGGGCCCGGAAGCGGCAGCCGGTGGGGATGCGGGAAGGGTCCGGGGGCTCACCGGTGAGGATCACGGGGTCGCCGGGCGCGTCCGGGAGGACGGACAACAGGGCCTGGGTGTACGGGTGCCGGGGCGCCGTGAGGACCTGCTCGACCCGGCCCGTCTCCACGATCCGGCCCAGGTACATCACCGCCACCCGGTCCGCGATGTTCCAGGCGAGGCCCAGGTCGTGGGTCACCACCAGCGCGGCCAGGCCCAGTTCGGTGCGCAGCCGCAGCAGCAGGTCCAGGATCTCGCCGCGCACCGAGGCGTCCAGGGAGGCCACCGGCTCGTCGGCGACGAGGAGTTCGGGCTCCAGGACCAGCGCGCCCGCGATCACCACGCGCTGGCGCTGGCCGCCGGACAGCTCGTGCGGGTAGCGCAGGAAGAACCGCTCCGGGGGCCGCAGCCCGGCCCGGGAGAGGGCGCCCGCGACCGCCGCCCGCTCGTCGCCGGAGTGCCCGTGGATGCGCAGCCCCTCCGCCACCGCCTCGTACACCGTGTGCCGGGGGTTGAGCGAGCCGATGGGGTCCTGGAGGACCAGCTGCGCACGCCGGCGGTAGGCGCGCAGGGCGCGGGTGGAGTACTCCAGCGGGCGTCCGGCGAACGACACCTCGCCCGCCGTCGGCTTCACCAGGCCGAGCAGGGCGCGGGCGAGCGTGGACTTGCCGCAGCCGGACTCGCCGACCAGCGCGACGATCTCGCCCGGGCGGATCTCCAGTTCGACCTGGTCGACGGCGCGTGCGGGGGCGGCCCCGGAGCGGCCGGGGAAGACCACCCGCAGGCCGTGGGCGCCGAGCAGGGCGGGCGGCTCGGTGGCCGGCATGGGGTGCTCACCGGTCGTCGTCATGAGGTGCTCCCGGTGTTCTCCGGCTCCGTCGCGTGGTCGGCGGCCGCGTCGTCCCGTACGGTCCCGTCGTCTCGTACGGCCGTGTCGTCCCGTACGGTCCCGGCGGTCCGTACCGGCCCGGCGGCCCCGTCCGGCGCCCTCACATGGACGCACGCCGCCACCCGTCCCGGCTCCGCCGTCCGCAGCGGCTGGTCCTCGGTGGCGCACTCGGGCAGCGACACCGGGCAGCGCGGGTGGAAGGCGCAGCCGGCGGGCAGCGCGAACGGGTCGGGCGGGTCGCCGGGCAGGCCGCGCGGGGCGAACCGGGAGGCCGGGTCGCCGATGCGCGGGAAAGCCCCCGACAGGGCCTGGGCGTAAGGGTGTTGAGCGTTCTCGTGGACGGCGCGGGCGGGGCCCTCCTCCACGACCCGGCCCGCGTACATCACCGCGAGCCGGTCGCAGGTGTCCGCGAGGACCGCGAGGTCGTGGCTGATCATGACCAGGGCCACGTTCTGCTCGCTGACGAGCCGTTCGATCAGCCGCAGGATCTGTGCCTGGATCATCACGTCCAGGGCGGTGGTCGGCTCGTCCGCGACGACCAGCCGGGGGTCGCAGGCCAGCGCCATGGCGATCATGACGCGCTGGCGCTGGCCGCCGGAGAGCTCGTGCGGGTACGCCGACGCGCGGGCGGCGGGCAGGCCGACCTGCTCCAGGAGTTCACCGGTCCGCTTCCTCGCGGCGGCCGGGGTCGCCCCGTTGTGCAGCAGGATGGGCTCGGCGATCTGCTCGCCCACGCGGTGCACGGGGTTGAGCGAGTGCATGGCGCCCTGGAACACGATGGACGCGCCCGCCCAGCGCACCGCGCGCACCCGGCCCCAGCGCATCGTGAGGATGTCCTCCCCGTCGAGGAGGATCTGCCCGCCCACCTCGGTGCCGACGGGCAGCAGCCGCAGCGCGGCGAGCGCCAGCGTGGACTTGCCGCAGCCGGACTCCCCGGCGATGCCGAGCTTCTCGCCCGCCGCCACCGACAGGTCCACCCCCCGGACGGCGGCGGCACCGCCCGGGTACGTCACGGTCAGGTTCCGCAGTTCGAGCAGGCTCAACGGGCCACCCCCAGCCGGGGATTGAGGACGGACTCCACGGCGCGCCCGCACAGCGTGAACGCCAGCGCCACCAGGGCGATGGCGACGCCGGGCGGCACCAGGTACCACCAGTCGCCCGCGCTGACCGCGCCCGCCTCGCGCGCGTCCTGGAGCAGCCCGCCCCAGGAGACGACCGACGGGTCGCCGAGCCCGAGGAAGGCGAGGGTGGCCTCGGCCAGGATGGAGGAGGACACCATCAGCGTGGTCTGCGCGAGCACGAGCGGCATGACGTTGGGCAGCACGTGCCGGGTCATGACGTGCCAGTGGCCGCCGCCGAGCGCCCGGGCCCGCTCGATGTAGGGGCGGGACTCCACGGCCAGCGTCTGGGCCCGCACCAGCCGGGCGGTGACGGGCCAGGTCGTGACGCCGATGGCGAGGATCACCGTGCTCAGGGAGCGGGACATCACGGTGGCCAGCGCGATCGCGAGCACCAGCGTGGGCATCACCAGGAACCAGTCGGTGATCCGCATCAGCACGGTCGACCAGGCCCCCCGGAAGTGCCCGGCGACGATCCCGACGACGGTGCCGATCGCCACCGACAGCACGGCCGCGAGGAGTCCGACCAGGAGGGAGACCCGCGCGCCCCAGACGACCAGGCCCAGCAGGTCGCGCCCGAACCGGTCGGTGCCGAGCGGGAAGTGGCCGCTCGGCGCCTCCAGCGGGTTGCCCGGCGCGTCGGTCACCCGGGCCACGTCCGGGCCGACGGTCAGCGGCGCGGTGAGGGCGATCAGCGCGAACAGCACGAGGGCGGCGAGCCCGATCACCCCGGCGCGGTGGGTGCGGTACTGCCGCCAGAACCGCAGGGCCGAGCGGCGGCGGCGCTGCCAGGCGAGCGTCCGGGGGCCGGGGCCTGGGCCGGCTCCGGTGCCGGGTCCGGTGCCGGGTCCCGGCTCGGCGACGGTGGAGGTCATCGGCCCACCCGGGGGTCGAACAGCGGGTAGACCAGGTCGGCCAGGGTGTTCATGACGATCACCGCCGAGGCGAAGAGGAGGAACAGCCCCTGCACCAGGGGCAGATCGGGCACGCTGAGGGCCTGGTAGAAGAGGCTGCCGAGGCCCGGCCAGGAGAAGACGGTCTCGACCAGGATCACGCCCGCGACGGTCCGGCCGAGGTTGACGAAGACCAGGGTGACGGTGGGCAGCAGCGCGTTCGGCACCGCGTGCCGGCGGCGCACCAGGTCGTCCCGCAGGCCCTTGGCGCGCGCCGTCGTCAGATAGTCGCTGCCCATCTCGTCCAGCAGGGCCGAACGGGTGACCAGCAGCGTCTGGCCGTACTCGACCGCGATCAGGGTGAGCACCGGCAGGACCATGTGGTGGGCGACGTCGAGGACGTACGCGAAGCCGCTCGTGTCGCCCGACTCCATGCCGCCCGTCGGGAAAAGCCCCGGGATCGGGCCCATGCCCACCGAGAGCACGATGGTGAGCAGCAGGCCGAGCCAGAAGGACGGCAGCGAGTAGAGGGTGAGCGCCAGACCGGTGTTGATCCGGTCGCCGAGGCCGCCGTGCCGCCAGGCGGAGCGGGTGCCCAGGTACATGCCGAGCGCGGTGTAGAGCACGAACGCCGTGCCGGTGAGCAGCAGGGTGTTCGGCAGTGCCTCGCCGATCTTGTCGGTGACCGGGGTGTGGAACTGGTACGACGTGCCCAGATCGCCGCTGAGCGCCTTGCCGCAGTACTGCGTGAACTGCTGCCACATCGGCAGGTCGAGCCCGAACTCCCGCCGGTAGGCGGCGAGTTGCTCCGCCGAGACCCGGCGGCCGCCGGTCATGGCCTTGACCGGGTCGCCGGGGATCAGCCGGAACAGGAAGAAGCCGGTGACGAGCACGGCGAACAGCGAGACGACGGCGCCGCCGAGCTTGCCCGCGACATAGCGGGCGTACCCGGGCCAGGTGCGCGCCCGGGGGCCGCCGATGTCGGGTGCGACGGCGGCGGGACCCGGGGCGCCGGCCTCGGCGGGGGAGAGGTCAGCGGCCATCGGGCACCGCCCGCCGCCGGGCCGGGTGGTTCATCGGTTCCATGGGCTACTCGCGGTCGTCGGCGGAGGCGCGGCGCCGCCGGGTGAGCAGGAAGGCGGCACCGGCGAGGACCACCACGCCGACGACGATCCCGATCACGACACCGGTCGAGTCCGACCCCTTGGACTTGGCGGAGGCGGCCGGGACCGCCGACCACCAGCTCCAGTAGCCGTCCTGGCCGTAGATGTTGCCCGCCGCCTTGGGCATGGTCTCGATGGACTTGATCTGGTCGGTGCGGTAGGCCTCCACCGCGTTCGGGTACGCCATGACGTTCATGTACCCCGTGTCGTACAGCCGCGACTCCGCCTGCTTGACGAGTTCAGCCCGCCGGGCGGGGTCGTACTCGGCCAGCTGCTTCGCGTACAGCTCGTCGAACTTCTTGTCGCAGATGAAGTTGTCGGTGAGCCCGGTGTCCTTCGGGGTGGCGGGCAGGGCGCCGCAGGTGTGGATGGCCAGGACGGCGTCGGGGTCGGGGCTGACCGACCAGCCGTCGAAGGCGAGGTCGTACTTGCCGGCGAGCCAGGGGTCGGTGACGTTGTCGAGGCAGTCGAGCGACATGCCGACGCCGAGCTTGCCCCACCACTCCTTGAGGTACTGGCCGACCGCCTTGTCGTTGGGGTCGGTGGCGTGGCACAGCACGCGGTAGTCCAGCGGCTTGCCGTTCTTGCCGGTGCGCTTGCCGTCGGCGTTCTTCTTGTACCCGGCCCGGTCGAGCAGCCGGCCCGCCTCGGCGGGGTCGTAGGCCCGCTCCTGGCCGCCGGAGGGCTTCCAGAAGTACGAGGAGAAGCGGGGCGGCAGATAGCCCTGGCCCTGGACGGCGTGGCCCTGGAAGACCTTGTCGACGAGGGCCTTGCGGTCGACCGCCATGAAGAGGGCCTGGCGCACCCGGGGGTCGAGCAGCGAGGGGTCGCCGTCGCCGAACTTCTCGCCGTTCTTCGCGCGGGCGCCGGGGTTGACGGCGAGGGCGTAGAAGCGGCGGCCCGGTGCCTCGTTCAGGTGAATGTTCGGCTGGCCCTTGAGGGAGGCGGCCTGGGCCGGGGTCAGGGAGGGCGACCCGGCGACGAAGGAGACCTCGCCCTTGCGGAGGGCGGCGACGGCGGCGTCCTGGTCCTTGTAGTACTTGAAGACCAGGTTGTCGAACTGGGGGGCACCGCGCCAGAAGGTCTTGTTGGCCTTCAGCCGGACGTAGCTGTCGGCCCGGTAGGAGGTGACGGTGAAGGGGCCGTCGCCGACGAGGGGGAAGTCCTTGGCGTTGGTGAACTTGCCGATGTCGCCGACGTTCTTCCAGATGTGCTCGGGCACGATCGGGACGTCCAGCGCGGTCATCGTGGCCTGCGGCTTCTTCAGCTCGATGACCAGCTTGTCGGGGCCGGGCGCCGACACCTTGCGGAAGTTGGTGACGAAGCCGCCGTTGGCGGTGCCGGCCGCCTCGTCGGTCATCATCTTGTTGAAGGTCCAGGCCGCGTCCTGGGCGGTCACCTTCTGCCCGTCCGTCCACTTGGCGTCGGAGCGGATGGTGTAGGTCCAGGTGAGCTTGTCGGCCGAGGGCTCCCACTTGGTGGCGAGGCCCGGGACCGGGTGGCCGTCGGCGGGGTCGTAGTCGTTCAGGTACTCGTACGTCAGCCGCATGACGCTCGTGCTGAGCAGGCGTATGGCCAGGAAGGGGTTGAGCGAGTCGACGCTCTGCGCGACCGCCACGGTGAGCGTCCTGTCCGCCGGAGCGGCCTCGGCCGGCTGGGGCGCCGGGCCGAGCGGCGTGACGAGTCCCGCCGTGACCGTCAGGGCGGCCGCCGCGGCGGCGCCCAGCCGGCGGCCCGGGGACCACGGGCGTCTTGGCGTCAACTTTCGTCCTCCGTACTGGCCGTGTGTGCTCATAGGTCGTGACCTCACGTCATCGCTCGCACGGAAACCGCTTGTTGGACTGCCCGGTCACGGCCGTCGGTATGCCGTCGGCCGAAAGTGATGAGCTTGTCTATCAGGGTGATCTGCACGCGTCAACGGTGGTGAGAACCGCTGTGGCCTGCGGAAAAGCCCAGGTGAGCGGGGGTCTCGCGGACATTGGTCCAGTCCTGTGAAGACCTGCTGGTGAGGGGCTGGCGGCACACGCGTACGACACGGTTCGCCCGGTCGGAGCCGGCGTGCGACGGCTCGGAGCAATCGCGCAACCCGAACGAGCTAAGCGGCACCGCAGACGGGCGTCTGCGCGTGCGGGGGGTGCGGTATGTGCCGATATTCGAATCCGAGACGGCACCCGCGGAGTCCGGGACGGCACCCGCAGGTTCCGGGACGGCACCCTCAGGAGGAGGCATCATGCGCCCATCCGCGCGCCCCCGGCTGGCCGCCGGTGTTCTCGCGCTGGCGTTCACCGCCACGGGCTGCGCGGGCGGCGGCAGCGGCGCCGGGAGCGGCGGGGTGCTCAGCTCCTCCTGGGGCGACCCGCAGAACCCGCTGGAGCCCGCCAACACCAACGAGGTGCAGGGCGGCAAGGTGCTCGACATGATCTTCCGGGGGCTGAAGAAGTACGACCCGAAGACCGGCGCCGCCACCGACATGCTCGCGCAGAGCATCGACACCAGCGACTCCCGGCACTTCACCGTCAAGGTCAAGGACGGCTGGACCTTCTCCAACGGCGAGAAGGTGACCGCCCGCTCCTTCGTGGACGCGTGGAACTACGGCGCGAGCCTGAAGAACAACCAGAAGAACGCGTACTTCTTCGGCTACATCGAGGGCTACGACAAGGTCCACCCCGAGAGCGGCAGGCAGAGCGCCGACACCCTTTCCGGGCTGAAGGTGGTGGACGACCACACCTTCACCGTCGCCCTCGGCCAGAAGTTCTCCGGCTTCCCCGACACCCTCGGCTACGCGGCCTTCGCCCCGCTGCCGCGCGCCTTCTTCACCGACCACGCGGCCTGGGTGAAGCGACCGGTGGGCAACGGCCCGTACACGATCGAGGCGTACACCAAGGGCTCCCAGATGAACCTGAAGAAGTGGGACGCCTACCCCGGGCCCGACAAGGCGCTCAACGACGGCGTGGACCTCAAGGTCTACACCGACAACAACACCGCCTACACCGACCTGATGGCCGGCAACCTCGACCTGGTCGACGACATCCCCGCCGCCCAGCTCAGGAACGTCAAGACCGACCTCGGCGACCGGTACATCAACACGCCCGCCGGGATCATCCAGACGCTCGCCTTCCCGTTCTACGACGCCCGCTGGAACACGCCCGGCGCCGAGAAGGTGCGCACCGGGCTCTCCATGGCGATCAACCGCAAGCAGATCACCGACACGATCTTCCGGCAGACCCGCACCCCCGCCACCGACTGGACCTCACCGGTGCTCGGCAAGGAGGGCGGCT
Organism: Streptomyces sp. NPDC005435; assembly: GCF_040703155.1. Classification (NCBI taxonomy): domain Bacteria; kingdom Bacillati; phylum Actinomycetota; class Actinomycetes; order Kitasatosporales; family Streptomycetaceae; genus Streptomyces; species Streptomyces sp. NPDC005435. The sequence continues at coordinate 65,100 of NZ_JBEXEQ010000002.1, forward strand.
TCAAGGAGGGGCTGTGCGGGCACGCCTGCGAGTACGACCCCGCCGAGGCGAAGCGGCTGGTCAAGGAGGGCGGCGGCATCCCCGGCGGCCAGGTGAAGATCACGTACAACGCCGACACCGGCTCCCACAAGGAGTGGATCGACGCCGTCTGCAACTCCGTCAACAGGGCGCTGGGCAAGGACGACGCCTGTGTCGGCAACCCGGTCGGCACCTTCGCGGACTTCCGCAACCAGCTCGGGCAGCACAAGATGACCGGCCCCTTCCGCGCCGGCTGGCAGATGGACTACCCGCTCATCCAGAACTTCCTCCAGCCGCTCTACTACACCGACGCCTCCTCCAACGACGGCAAGTGGGACAACGCCGAGTTCGACCGGCTCGTGGACCGGGCCAACGCCGAGACGGACACCGCCACGTCGGTCGCCACCTTCCAGCAGGCCGAGGAGGTGGTGCGGGACCACATGGCCGCCATCCCGCTCTGGTACCAGAACGGCAGCGCGGGCTACTCCGAGCGGCTCTCCGGTGTGGAACTCAACCCGTTCAGCGTGCCCGTCTACAACGAGATCAAGGTCGGCTGACCCGCCATGGGGCGCTATGTCGTCCGGCGACTGCTCCAGATGATCCCGGTGTTCTTCGGCGCCACCCTGCTGATCTTCCTCATGGTCAACGTGATGGGCGACCCCATCGCCGGACTGTGCGGGGAGCGCGCCTGCGATCCGGCCACCGCCGCCCAGCTGAAGGCGGAGTTCGGCCTCGACCGGCCGCTGTGGCAGCAGTACGCGACCTACATGGGCAACGTCTTCACCGGCGACTTCGGCACCGCCTTCAACGGCCAGCCCGTCACCGAGCTGATGGCGGCCGCGTTCCCGGTGACGATCCGGCTCACCCTCGTGGCGATCGTCTTCGAGATCGTCGTCGGCGTCACCCTCGGCGTCCTCACCGGGATGCGGCGCGGGCGGCCCGTGGACACCGCCGTGCTGCTGCTCACCCTGGTCGTCATCTCCGTGCCGACCTTCGTCACCGGCCTGGTGCTCCAGCTGCTGCTCGGCGTCGAGTGGGGCTGGATCAGGCCCTCCGTCGCCCCCGAGGCGCCCTTCGGCCAGCTCATCGTGCCCGGACTGGTCCTCGCCTCCGTCTCACTGGCGTACGTCACCCGGCTCACCCGCACCTCCCTCGCCGAGAACCGCCGCGCCGACTACATCCGCACGGCCGTCGCCAAGGGCCTGCCACGGCACCGGATCGTCGTCCGGCATCTGCTGCGCACCTCGCTGATCCCGGTCGTCACCTTCATCGGCACCGACATCGGCGCGCTCATGGGCGGCGCCATCGTCACCGAGCGGATCTTCAACATCCACGGCGTCGGCTTCCAGCTCTACCAGGGCATCCTGCGCCAGAACACCCAGACGGTCGTCGGCTTCGTCACCGTGCTCGTGCTGGTCTTCCTCGCCGCCAACCTGCTGGTCGACCTGCTCTACGCCGTGCTCGACCCGAGGATCCGCTATGCCTGAGCAGGGGTACGACAACGGCGGCGCCATCGCCGGGACCGGCATGGGCGGCGCGATGGACCTCGCGGCGGGCGAGGCGAGCGCCCTGGAGCGGGGTGCGGGCGGCGGACCCGGGGGCGCCGGACCGGGCGGCAGACCCCGCTCGCTGTGGTCCGACGCCTGGCGCGACCTCAGGCGCAACCCGGTGTTCGTCGTCTCCGCGCTCGTGATCCTCTTCCTGGTCTTCATCTCCCTCTGGCCCTCCGCCATCGCCTCCGGCAACCCCCTCGACTGCGACCTCGCCGACGCCCAGCGCGGCTCCGCGCCCGGCCACCCCTTCGGCTTCGACGGCCAGGGCTGCGACGTGTACACGCGGACCGTGTACGGCGCCCGTACGTCCGTCACCGTCGGCGTGTGCGCCACGCTCGGGGTCGCCCTGCTCGGCTCGGTGCTCGGCGGGCTCGCCGGGTACTTCGGCGGGGCGGGGGACGCGGTGCTGTCCCGGATCACCGACATCTTCTTCGCGATCCCGGTCGTGCTCGGCGGACTCGTGCTGCTGTCGGTGGTCACCAGCAACTCGGTCTGGCCCGTCGTCGGGTTCATGGTGCTGCTCGGCTGGCCGCAGATCTCCCGCATCGCGCGCGGCTCGGTCATCACCACCAAACAGCACGACTACGTGCAGGCGGCGCGCGCGCTCGGTGCCTCCGACACCCGCATCCTGCTGCGGCACATCGCGCCCAACGCCGTCGCGCCCGTGATCGTCGTCGCCACCATCGCGCTCGGCACCTACATCTCCCTGGAGGCCACGCTCTCGTACCTCGGCGTGGGGCTGAAGCCGCCCAGCGTCTCCTGGGGCATCGACATCTCCGCCGCCTCGCCGTACATCCGCAACGCCCCGCACGCCCTGCTCTGGCCCTCCGGGGCGCTCGCGGTCACCGTGCTGGCGTTCATCATGCTCGGCGACGCGGTGCGCGACGCCCTCGACCCGAAGCTGAGGTGACGGCGCGATGCTGCTCGACGTCCGGGATCTGCGCGTGGAGTTCCGTACGCGGGACGGGGTGGCGAAGGCGGTCGACGGGGTGTCGTACACCGTGGACGCGGGGGAGACCCTGGCGGTGCTCGGGGAGTCGGGCTCCGGCAAGTCGGTCACCGCGCAGGCCGTGATGGGCATCCTCGACACCCCGCCCGCGCGGATCACCGGCGGGCAGATCCTCTTCCAGGGCCGCGATCTGCTCACCCTCAAGGAGGACGAGCGGCGCCGGATCAGGGGCGCCCGGATGGCGATGATCTTCCAGGACGCGCTGTCCGCCCTCAACCCCGTGCTCACCGTGGGCGACCAGCTCGGGGAGATGTTCGTCGTCCACCGGGGCATGTCGAAACGGGACGCGCGCGCCCGTGCCGTCGAGCTGATGGACCAGGTGCGCATTCCCGGCGCGGCCCAGCGGGTGCGCGACTACCCGCACCAGTTCTCGGGCGGGATGCGCCAGCGCATCATGATCGCCATGGCGATCGCGCTGGAACCCGCGCTCGTCATCGCGGACGAGCCCACCACCGCCCTCGACGTCACCGTCCAGGCTCAAGTCATGGATCTGCTCGCGGAGTTGCGGCGCGAGTATCGCATGGGGCTCGTGCTCATCACCCACGACCTCGGCGTGGTCGCGGACGTGGCGGACCGGATCGCGGTGATGTACGCCGGCCGGATCGTGGAGTCCGCGCCCGTCCACGACCTCTACAAGGCCCCGGCCCACCCCTACACCCGCGGCCTGCTGGACTCCATCCCGCGCCTGGACCACAAGGGCCGCGAGCTGTACGCGATCAAGGGCCTGCCGCCGAACCTCACCCATGTCCCGGCCGGCTGTGCCTTCCATCCGCGCTGCCCGATGGTGCGCGACATCTGCCGTACGGATGCGCCGCCGCTGTACGAGGCGGGTGAACTGCGGCGCAGCGCCTGCCACTTCTGGAGGGAGTGCCGGGATGACCTCGGTGACGTCGGGGGTACGGGGGCCGGCGGGGGTGCCGGGGGCCTCGGTGGCCTGGGTGGCCTCGATGGCTGAGCCGGTCCTTGAGGTCCGCGACCTCGTCAAGCACTATCCGCTCACGCGCGGAGTCGTCCTGCGCCGCCAGATCGGCGCCGTACGGGCCGTGGACGGCGTGGACTTCACCCTCGGCCGGGGCGAAACCCTGGGTCTGGTGGGCGAGTCGGGGTGCGGCAAGTCGACGGTCGCGCGGCTGCTGTGCCATCTGGAGCGGCCGACGGCCGGCACGATCCGCTTCAAGGGTGAGGACGTGACCCGGCTCTCCGGGCGCGCGCTGAAGGCCGTGCGCCGCTCGGTGCAGATGGTCTTCCAGGACCCGTACACCTCGCTCAACCCCCGCATGACGGTGGGCGACATCGTGGGGGAGCCGTACGAGATCCACCCCGAGGTGGCACCGAAGGGCGAACGGCGGCGCCGGGTGCGGGAGTTGCTGGACGTGGTGGGTCTGGACCCGGACTTCGTGAACCGCTACCCGCACCAGTTCTCCGGCGGCCAGCGCCAGCGCATCGGCATCGCCCGCGCCCTCGCGCTGCGCCCGGAGGTGATCGTCGCCGACGAGCCGGTCTCCGCGCTCGACGTGTCGGTGCAGGCGCAGGTGGTGAACCTGCTGGAGCGGTTGCAGGCGGAGTTCGGTCTGTCGTACGTGTTCATCGCGCACGACCTCTCGGTGGTGCGGCACCTCGCGGACCGGGTCGCGGTGATGTACCTCGGGCGGATCGTGGAGACCGGCACGGACACCGAGATCTACGAGCACCCCACGCATCCCTACACGCAGGCGCTGCTCTCGGCGGTGCCGGTGCCCGATCCGGAGGCCAGGTCGCGCCGCGAGCGGATCATCCTCACCGGGGACGTGCCGTCGCCGGCCGACGTGCCCTCGGGGTGCCGCTTCCGGACGCGGTGTTTCAAGGCGCGGGAGCGGTGCGCGCGGGAGGTGCCGGAGCTGGCGGTGCCGGAGGAGTTCCGGTACGCGGCGGGGCCTGCGGCGCATCCGTCGGCGTGTCTGTTCGCGGCGGAGCGGGGGGTGGTACCGCACGGCAACGGGCCGGGGTGACATGGCCACCCCGGCCCGTACACGGCACCCGCACGGCCGTACGTTCTTCAGTCTGGCGCGTCCGTATATCGGTGCCACTTCCGTGGAGTTGCTGGAGTGTTAAACACCGTTCACTCGGGTTGAGCGGGCGTCAGGGCCCGCTTGAGGAAGTCGACCTGGAGCAGCAGCAGGTTCTCCGCGACCTGTTCCTGCGGGGTCATGTGGGTGACGCCGGACAGGGGCAGCACCTCGTGCGGGCGGCCCGCGGCCAGCAGGGCCGAGGACAGCCGCAGGGTGTGTGCGGCCACCACATTGTCGTCGGCCAGACCATGGATGATCATCAGCGGGCGGTGCGGCTCGGCGGGCTCGGACAGGCCGTCGTCGGTGACGAGGGCGCTGCGGGCGTAGACCGCCGGGTCCTCGGCGGGGTCGCCCAGGTACCGCTCGGTGTAGTGGGTGTCGTACAGCCGCCAGTCGGTCACCGGCGCGCCCGCGATGCCCGCGTGGAACACGTCCGGGCGGCGCAGCACGGCGAGCGCGGAGAGGTAACCGCCGTACGACCAGCCCCGGATGGCGACCCGGCCGAGGTCGAGCGGGTAGCGCTCGGCGAGGTCGTGCAGGGCCTCGATCTGGTCGTCGAGGGTGAGCGTGAAGTCGTGGTGGACCGCCTTCTCCCACGCGGGGGAGCGGCCCGGGGTGCCCCGGCCGTCCGCGACGATCACCGCGAAGCCCTGGTCGGCGAACCACTGCGAGGTCAGATACGGGTTGTGGGCGGCGGTCACCCGCTGGCCGTGCGGGCCGCCGTAGGGGTCCAGGAGGACGGGGAGCGGTGCGTCACCGGGGTAGTCCGTAGGCATAAGCACGGCGCACGGAATTCTCTGTGCGCCCCCCTCGGTGAGGGTCACGCGGGGGGACATACCGGGATCTTCGGCGTACGAGGTGACAGTGGCCGCCGCTTTTCCGTCACGCAGCACCTGGATACGGGTGCCGGGGCTGGCGAGCGTGGCGGAGAGCAGCACGGTGGTGTCGCCGCCGCGAACCGCCGTGTGGACACCGGGCACTTGGGACACCCGCTCCACGCCGAGTTCGTTCACCCGGTACACATGGATCTCGCCGATTTCCGGGTCCTCGGCGGCCTCGCCGGCGGAGGCCGAGACGAGCACCTCGCCGTCCGCCACATCGAGTACCGAACGGATGTGCAAATGCGGTCCCGTCAGCGGACGTTCGCCCACGACGAGGACCCGCGCACCGCCCTCGTCCGCGATCCGGACCAGCTGTCCGGAGGGGGTCCAGCACGGCACGGAAGGGAAAAGATCAAGCCAAACTGGATCATCGTCGGCGTGCACCGTGCGGGTGGTGCCGGTGTCCGGGTCCACGGCCAGGACGAGCTGGGAACGCTGGTCCCTGGACTGCACGAGCAGCAGCGGCGCACCCGCCGCTGACCAGTGCACTCGCGCCAGATAGGGGTACCGCTCGCGGTCCCAGGCGACCTCGGTGCGCTCGCCGCCGAGCCCGATCACGAACAGCTGTACGTCCGCGTTGGCCGTGCCCGCCGCCGGATAGCCGACGTGGTGTGGCTCACGCTCCGGGTGGGCCGGGTCGGCGATCCACCAGCGCCGTACCGGCGTGTCGTCCACGCGCGCGACCAGCAGCCGGTCGGAGTCCGGGGACCACCAGAAGCCTCGCGAACGGTCCATCTCCTCGGCCGCGATGAACTCCGCGAGGCCGTAGGTGACGTGGCCGGACTCGGGGGTGGCGAGGGCGCGGTCGTCGGCGTCCTCCGTGCCGACCACGCGCAATCGCCCCTCCGCGACGTACGCGATGTGCCGGCCGTCGGGGGAGGGGCGGGGGTCGATCACGGGCCCGGGAACGGGGAGTTCACGTGCCGTCCCCGCCCGCAGCTCGGCCGCGAAAAGCCGCCCCGACAAGGCGAAAGACGCCAACTCCACCGCCGCGTCGGTCGCGTAGCCGACGATGCCCGCACCGCCCTCCCGGCTGCGCTCGCGCCGGGCCCGCTCCTCGGGCGACAACTCCTCGTCGCCGCCCGCGAGCAGCGCGCGGGGGTCCGCCGCGAGGCGCTCGGTGCCGTCCGAAGTATCCAGTACCCAGAGCGAGTTGGTCCGGTCGGTGCCGGACTCCGACCGGAGGAACACGACACGCGAACCGTCCGGCGCCACGGTGAAGGCGCGCGGCGCGCCGAGCGTGAACCGCTGGGTACGGGCGTGCCGTCGGGGGAAGGACTCAGCCTCGGTTGTCATACCCCGACCATATTGGCCATGCGCCCCCTTGTGCGGCCGTGCGCCGAGCGATGCGCGAGCACGGATAGTTATGATCACTGTCGCAGCGTGGGTATGAACCAGGCGGCGTCCGCGTGGACTTGCTCCACCGGTGCAGAACCCGAACGACAACCCCCATAGTCCGAACCCCCCGCGTCCCCGGGACCCTTTGGAGGTGAGCCGCCGTGGCACTCTCGATTTCGGCGGTGGTGCTGCTGGCGATCATCGTCTTCCTCCTGATCAAAAAGTCAGGCCTGAAGGGCGGTCACGCGGCGATCTGTATGCTCCTCGGCTTCTACCTCGCCTCCTCGACGATCGCCCCGACGATCAGCGAGCTGACGACGAACGTGGCGAGCATGATCGGGAGCATCAAGTTCTGACGGGCCCCTGCGGGGCACCGAGTGGACCGCCGGCCTGCTGAACGAGGGCTGCCGTAGGGCCGACATGGCGACGGAGCGGCGGGATCTGGCTGCGCGGCTGGAGCGGGGTGGCGTGCTCGTCAGTCCGGGGCGGCGAAGGTGCCGCCGACGGTGCTGGACGAGTGGATGCCGGCGGTCCTTGCCCAATTTGCCTCTCCGGGGGCTCAGTTCGTACGGGCCGTCGCGGGTGACGGGAGCCCGCTGCTGTACCTCTTCGACCCCGAGCGGGAGTCGTTCGCCCGGTTCACTCCGGGAGGGTCACTTCTGTGACTCCTCCAGCAGCAGGTCGTGCAGTGCCGTTGCCGGGGCCGTCGGGGCGGGCGGGGTCAGGAGGATCTGGTCGGCTGTGGTGGAGGGGCCGGTGAGGGGGATGAGGCGGAGGCCGGGGAGGGGGGTGGGGAGGGCCGGTTCGAGGGTGATGCCGATGCCCGTGCCGGCGGCCACGTGGGCGGCGATCGCGTGGACGTCGTCGGCGGTGCGGATGATGCGGAGGTCGGCGCCGTCGCTCTGGAAGGCGGCCAACAGGCGGTCACAGAGGCCGCTGTTGAGCTGGTGGGGCCAGGTCAGCAGGTCGGCGGTGGAGAGCTCGGACGCGGTCAGCGCGGGGCGCCCGGCGAGGGGGTGGGTCGCGGGGACCAGGGCCATGAACCGCTCGGTGGACAGCACCCGCGCGCGTACGCCGGTGATGCCGTCGCTCGCCCAGCCGATGCCCAGCCCGACCGTCTCCGCCCGCAGCGCGCTGAGCTGGGCCGTCGTCGGCATCGCCGCCGGCACGATCGTCACGTCCGGGAAGCGCTCGCGCAGCTGCGGCAGGCAGCGCAACAGCAGCTGACGGTCGGTGTATTCGGCGTGCGCCACGGCGAGCGTCGTACGGGCCCGGTCCCCGGCCGCCAGCGCGCGGCCCCGCTGCTCGAAGCGGCGCAGCTGGGCCAGCGCGGCGCGGGCGTCCGGCAGCAGCGCCTCGCCGAGTTCGGTCAGGGAGACCCGGCGGCTCGTACGGTGGAACACCCGCCCGCCCACGGTGGTCTCCAGCCGCCGGACGGCGTCGCTGACGGTCGGCTGCCCCCGGTGCAGACGTACGGCCGCTCGCCCGAAGTGCAGTTCCTCCGCGACGGCGACGAACGCCTCCAGCTCCATCCTGTCCACGGCCCCAGGCTAACGCGATCGATCGGTGCGACCGATCGCTGCGTGCCGAAGTTCGGCGTTGATGCCCCGGCGCGCGGCGGGTGGGATGGAACTCGTGAGCAGGGATCCCCCTACGAGGTCCCCGCACCCGAACCCTCTACCACCGGAAGCAGTGAACACACATGGCAATCAACGGCGTTGACGCCCCCCAGGCCACCGTGACCGTCGTCCACCACTCCGTGCACGGCCACACCCGGGTCCTCGCCGAACACCTCGCCGACGGCGCGCGCGTCGTCCCCGGCGCCGAGGTGCACCTCGTCGAACTCCGCCCCGAGGACGTCGTCGAGGGCCGCTGGCGCAACGCGGAGGTGATGGCACTGCTCGACCGCTCCGACGCGATCGTCCTGGGCTGCCCGACGCTGATGGGCAGCGTGTCGGCGGTGTTCAAGGCGTTCATGGAAGCGGCGTTCACGCCGTTCGTCACGCAGGGCTGGAAGGACAAGCTGGCCGGCGGCTTCACCATGTCCGCCTCGCAGAGCGGGGACAAGCTGACGGTCCTCCAGCAACTGTCCGTGTTCGCCGCACAGTTGGGCATGCAGTGGATCGGCGTCGCCGACATGCCGGGCAACAACTGGAGCGGCGGCTCCCGCGACGACCTGAACCGGCTCGGCTCCTGGCTCGGCCTGATGAGCCAGAGCCACGCGGACCTCGGCCCGGACCAGGCCGGCTCGCGCGGCGACCTCCTCACGGCGGAGCGGTACGGCGAGCGGATCGCCCGGCTGACCCAGCGCTGGGTCAACGCCGTCCCGTACGAGACCTCCCGGATGACCGAACACGAGGCCCGCGCCCTGTCGGCGTCCCTCAGGGAGAAGGACGGCGCCCCCGCATCCCTGTGACGAAGGCGGTCCAGGTACGGCGCGTGAGGGCGAGGCCGGCGACTCCCCCGCCACGCCCCGGCCGCCGGTCTCCCCGACGGCCCCCTCCACCGCCCGGCCGCCCTGCTCCCGCCCCACCCCGCCGACACCCCGCCCCCGAACCCGCCTCCTGAGCCCCGCCGCCCGGGCTCGTACGCTGGACCCATGACGGATCTCCCCGCCCGGCGGCTGCTCCTGGTGCACGCGCACCCGGACGACGAGTCGATCAACAATGGCGCGACCATGGCGAAGTACGCGGCCGAGGGAGCGGGGGTGACGCTGGTCACCTGCACGCTCGGGGAGCGGGGGGAGGTCATTCCGCCGGAGCTGGGGCAGCTGAGCGGGGAGGCCCTCGGGGAGTACCGGCGGGGTGAGCTGGCGGCCGCCATGGGCGAGCTGGGGGTCACCGATGTGCGGGTGCTCGGGTACGGCGACTCCGGGATGATGGGGCTGCCCGACAACGACGAGCCCGGGGTGTTCTGGCAGGCCGACGTCGAGGAGGCCGCCCGCGCGCTGGCCGACGTGATTCTGGAGGTACGGCCGCAGGTCGTCGTCACGTACGACGACAACGGCGGGTACGGCCACCCGGACCACATCCAGGCCCACCGCGTCGCCATGCGGGGCGTGGAGGTGGCCGCCGAGCGCGGGTACGAGGTGGCCAAGGTGTACTGGAACCGGATTCCGAGGTCCGTCGCCGAGGAGGGCTTCGCCCGGCTCGCCGAGGAACTGCCGAACCTGCCCTTCCCCAAGAGCGCCGCCGTCGGGGACCTGCCCGGTGTCGTGGACGACGCCCGGATCACGACCGCCGTCGACGGCACCGCGCACGCCGCCGCCAAGGCCGCCGCCATGCGGGCCCACGCCACCCAGATCACCGTGGCCGGACCGTACTTCGCGCTCTCCAACGACCTCGCGCAGCCGCTGTTCACCACCGAGTACTACGAGCTGGTGCGCGGCGCGGGCGAGCCCGGGGAGAGCGACCTGTTCGCCGGGACCGAGGAGGCGTCGTGAGCGGGGACGGACGCGGGCCGATGCTCGCCCAGCCGCTGCGGCCGCCCTCCGCGGGGCGGGCCGTCGCGCTGTTCGGGCTGTTCGTGCTCGGTGCCATCGTGGGGCTCGCCGGATCGCTCATCCAGGACGCCTGGTTCCCGGGCGGCCTGCTGCTCGCCCTCGCGGGCGCGGCCGGCGCGTTCCTCGGCGGGGCGTACGCGATGGGCGCCCGCTCCGGCGCCGTCGCCCCGGTCATCGGCTGGGTCGTCGCCGTCATCCTGCTCACCGCCAGCCGCCCCGAGGGCGACTTCCTCTTCGGCGCGGGCGGCGGTTCGTACTTCTTCCTGCTCGGCGGCATGGCCATCGCTGTGATCTGCGCCACCCTCGCGCCGGGGCGGCAACCCCCGGGCGGCTCCAGTCGACTTGGCAAGTGACGTACCACTTCGTGCCGCAAGCGTGCGGGTCCGTGCGGGTCCCGTGCGGGTTTCCCCGACGGTCGTGGGATACGCGCCAGAAGTGGCCAGTATGGTGGTGCGCGCCGCCGAGAAGCCCGCTGAGGTCATGACGGGCGGCGGAGCCAACCGGGAGAACCTGCCTTGAGTCGTGAAACTGACACTCCGTCCTCCGGGAGCAACGGGCGCGGCGGAGCCGCATATCCCTCCGGAACGCCGCCGTACGGGACCTCCTCCGCCGCCGACGGCGGTACGGACGCGAGCCGTTCGGGCGCGCGCTCCGAGGAGCGCAAGACGGAGACCACGCTGACCACCCGCATCCGGATCAACATCCCCGGATCGCGGCCCATCCCGCCGGTCGTCGTGCGCAAGACCGTCGGGGACGGCGAGAGCGCCGGGGACGAACCGGCCACCGAGGCCCGGCCCGAGGCCGTCGCCGCGCCGGACACCAGCGCCCCCGAACCCGCTCCCGAGCCCGCCGCGCCGCAGGCCGAGGAGAAGACCAGCGACTGGTTCGCGCCTCGCAAGTCCGGCGGAAAGGGCGGCGGTACGAACGGTGCCGGGATGCCCGGCGGTGCCGCCGCCGGTGTCGCCCCCGGCGCCGGTGGTGCCGGTGGTGCTGGTGGTGCCGGCGGTGCCGCTGGTACCGCTGGTTCCGCGCCCGCGCTGCCGTCCGGCGGCCAGGCCGCGCTGCCGACCCGTCCGGCCGGTGGTGCCTCCGGCACGCCCCCGCTGCCGACCCGTCAGAGCGGCGGCAGCACGCCTCCGCTGCCGACCCGGCCGGGTGCCGGCGCCGGTGCCGGCCGTCCCGGCGGTACGAACGGTGCCGGGCTGCCCGGTGCCACCGGCGGTCCGGTCGCGCCCGGGCACGGCGGCGGCACCGGTTCCTTCGACGTGACCGAGGCGCTGGCCTCCGGCCCGCTCGGCGCCGGGTCGCGGCCCGGCGCTTCCGGCGGGCCGGGTGCCTCCGGTGGTCCCGGTGCTTCCGGTGGTCCCGGCGGCGAGCCCACCCGGGACGACCTCCCGTACTTCTCCGACGGTCCCGCCCGTGGCGGCGCCGCCGGTGGTGCGAGCGGCCGCGGTCCCGGCGGCACCGGCGGCTTCAACGGCCCCGGCGGCCCGGGCGCGCCCGGGCCCAAGGGCCCCGCGGGCCCGACCGGCGGCCCGGTCACCGGCGACGCGCCCCTCGGCGGCCGCCCCGGCCGCCCCGGTGGTCCCGGCGCCCCCGGCACCCGTGGCATGGAGCCCGGCGAGCCCTTCGCCGGCGAGCCCTTCGACGGACCGCCCGCCTTCCGCGCCCCCGGCGCCTCCGGCAACGGCCCGTTCGCGCCCGCCGGTGCCCTCGGCGAGGACACCGCGGTCCTGACCCCGCAGCCCCAGGCGGCCCTCGGGGCCCGTCCGCCGGGTGTCTCCGGACCCACCGTCAACAGCGGCGCCCCGGCCACCGCCGGCACCCCCTTCGCGCCCGGCGCCCGCCCCGGCGGCCCGGCCGCGCCCCAGCCGGCCGCCCCCGCCCCGCAGTCCAAGGCGGCGGCCAAGCCGAAGAAGAAGGGCCGCAGCAAGCTCGTCCTGCTCGTCGCCGCCGTGGTCGTCGTCGCGGGCGGTGCCTACGGCGCCGGGCTGCTGATGAACCGCAGCGACGTGCCCAGCGGCACCACCGTGCTCGGCGTCGACATCGGCGGCGGCACCCGCGACGACGCGGTCAAGAAGCTGGACGACGCGTTCGGCAGGAACGGCCTCAAGCCGCTCCGGCTCGAGGTGGGCGGCAAGACCGTGACCCTCACGCCGGACAAGGCCGGGCTCCAGTTCGACTACCAGGCGACCGTGAGCAAGGCCGCCAAGAGCGACTACAACCCGGTCTCCGTGATCGGCTCGCTCTTCGGCCAGAAGCGCGTCGTCGAGCCGGACATGCCGGTGGACGAGGAGAAGCTCCAGGCCGCGCTGGCGAACACCGGCGGCGGTTCCGGCTCGGTCGTCGAGGGCGGCATCAAGTTCGAGGCGGGCAAGGCGGTGCCGGTGTACGGCAAGGCGGGCCGGGCCATCGACGTGGCCCGCTCCACCGACGCCGTCCAGCGGGCGTACCGCACGCTGGTCGAGACCGGCGACGCGATCCCGGTGACCGTGCCGACCATCGAGAAGCAGCCGACGGTCTCCAACGCCGAGGTCGACCGGGAGATGAAGGAGTTCGCCAAGCCCGCGATGTCGGGCCTCGCGACCGTCCGCACCGACGCCGTCCACCAGGTCACCTTCAGCCCGCAGAACTCCCTGTGGAAGTTCCTCAGGGTCAAGGCGGTCTCCGGCGGCAAGCTGGTCGACGCCCCCGACCAGGCGGCCCTGACGGAGCTGTACGGCAAGACCTTCGACGGCGTCCTGATCACCCGGGCCACCGGCCAGAAGACGCCGGTCACGGTCCAGGACGTCTACGGCGCCCTGCGCCAGGCCCTGCTGAGCACCGGCAACCGGACCGCGGTCATCGAGAAGAACCCGAGCTAGCGGCCACGGCCGAAGAGGGGGCCGTCCGGCAGAGCGCCGGGCGGCCCCCTCGCCGTATCCACATGGGCGGCTCGCACATGGGCCGGCCCTATACGTGCGGTTCGCACATGGGCTGGTCCCATACGTGCGGTTCACACACAGGTTGGCCTCATGCGTGCGGCTCCCACATGGGTCGGCCTCATACGTGCGGCCCCCACATGGGTCGGCCCCACATGGGCCGGCCCCACACGTGCGGCCCCCACACGTGCCAGCCCCACACATGCCGCCCCCGCACCCCCCGCCCCCACCCGCCCCGTCACAGCATCCGCATGACAGATGTCATCCCGCACCATGGACCCCCGACACTGCCCCGCCCCCACCCCCTCCCGCCACCATGGTCGGCATGACGACGACAGCGGCACCCCCGGCCACCGCCCCCGCGGCGGTGGCCGGGTTCGACCAGGTGACCAAGACCTACGGCAGCGTCCGGGCCGTCGACGGCCTCTCGCTCACGCTGCACCCCGGCGAGACCGTCGCCCTGCTCGGCCCGAACGGCGCGGGCAAGTCCACCACCCTCGACCTGCTCCTCGGGCTGAAGAACCCCGACGGCGGCACGGTCCGCCTGTTCGGTACCACCCCGCGCGAGGCGATCACCGCCGGGCGGGTCGGCGCCATGCTGCAGAGCGGCGGGCTCATGGAGGACGTGACGGTCGCCGAACTGGTCCGCCTGGCCTGCTCGCTGCACCCGAGGCCGCACCAGCCCGCCGACGTCCTCGCCCGCGCCGGAGTCGCGCAGATCGCGGACCGCAAGGTCAACAAGCTCTCCGGCGGCCAGGTCCAGCGCGTCCGCTTCGCGCTCGCCACCGCCGGGGACAGCGACCTGATCGTCCTGGACGAGCCCACCACCGGCATGGACGTCTCCGCCCGCCAGGCCTTCTGGGCCACCATGCGCGAGCAGGCCGACCAGGGCCGTACCGTCCTCTTCGCCACCCACTACCTCGAAGAGGCCGACGCCATCGCCGACCGCGTGCTCGTGCTGCACCGCGGCCGTCTCCTGGCCGACGGCACCGCCGCCGAGATCAAGGCCCGCGCCGGCGCCCGCCGGATCGCCTTCGACCTGGAGGGCGAGATCGACGAGACCGCGCTCGCCGGACTGCCGTTCATGAGCGCGTTCGACGTGTCCGGGCAGACCGTGCGCATCCAGTCCACCGACGCCGACGCCACCGTGCACGCGCTGTACGGCCTCGGCCTCTACCCCCGCAATCTCGAAGTGGCCGGACTCGGCCTGGAGCAGGCGTTCGTCGCCCTCACGGCGGCCGAGGAGGCCAAGCAGGCATGAAGTCGCTGATCAAGCTGGAACTCACCCGCGCCCTGCGCAACCGCAAGTTCCTGTTCTTCTCCGTGCTCTACCCCTCGGTCATCTTCCTGATCTTCTCCAGCAGCGGCGGCCCGAACGCCAAGGTCGACGGCAGCGGCGGCCTGACCGTGGCCACCTATCTGATGGTCTCCATGGCCTCCTTCGGCGCCCTGACCGCCGTCCTCATGGGCAACAGCGAGCGCATCGCCAAGGAGCGCGAGAGCGGCTGGGTACGGCAGCTGCGGCTGACCTCGCTGCCCGGCCACGGCTACGTCCTCGCCAAGACCGCCAGCGCGGCCGTGGTGAGCCTGCCCTCCATCGTCATGGTGTTCGTGGTCGCCGCCGCCGTGAAGGACGTACGCCTCGACGCCTGGCAGTGGCTCGCCCTCACCGGGGTCATCTGGGCCGGCAGCCTGGTCTTCGCCGCGCTCGGCGTCGCCATCGGCTACCTCGCCTCCGGCGACGCGGTACGCCCCATCACGATGATCGTGTACTTCGCGCTGTCGCTGCTCGGCGGCCTGTGGATGCCCTCCACCGGGTTCCCGAAGCTCCTCCAGGACATCGCCGACTGGCTGCCGACGCACGCGTACGCTGCCCTGGGACGCGCGATCGAGCAGAGCCAGGCCCCGCACGCGCGGGACGTCGCCGTCCTCGCCGCCTACTTCGTCCTCTTCGCGGGCGGGGCGGCCTGGCTGTACCGGAAGGACACGCTGAAGGCGTGAGCGGCATGACGGAAGACCGGCAGACGTACGACGCGCTGGACACCCCCATGGGCCGTCCGCCGCGCACCCGGCGCGAGCTGTGGGTGAAGCTGCTGTGGATCGGCGTCTGGCTGGTCTTCCTCAGCTCACCCGTCCAGGACCTGGCCGACGGCCACCACGGCACCGCCGCCACCTGGGGCGGAGCACTCGGTCTGACCGCCTTCGTCGGGGTCTATCTGGGCCTGGTCTTCCGCACCATGGGCCGACCGTACTCCGGGCGCGTCGTGATCGTGCTCCTCCTGGTCCTCGCCGTCCTCGCCCCGCTCCTCGCCTACACCCTCGGCGGCGCCTGGCTCGGCCTGTTCGTCTATCTGTCGGTGGCCTGCGGCGCGACCCTGCCGCCCCGGGCCACCTACTGGGCGATCCCGGCGTCGGCGGGCCTGATGTACCTGGTCGGACTGCACACCGACAAGGCCGAGGCCCGCGATCTGCTGCTCCTGGTGGTGCTCATCGGGTTCGCGATGGTCGGCGTCGGACAGCTGGTCCGCACCACCGTCGAGCTGCGCAAGGCACGGGCCACCGTCGCCCAGCTCGCCGCCAACGAGGAACGCCTCCGCCTCGCCCGCGACCTGCACGACCTGCTCGGCCACTCCCTCTCGCTGATCACCCTGAAGAGCGAGCTGGCCGGGCGGATGCTGCCCGGAGAGCCAGAGAAGGCCGCGCAGCAGGTCGCCGACATCGAGCGGGTCAGCCGGCAGGCGCTGGTGGACGTGCGCGAGGCCGTCACCGGGTACCGGCGCCCCCGGCTCGCCGCCGAACTCGCCGGCACCCAGGTCGCCCTGACCGCCGCCGGAGTGGTCTGCGAGGTCCCCGCCGAACCCGACCTCACCGGCGTCCCCGAGGACGCCGAGGCCGCGCTCGCCTGGACCCTGCGCGAGGCCGTCACCAACGTCGTACGGCACAGCGGCGCCGACCGGTGCGCCGTAGAGCTGCTGCGCCGCCAGACCCTGGACGGCCCGGTCCTCGAACTCACCGTCCAGGACAACGGCTCGGGCGGCTCCGGCGCGGTGCCCGGCAACGGGCTCACCGGGCTCACCGAGCGCCTGGAGACGGCCGGCGGCACCCTGGAGGCGGGCCGGGCCGGGCGCGGTTTCCGGCTGGTCGCCCGCGTCCCCGCTGCTTCTGTGGCGGACGTAGGATCCGGGGCATGACGCGCACGATCAAGGTCCTCCTCGCCGAGGACCAGTCGATGGTCCGCGAGGCGCTCGCCGCCCTGCTCGGCCTGGAGGACGACATCGAGGTCGTGGCCCAGGTGGCACGCGGCGACCAGGTGCTGGCCGCCGTCGCCGAGCACGGGGTGGACGTGGCCCTGCTCGACATCGAGATGCCCGGCTGCACCGGCATCGAGGCCGCCGCCCAGGTGCACCGCGCGCACCCCGGCGTGAAGCTCGTCGTCCTCACCACCTTCGGGCGCCCCGGCTATCTGCGCAGCGCCATGGAGGCCGGCGCCGACGCCTTCCTCGTCAAGGACGCCCCCGCCGCCCAACTCGCCGCCGCCGTAAGGAAGGTGCTCGGCGGGGAGCGGGTCATCGACCCCACCCTCGCCGCCGCCGCGCTGGCCGAGGGCGCCAATCCGCTCACCGACCGCGAGCGCGAGGTGCTGCGCGCCGCCGCCGACGGCTCCACCAACGCCGAGCTGGCCCAGGCCCTCCACCTCTCCCAGGGGACCGTGCGCAACTACCTGTCCACCGCGATCCAGAAGCTGGCGGTACGCAACCGGGCGGAGGCGGTACGGATCGCGCGCGAGAAGGGGTGGCTGTGAGCGGTGCCTTCAGGGGCCCTCGGCCGTGAAGCCCGCGCCCGCCCCCGCCCCCGCCCCCACCCCCGCGCCCGCCCCCGTCGTCAGTTGAGCAGCGCCCGCGCCGCCCGCGCCTGCGCCCGCGCCCGTTCCTCCGCCACCGGATCGACCACCGCCACCAGCTCCGCGTACGCCTCCAGCTCCGCCGCGCCCTCCGTGAACGCGCCCCGCTGCACGAGCAGCCGCGCCCGGTCGTAGCGCAGCCGCGCCGGATGCGCGGGCAGCAGCAGCCCCAACTCCACGGCCAGCAGGGCGATGTCGGAGCGCTCGGGGCGGGCGGCGGCCCACGCCCGCACGTTGTTCAGAATCCGCTGGACCACCTCGACGGGCGTCGCGGGCACCAGCGCGGCCGGGTCCAGCGGCGCCCCCGTCGCCCCCACCACCAGCAGCTCGGCGTCCGCCCGGGTCAGCAACCGGCCCCCGTCGAACGGGTCCGCCAGCACCATCTCACCGCCCGAGGGCCCGAACCCCACCACGAAGTGCCCCGGCAGCGACACGCCGTACACCGGCGCGCCCGCCCGCCGGGCCACCTCCAGCCACACCACCGACAGCAGGATCGGCAGCCCGCGCCGCCGCCGCAGCACCTCGTGCAGCAGCGAGGACTCCAGCCGCTCGTAGTCCCCGGCCGTGCCCCGGAACCCGCACTCCTCGCCGAGCAGCCGGGCCAGAGCCCCGGCCCACGCGCGTGGACCGCCGGGGCGGTACGGCACCCGTCCGGCCAGCTCGTCCAGCGCCAGCTGGGCCGCGTCGAGCCCGGCCTCGTCCAGCGAGCCGTCCGCCTCCGCGCCGAGCAGCAGGCACAGCGCGGACAGGTCGGGGCGGGACGAGCGGGCCTCCTCGGCGAACCTGCGCCGCAGCTCCGCCGACCGCTCGGCGGGCGGCGGGTACGGGGGCGGGAGATAGGGCGGGCGCTTCGCCGGTTCCTGGCCGTCCACGGCGCCTCCTACGGCTCCCCGGCGCCGGAGCCGTCCGGTGCCCGGTAGTGGTGGTAGGCGTGGTGCGGGGCGAAGCCCAGGCGCTCGTACAGCGTCCGCGCGCCCGCGTTGGACTCCTCCACCTGGAGCCAGGCCGCCGAGGCGCCCTCGTCCAGGGCGCGCCGGGCCAGCGCGGCCATGACCTCGGTGGCCAGCCCCTGCCGCCGGCGGGCGGGATCGACCTCGACGGCCGCGAAACCGGCCCAGCGGCCGTCCACGACACACCGCCCGATCGCGGCAGGTGCCTCACCCGCCGCGCCGGGCACCGTCGCGAACCACACCGAGGCTCCTCGGCCGAGCACCCGCAGGGCCACGTCGCTCACTCCCTTGCGCTGGTACCGCGCGAGCCACGCCTCGTCCGCCTCGCGGGAGAGGACCGCACCGGCGCCCTCCGCCCGGTCCGCGACCGGCGCCAGGCCCCCGGTCCACAGCTCCGCCGTGACCTCCCGGCTCCAGCCGCGCTCCGCCAGCTCCGCGCACAGCGGCTCCGGCACGCCGTCGGGGCCGCTCGCGGTCTGGACGTAGGCGGGCAGGCCGCGCTCGTCGTACCAGCGTCTTACGGCGAGCAGGGCCGCGTCGAGCGGAAGCCCCGGATCACCCAGGGGAAGCACACTGTTCGCCCGCCGGGTGAACCCCCCGGCAGCACGCAGCTCCCACCGCCCCAGCCACTCGCTCTCCACCGGCCGCCACGCCCGCGCGGCGACCTCGGCCAGCTCCGCGTACCCGGCCGCCGGACCGCGCCGACGTGCGGGAACGGCCGGTACGACCTTGCCCGCCACGAGCACGGACTCCTCGATCCGCACCGTTCGGCCGTCCCGCTGTGTGATCATGAGCACGCCGTTGTCCCATGATGTGAGAACACCCACCGTGTCGGTGAACTTCTCGCCCGGCCTCCCGGTCTGCGTCAACCGTCGTACCGATACCCGTTTGCCCACGTCAGCAGGGGCAATTCGGACTTCGAGGCGTCCTGGCGCCGATATTTCCACTGGTCGGTCCACCCCTCCTGTTCGGATCACGTCCCGGAACGGAGATACTAGGGGCGGGCATCGACGACGCCGCGCTCCCGCGCGCCAGGCGGCGGAGCCTGAGGAGGCCCGCCAGCGCCCTATCGAGGAGGAACGACAGCGTGACCTACGTCATCGCGCAGCCTTGTGTCGACGTCAAGGACAAGGCGTGCATCGAGGAGTGCCCGGTCGACTGCATCTACGAGGGCCAGCGGTCCTTGTACATCCACCCGGACGAATGCGTCGACTGTGGTGCCTGTGAGCCGGTCTGCCCGGTCGAGGCGATCTTCTACGAGGACGACGTCCCGGACGAGTGGAAGGACTACTACAAGGCGAACGTCGAGTTCTTCGACGAGCTCGGCTCGCCCGGCGGTGCCAGCAAGCTGGGCCTGATCGAGCGCGACCACCCCTTCGTCGCCGCGCTGCCGCCGCAGGGCGAGTGACGCCGGGGCCGCTCCCGCGCGGCCCGCACGAAGACAGCACCGCCTCGGTCCCGTACGGCCCGGCCCCTCGGGGGGCACCGCCGTACGGGACCGAGGCGTTCGCCGTATCCACGAAAGCGAGCAAGCCCCGTGTCCGCAGTCTCCGACCGGCTCCCCACCTTCCCCTGGGACAAGCTGGAGCCGTACAAGAAGACCGCCGCCGCGCACCCCGGCGGCATCGTCGACCTCTCGGTCGGCACGCCGGTCGACCCGGTCCCCGAGCAGATCCGGAAGGCGCTGATCGACGCGGCCGACTCGCCCGGCTACCCGACCGTGTGGGGCACGCCCGCGCTGCGGGACGCGATCACCGGCTGGCTGGAGCGCCGCCTCGGCGCCCGCGACGTCACCCACCGGCACGTCCTGCCGGTCGTCGGCTCCAAGGAACTCGTCGCCTGGCTCCCCACCCAGCTCGGCCTGGGCCCCGGCGACCGTGTCGCCTACCCCCGCCTGGCCTACCCCACCTACGAGGTCGGCGCCCGGCTCGCCCGCGCCGACTACGAGGCCTACGACGACCCGCGCGACCTCGACCCGGAGGGCCTGAAGCTCCTCTGGCTGAACTCGCCCTCGAACCCCACCGGCGCGGTCCTCTCCACGGAGGACCTCAAGGGGATCGTCGCGTGGGCCCGCGAACACGGCGTGCTGCTCGTCTCCGACGAGTGCTACCTGGAGCTGGGCTGGGAGGCCGACCCCGTCTCGGTGCTGCACCCGGACGTCAACGGCGGCTCCTACGACGGCATCGTGGCGGTCCACTCGCTGTCCAAGCGGTCCAACCTGGCGGGGTACCGTGCGGCCTTCCTCGCGGGTGACCCGGCGGTCCTGATGCCGCTGCTGGAGATCCGCAAGCACGGCGGCATGATGATTTCGGCGCCTACGCAGGCGGCGATGGCGGCGGCGCTGTCCGACGACGAGCATGTGCGCTTGCAGCGGGCTCGCTACGAGGGTCGGCGTACGCGGCTGCGGGAGGCTCTGCTCGCGTACGGGTTCCGTATCGACCACAGTGAGGCGAGCCTGTACCTGTGGTCCACGCGGGGGGAGTCCTGCTGGGACACGGTGGCTCGGCTCGCGGAGCTGGGGATTCTGGTGGCGCCCGGGGACTTCTACGGGGAGGCCGGGGCGGAGCATGTGCGGGTGGCTCTCACGGCCACGGACGAGCGGATCGACGAGGCGATCCTCCGGCTGAAGGCGTAACCAGCCGGGCCCGGCTGCCGCCATGCCTGTGCCCACCCGTTCCGCCCTGCGGAACGACTGCCCACAGGCATGGCGGCAGCCAGCCGGTGCGGTGTCGGTCAGCCGAGCGGCAACCCGCTCTTGGAGACGTTGCCCAGGAGGCCGCCGGCGGTGCCTGTCGCCTTGGTGGCGGTGGGGGCCGCGTTCTTGATCGCGCCTGCCGCCGGCACGGCGTCCTGGACGACCTTGTTCCCGGCGAGGTGGGACACCCCGTCCAGCGCGCTGAGCCCACCGAGGCCCGGCGCCGCCGAGGGGTGCTGGGCCGCCGCTCCGGCGGTTCCGGCGACACCGACCCCGGCCACCGCACCCACGGCGGTGAGAAGCACGGCACGGGCAATCCGACGGCTCACAGGCAAAGACATGGTCGCTCCAATCGACGGCGATGAACTCCGCCGTGACTACCGCGCGAACCCGCCGAAGGTTGCGGACACCCAAGGTAAAAAGACAATAACTACGGCCCGGTGACGATCCGTACGCTCGCCGGAGAGGACTCGGAGCCCGCCGTCCCGCCACCCGGCGCCGGATGCCAGTCGCCCCCGCCGTTGGACGCCGTCCACTCCCGGCCCGCGTACGTCACCCGGGAGATCCGCAGCGCGGAGGAGTTGGCCACCGCCCACTGCGCGAGCTGCCACCCCCGCGCCCGCTCGTCCCGCCCGCCGGCGTCCGTCTTCGTGCCCTGCGGCACCGGGACCGTCACCGTCCGCCCGTGCGCGGTCGCGGTCACGCTCGGGGACGGCGAGGGCGAGGGAACGGCCGTACCGCCCACCTCCGCGCCGGTCTCCTGGAGCGCGTCGCGCCCGAAGTCCCGTACCAGCGCGGTCCGTACGGCGTCGGGGTCCACCGGTCCCGCCGCCTGCATGGAGCGCCCGTCGCAGGTCAGGGTCGCCGCCGAGTAGCCGGTGAGCGCGTTGGCCAGCAGCGTGGCGTCCGTCTCGTGCTTGGCGTACGCCTCCGGGAAGCCGCTGCGCTGGACCTTCTGCGCCGCGACGGTGAGGGGGAGTTCGGTGTAGTCCGGCACGCGCGCGAGGTGCGCGTAGAAGATGCCGGCCGCGTACGCCGGGTCCATGATCTGCTGCTGGGAGCCCCAGCCCTGCGAGGGGCGTTGCTGGAAGAGGCCGAGCGAATCGCGGTCGCCGTGCTCGATGTTGCGCAGCCCGGACTCCTGGAGCGCGGTGGCCAGCGCGATCGTCACCGCCCTCAGCGGCATCCCGCGCCCGGTGCCGACGGCGGCGATGGTGGCCGCGTTGACGGCCTGCTCGGGCGTGAACGCGTACGACACCCGTTCGTCGGTCGCCGAGACCACCTTGCAGCCGCGCGCGGTCCCGCCTCCGGTGACGTACTGCACCACGAGGTAGGCGGCGACGCCGGACAGGACGAGCAGCGCCGCACAGATGCGCACGACACGGCCGCGGCGCCTGGGACGGGAGGGGGACGGCTCTGACACGCGTACAAGGTACTGGAGTGCGCAACCCCGTTCGCACGGGGACGGCGGCGGAGCCCGCGTTAGGGTCGGGAGCATGGCCGAAACCTCGCTTGACCTCACGCTGGACGCAGCCGAGCTGACCGCGCGGCTCGTGGACATCCCCTCCGAGAGCGGCACCGAGAAGCCGCTCGCCGACGCGATCGAGGCCGCGCTGCGCGCCCTGCCGCATCTGACGGTCGAGCGGTTCGGCAACAACGTGGTCGCCCGGACCGCCCTCGGCCGCGCGCAGCGGGTGATCCTCGCCGGGCACATCGACACCGTGCCGATCGCGGACAACGTGCCCTCCCGGCTCGACGAGGACGGCGTGCTGTGGGGCTGCGGCACCTGCGACATGAAGGCCGGTGTCGCGGTCCAGCTGCGCATCGCGGCCACCGTGCCCGAGCCCAACCGCGACCTGACCTTCGTGTTCTACGACAACGAGGAGGTCGCCGCCGAGCTGAACGGGCTGAAGAAGCTGGCGGAGGCTCACCCGGAGTGGCTTCAGGGGGACTTCGCGGTCCTGCTCGAACCGTCCGACGGGCAGGTCGAGGGCGGCTGCCAGGGCACGCTGCGGGTCCTGCTGAAGACCAAGGGCGAGCGGGCGCACTCCGCGCGCGGCTGGATGGGCTCCAACGCCGTCCACGCGGCCGCCCCGATCCTGGCCCGCCTCGCCTCGTACGAGCCCCGCTGGCCGGTCATCGACGGGCTGGAGTACCGCGAGGGCCTGAACGCGGTGCGCATCGGCGGGGGAGTGGCGGGCAACGTCATCCCCGACGAGTGCGTGGTCACGGTCAACTTCCGTTACGCGCCCGACCGCACCGAGGAGGAGGCGATCGCGCACGTCCGCGAGGTGTTCGCGGACTGTGGCGTCGAGGAGTTCGTGATCGACGACCACAGCGGCGCCGCACTGCCCGGCCTCTCCCACCCGGCGGCGGCCGCCTTCATCGACGCGGTGGGCGGTGTCCCGATGCCCAAGTACGGCTGGACGGACGTCTCCCGCTTCGCCGCGCTCGGCATCCCGGCCGTCAACTACGGCCCCGGAAACCCCCACTTGGCCCACAAGCGGGACGAGCGCGTGGAGACGGCGAAGATCCTCGCGGGCGAGGAGCGGCTGCGCGGCTGGCTCACGGCGTGACGCCCGCATCACACGGCGCCGTATCCCGGACATGCTCACGTCCCCCCGCCGTAACGGATGCGGATCTAGGCTGAGGACGGAATACCGGCAAGTGGAGGGAGCGCACATGGCCACGGGAAACCCCGAGGGGAAGAAGCGCCCGCCGGACGAGCAGCGGCTCGGCCCGGTCCTCAGGCGGCGCGGCCAGGTGCAGGCCAGCACCACCGACCAGCGGCTCCTGGACGAGCGCGCCCCCACCGACTGGGTGCACACCGACCCCTGGCGGGTACTGCGCATCCAGTCGGAGTTCATCGAGGGCTTCGGCACGCTCGCCGAGCTGCCGCCCGCGATCAGCGTGTTCGGCTCGGCGCGCACCCCGGTGGACTCGCCGGAGTACGACGCCGGTGTACGGCTCGGACGCGGCCTGGTGGAGGCCGGCTGGGCGGTGATCACCGGAGGCGGCCCCGGCGCCATGGAGGCGGCCAACAAGGGCGCCCTGGAGGCGGGCGGACTCTCGGTCGGCCTGGGCATCGAGCTGCCCTTCGAACAGGGGCTGAACCCGTACGTCGACATCGGCCTGAACTTCCGGTACTTCTTCGTACGGAAAATGATGTTCGTGAAGTACGCCCAGGGCTTCGTCGTCCTGCCCGGCGGGCTCGGCACCCTGGACGAGCTGTTCGAGGCGCTCACCCTGGTGCAGACCCAGAAGGTGACCCGCTTCCCGATCGTCCTGTTCGGCAGCGCGTACTGGGGCGGCCTGGTCGACTGGCTGCGGGGCACCCTGGTCGCCCAGGGCAAGGCGTCGGAGAAGGACCTGATGCTCTTCCACGTCACGGACGACGTGGACGAGGCGGTCGCGCTGGTCTCCAAGGAGGCGGCCCGCTGAACCCCGCCCCGGGGACGGCCGCGCGCCGTCCCCGGGGCGCCTTCCTCAGGCCAGGCCCCGCCGCGCCACCGCCGGCGGGCGGTGCCCGGCGATCGACGCGACCATGTCGAGCACCTGGCGGGTCTCCGCGACCTCGTGCACCCGGTACACCTGCGCGCCCAGCCAGGCCGACACCGCCGTGGTCGCGAGCGTCCCGATCAGCCGCTCCTCGACCGGCTTGTCCAGGGTCTCCCCGACGAAGTCCTTGTTGGACAGCGACACCAGCACCGGCCAGCCCGTCGCCACCATCTCGCCCAGGCGGCGCGTGGCCTCCAGGCTGTGCCGGGTGTTCTTGTCGAAGTCGTGCCCCGGATCGATCAGCACCGACTCACGCGGCACCCCGAGCGCCACCGCCCGCTCGGCGAGACCCAGGGTGACGTCCAGGATGTCGGCCATGACGTCGTCGTACGCCACCCGGTGCGGGCGCGTACGCGGCTCGGCACGGCCCGCGTGCGTGCACACCAGGCCCACGCCGTAGCGCGCGGCGACCTCCGCGAGGCCGGGGTCGGCGCCGCCCCACGCGTCGTTCAGCAGATCGGCGCCCGCCGCGCACACCGCCTCGCCGACCTCGGCGCGCCAGGTGTCCACGCTGATCACCACGTCCGGGAACCGGCGCCGCACCTCGGCCACGAAACCGACCGTGCGCCGCGCCTCCTCCTGCGCGGTGACCTCCTCGCCGGGGCCCGCCTTCACCCCGCCGATGTCGATGATCGCGGCGCCCTCGGCCACCGCGCGCTCCACGCGCGCGAGCGCGGCCTCGTCGGAGAACGTGGCGCCCCGGTCGTAGAAGGAGTCCGGGGTCCGGTTGACGATCGCCATCACCACCGGCTCGTGCGGCCCGAATTCCCGTGTGCCCAGCCTGAGCATCCCCTGTGACCTCTCCTCACCCGCCCACGGCGATCCCGTCCGTGGGCCCTGACTGTCAGCGTCGCATGGCACGATCGGACCCAGACACATTGGGCCACCGGCACCGCGCCGGGCACATCGAGCTTGGGGAACCCTGGCGATGCTGATGTTCTTGTTCCTGGTCGTCGCACTGGCCGTCGTGGTGGCCGCGGTGACGCTCGCCGTGGTGGGCGGCGGGGAGAGCACCCCGCTGCCGGAGGCGGCGCCGGAGCGGCTGTCGGACCCGCTGCCCGCGGACCGTCCGGTCGGCGGCGCCGACGTGGAGAGCCTGCGCTTCCCGCTGGCCCCGCGCGGCTACCGCATGGCCGAGGTGGACGACGCGCTCGGCCGCCTCGCCGCCGAACTCGCCGAGCGCGACGCCCGGATCGCCGACCTGGAGTCCGCCCTCGCCGGTGCCCGCGGCACCGGTCCCGGCCTGGACGAGCCGGGCCCCGAGGAGGCGTGATGAGCGACGGCAGCGCACGCGCGGGCTCCGACGGCAGGCTCCGCTGCCCCTGGGCCCTGTCCGCCGAGGAGTACGTGGCCTACCACGACGAGGAGTGGGGCCGCCCGGTCCACGGCGACGACGCCCTCTTCGAGCGGCTCAGCCTGGAGGCCTTCCAGTCCGGGCTGTCCTGGATCACCATCCTGCGCCGCAGGCCCGGCTTCCGCGCCGCGTTCGCGGGCTTCCACATCGAGAAGGTCGCCGCCTTCACCGACGAGGACCGCGAACGCCTGCTGGAGGACACCGGGATCATCCGCAACCGCGCCAAGATCGACGCCACGATGGCCAACGCGCGCGTGCTCGCCGGCTGGTCCGAGGGCGAGCTGGACGAGCTGATCTGGTCCCACGCCCCGGACCCGGCCGGACGCCCGGTGCCGAAGGTCCTCGGGGACGTGGCCGCCGTGACGCCCGAGTCCACCGCGCTGTCCAAGGCGCTGAAGAAGCGGGGTCTGCGCTTCGTCGGCCCGACGACCGCGTACGCGCTGATGCAGGCCTGCGGGCTGGTCGACGACCACCTGGAGGCCTGCGTCGGCAGAGGGGGCGCACCGGGCGCCTGAGGGGGTTCTCCGGGGCGGCCGGCGGTCAGCGGCCCAGGTACTCCGGCTTCCGCTTCTCCACGAACGCCCGGACCGCGATCGCGTGGTCCTCGGAGGTGCCCGCGCGGCTCTGGAGCTCGTCCTCCTTCTCCAGGGTCTCGGCGAGGGAGTGCGTCAGGCCGTAGGCCACCGACTCCTTGAGCGCCGCGTACGCCACCGTCGGGCCCTCGGCCAGCCTGCGCGCCACCCGTTCGGCCTCGGCGCGCAGCTCGGCGGCGGGCACCAGGCGGTTCGCGATGCCCAGCTCCAGCGCCTCCTGGGCGGTCAGGGAGCGCGGGAAGAGCAGCAGGTCGGTGGCGCGCCCGGGGCCCACCACGCGGGGCAGCGTCCAGGAGACGCCCGAGTCGGCGGTCAGCGCGACCCCAGCGAAGGAGGTGTTGAAGGACGCCGTGTCCGCGACCAGCCGGTAGTCCGCCGCGAGCGCGAAGCCGAAGCCGGCCCCGGCCGCGACCCCGTTCACCGCCGCGACCACCGGCTTCGGCGCGTCCACCAGGGCCCGCACGATCGGGTTGTAGTGCTCCTTGACCGTGCTCATCGTCTGCCCCGAGCCGGACTCCCGGTCGGCGGCGAGCAGCCCGATGTGCTCCTTGAGGTCCTGGCCCACGCAGAAGGCCCGCTCGCCCGCCGCCGTCAGCAGCACCGCCCGTACCGCCGGGTCGGAGCCGGCCGCCTCCGCAGCCTCGCGCAGGGCGTTCTTGGTCGCGATGTCCAGGGCGTTCATCGCCTCGGGACGGTTCAGCTCGATCGTCGCGAGCCCGTCGTTCACCTCGTAGAGCACGGTGTCGGCCATGGCGCGTCCCCTCCGGTGTCGCGGCTGTGACGTACCGGTCGGTACGCCCCTGTCCGAGGACAGCATGGCGGAGATCGCCGTCCCCGGGCCCGGGTGTCCGTGTGACCTGCGTCAAAGAAAACCGGTACGGAGTCGCCCGGTCACCGTCCGCGCGGCGGCGAAGTATCGCAGGCACATCCCCGAATTGGGTGGTTTTGCTCGCGCGCGTTGCCCAAGCGATGCCGACCGATGTTGGTCATCGGGTCCTGCGATGCGGGATAATGGCTGGGAAGCAATGTGTTCGATGCCGGTGTCGCGTGTCCCTCCTGGACCGCGGGTGCCCTCCGTGGGGTCGTCGGCAGACGATGAGCCTGGTTTCAGGAAGGGGTACGAGCATGGCGGCCATGAAGCCGCGGACGGGTGATGGCCCGCTCGAGGTGACCAAGGAGGGGCGGGGCATCGTCATGCGCGTTCCGCTCGAAGGCGGCGGTCGACTCGTCGTCGAGCTGACCCCTGACGAGGCCGAGGCGCTCGGCGACGCCCTCAAGAAGGTCGTCGTCTGACGCGTTCCCGATCTCCTGATGGCCCCGGTACCGTTCGCGGTGCCGGGGCCATCGCGTTCGGCCCCCGGCCTCGGGGACGGTTCAGCGCTTGACGGCGCAGAGCAGCCCGTCGCCCACGGGCAGCAGCGAGGTCACCAGCTCCTCGCTCTCGCGCACCGTGCGCAGCAGCTCCCGCAGGCGCAGCACCTCGGTCGGCTGCGGGCCGGAGCCGACCGTACGGCCGCCCGCGAAGACGCCCTCGAAGACCACCAGTCCGCCGGGGCGCAGCAGCCGCAACGATTCAGCGAGGTAGCTGGAGTACTCCAGGCGGTCGCCGTCGCAGAAGACGAGGTCGTAGCCCGCGTCCGCGAGGCGGGGCAGTACGTCGAGGGCGGGGCCGGGGATGAACCGGGCCCGGTTGCTGGCGAAGCCGCAGGCGCGGAAGGCCTGCCGGGCGAACTGCTGGTGCTCCGGCTCCGGATCGACCGTCGTGAGCACCCCGTCCGGGCGCATTCCGTACAGCAGATGGATGCCGGACACGCCGCAGCCGGTGCCGATCTCGGCGACCGCCTTCGCGTCCACCGAGGCGGCGAGCAGCCGCAGCGCGGCACCCGTGCTGGGCGTCACCGAGCGCAGCCCCGCGTCCCGGGCCCGGTCGCGGGCCCAGAGCAGCGGCTCGTCCTCGGCGACAAAGGCGTCGGCGAACGCCCAGCTCGTCTGCCGGTTGCCGGTAATGGCCCTCTCCTGTCCCCGTGATTGCCTCGGCGTGACTGTATCCGTTGGGGGCGGGAACCCGCAGATGGGACCGAGCGTTCAACAGGAAGAGCCGGCACGCGGCCGGACCGGTGGAACGCGACGGGGGGCGAACGGTGACGCAGGGTGCGGAACACGTGCGCACGCAGCCGGATGACCCGGGGCGGCGCGCGTCAAATTCTCGTAAAACCGCTTATCCGGAGCTAACGGGCGAGGTGGCTATGGTAGGGGCTCCACTGGACACCACCAGAGCCGACAGGGGAGGTGCGGCCGCGCCCGGGGACCGGGGAGGAGTGCTGCGGCGCTTTCTCGGGTCGGGCAGGCCGAAATCCGTGACCGACACCGCTGCTGACCGTCCCGCCGGAATCGCCGCGGGCGACTCCCAGACCGCGACCTTCGCCACCGACGCGGACGCACAGGCGTGGACTCCGCCCAGCTGGGAGGAGATCGTCAGCACCCACAGCGGCCGGGTCTACCGGCTCGCCTACCGCCTCACGGGCAATCAGCACGACGCGGAGGACCTCACCCAGGAGGTCTTCGTCCGGGTCTTCCGCTCCCTGTCGACGTACTCGCCCGGCACCTTCGAGGGCTGGCTGCACCGGATCACCACCAACCTGTTCCTGGACATGGTCCGGCGCAAGCAGCGCATCCGCTTCGACGCCCTCGGCGAGGACGCGGCCGAGCGACTGCCCAGCCGTGAGCCCACCCCCCAGCAGGTCTTCAACGACGCGCACTTCGACGCGGACGTGCAGCAGGCCCTGGACACCCTCGCGCCCGAGTTCCGCGCGGCCGTCGTGCTGTGCGACATCGAGGGGCTGTCGTACGAGGAGATCGCCGCGACGCTCGGCGTGAAGCTCGGCACCGTCCGCTCCCGTATCCACCGCGGCCGCTCCCAGCTCCGCAAGGCGCTGGCCCACCGCTCGCCCGAGGCGCGCCGGGCCGAGCGCCGCTCCTTCATGGCCCCGGTGCCCGCACTGGGGGGAGGGGGCACGCCCGCGTGAGCGCATCCCGGCCCGAACCCGCGACGGCACACCTCGCGGAACAGCATCTGGGGGACCGGCTCTCCGCCCTGGTCGACGGAGAACTCGGTCATGAGACGCGTGAGCGCGTCCTCGCGCACCTGGCCACCTGTGGCCGGTGCAAGGCGGAGGCGGAGGCGCAGCGGCGGCTGAAGAACGTGTTCGCGCAGGCGGCCCCGCCGCCGCCCTCCGAGAGCTTCCTCGCCCGTCTCCAGGGACTGCCCGGCGGCGGACCCGACACCGGGGACCGGCTGCCCGGCGGCACCTTCGGCACCGGCCCCGACACCGGGGTCTTCGGTGTTTCCGACCCCGACCGGTTCGCCTTCGGTTACGTCCCGGCCCATGCGGCCGCCCCCGAGGAGCAGGGCTTCCGTATCCACCCCGTGGGCGAGCGGTCCGCCTCGCGCGGGCTGCGCTTCGCGGTCGCCGCCGCCGGTGCGGTCTCCCTCGCGGCCGTCGCCCTCGGCGGTGTGGGCGGCGCCCTTCCCGGCGACCTCACGGCCGACGCGCGGGGCGGCTCCGGCGCGGGCAGCAACGTGGCGCCGGCCCGCTCGGCGGGCACCGGCACCGGCACGCCGGGTACGGGCAGCGCGCCCGACACCCAGCGCCGTCGCGCCACGGCCCCGTTGCTCGCCCAGGGCGCCGGACAGCTCGGCCAGGCCCCCGCGGTGCCCACCTCCGTCTCCGCGCCCCTGCTGCCCGGCGTACCGTCCCCGGCCGACGGGCGGGTCCAGGACACCGCGCGCGCCCTCGCCCTGCCGCAGGCGCCCTCGGCGGCCGGCACCCCGCTGATACGCCCGCTGGACGAGATCACCCCCTTCTCCGCCAACTCGGCCGCCCCCACGGCGAGCTGGGCCGCCGTCCCCGGCCCCTCGGCCGCCCCCGCCCCCGTCCAGCAGACCCCCTGACCACCCCCTGCGCGCCCTGCGGCGAACCTGGTTGAATCCTGTGAAGCCGTGCCCGGACCGCTTCACCCCGGGCACCGCCAGGGGATCGACTTCCGCGGCCACCACCGACACGCGGCCGCGACCAGCCGTGGGGAGAGCATGAACGAGGGCAACCCGCCGTACGTCCCGAAGGACGAGCGGGAGGAACGGCCGACGCCTGCGGCTGGGCTTGACGGTGCGGAACCCGAGGCTTCTCCGGCCGCCGGGCCGGATACCGGTGGCGTGGTGGGGGGCGCGGCCCGCCGGGAGGACTTCCTGACCGGGGCGCCTGCGGCTGGGCTTGACGGCGCGAAACCTGAGGCTTCTTCGGCTGCCGGGCCGGGTGCCGGGGGCGTGGTGGGGGGTACGGAACGGCTGGGGGGCTCTCCGGTCGGGTCCGCGCGGGAGGCGGAGCCGGTGGATGGGCTGGTCGTGCCGGCGCGTGGACCGGAGCCCGTGGACGGGCCTGACGGGCTCGTGCGGGAGGCGGCGCTGGTGGATGGGCCGGTTGTGCCGGGATGGGAGCCGGTGGACGGGCCGGCCGGGTCGGCGCGTGCGGCGGAGTCGCCGGATGGGCTGGTCGTGCCTACGCGTTCGGCAGAGCCGGGGGACTTCCCGGTCGTACCGGCGTGTGCGGCGGAGTCAGGGGACTTGGTCGTGCCGGGGCGTGGACCGGAGACGCTGGACGAGCGCGCGTACGCGCCGGCCCGTACCGCGCCCGTCCGTCCCACCCCCCTGCACGACCCCGACCCCTACAGCACCCCGCCCTACGGCGAACCCGGCCCCTGGGCGCCTGCTCCGCCCTTCCAGGGCCCCGGAGTGACGCCCGCCCACGGGACGCCCCTCGTGCCCCCGCAGGCGCCGTACACCGCCGCCGAGGCCCTGCCGGACCCGGCGGTCCAGGCCCAGCCGCACGCCGGCGCCGAGCCGTACCCCCGTGCTGAGCGGTACGCCGGCGTCGAGCCGCTCGCCGGTACCGATCCCTACGCCCACGCCGAGCCCCCCGCCCCCACCCAGCCCCACCCCCAACCGCCCCACCCCGACCCCTGGGCCCGTTACGACCCCTGGGCCGTACCGCACGCGCCCCTTCAGCAGACCGGTGCTGGCGGGCCGGGGCCGCGGTGGCGGGGGTTGGTTGGGTGGGGGGTTGTTGTCGCGCTGGTGGCCGGGGGGCTCGGGGGGTTCGCGGGGGCGGCGTTGGAGCGGGCCGGGATCGGGGACGTGCATCTGCCGGGGGCGGGGAAGGTGCCTGCCGGGCGGGCGGCGGACAGTGTGGCCGGGATAGCCGCGCGGGCGCTGCCCAGTGTCGTCACCCTGCATGTCAGCGGCGACCACGAGGCCGGCACCGGCACCGGGTTCGTGCTCGACACCCGGGGGCACATCCTCACCAACAACCACGTCGTCGCGCCCGCCTCCGCCGGCGGCGAGATCACCGTGACGTTCAGCGGCGGCCAGACCGCCCGGGCCCGCGTCGTCGGCCGGGACAGCGGATACGACCTCGCCGTGGTCCAGGTCAGCGGGGTCAGCGGCCTCACCCCGCTGCCGCTCGGCGACTCCGACGACGTCCGCGTGGGCGACCCGGTCGTGGCCATCGGCGCCCCCTTCGACCTGGCCAACACCGTCACCTCCGGCATCATCAGCGCCAAGGAACGCCCCATCACGGCGGGCGGCGAGAAGGGCGACGGCAGCGACATCTCCTACGTCGACGCGCTCCAGACCGACGCGCCGATCAACCCCGGCAACTCCGGCGGCCCGCTCCTCGACGCCCACGCCCAGGTCATCGGCGTCAACTCCGCCATCCGCTCCGCCGACAGCGACACGGACTCCGGCGGGAGCCAGGCCGGCTCCATCGGCCTCGGCTTCGCCATCCCGGCCAACCAGGCCCGACGGGTCGCCGAGGAGCTGATCGACAAGGGGCACGCCACCCACCC
Source organism: Streptomyces sp. NPDC005435 (assembly GCF_040703155.1). Lineage (NCBI taxonomy): Bacteria > Bacillati > Actinomycetota > Actinomycetes > Kitasatosporales > Streptomycetaceae > Streptomyces > Streptomyces sp. NPDC005435. Next base: position 97,322 of record NZ_JBEXEQ010000002.1, read on the forward strand.
CGTCATCGGCGTCACCCTCGACATGGACTACACCGGCGACGCCGCCCGCGTCTCCGCCAGGGGCGGCACCGGCGGCCCCGCCGTGCAGCCGGGCGGACCCGGCGACCGGGCCGGGCTCAAGGCGGGCGACCTCGTCACGGCGGTGGACGGCCACCGGGTCCACTCGGGCGAGGAGCTGATCGTGAGAATCCGCGCCCACCGCCCCGGCGACCGGCTCCGTCTCACCGTCGAACGCGCCGGGGCCCGGCACACCGTGTCCCTCGTCCTGGGGGCGTCAGGGCGGAACTGACCGAAGTCTCACCCGGCGCGGTACCGGACCGCCGACCGCGCCGGGTACCGTTGAGCGACCGAGGACATCCCAAGGAGCTTCAGGTGTTCAATGACATAGGGCCGCTTGAGCTGGTCACGCTCATCGTCCTCGCCGTGCTCGTCTTCGGTCCGGACAAGCTCCCCAAGCTCATCCAGGACGTCACGCGGACGATTCGCAAGATCCGCGAGTTCTCGGACAGTGCCAAGAGCGACATCCGCAGCGAGCTGGGCCCGGAGTTCAAGGACTTCGAGTTCGAGGACCTGAACCCCAAGACCTTCCTGCGCAAGCAGCTGGAGAACGACGACCTGGGGCTCCAGGAGATCCGCAGCGGCTTCGACCTCAAGCGCGAGATGACCGACCTCACGGACTCGGTCAACGGCCACGGCGCGGCCGTACCCGCCGCCCCGCAGGCATCCTCGGCCGGGCGGATCGACATGACCAAGCGGCCCGACATGACCAAGCGTCCCGACACGCCGGCCCCGGACGAGCGCCCGCCCTTCGACGCCGACGCCACCTGACCCGTACGGCCCACCCGTAGCGAGCCCCGTCTCACCCGTACGGCCCACCGCGCGACACGCGGCCGTATCCGCCCCGCGAGGCCCGTTCCACGGCGTGTACCTGCCGCCCATCGCGTCGGCCCGTTTCCCGCACGCCCCGGGAGCAGGGCGGTTTCCCGGCGGCTCCCGGTGGTGTGGATATGCTGCCGAGTTGTTGTGCGGACCGGGCGCGTACGCCCGAAGGGGGGCGGGCAGCCCCGGTCCGACGAGAGCGAGGAGGCGTCCGGGCATGGAGACGACGAGTCGGGTGGGCGCGAAGACGCCGGCCGCGGCGGGCGGACAGCGGGGCCCGTCCGGCCACCGATCGGTCGACGGCTATCTGCGGGCGCCCTTCCCGTGGTACGGCCTGGACGAGGCGTTCACGGGCGCCCGCTGGCTGATGCAGGTCGGCACGGCGGCCGACGGGGCCGTGGAGCACGGGTCGATCGGCCACGGCGACGAGCCCTCGGTGCTGGGCGAGTACAGCGCCTCGGCGGCCGACGAGGCCAGGGAGAAGTTCGCGGTCGTGGTGACCGTGCCGGTGAACCCCTCCCGGCGCAGCGCGGACGGCACCGGGCTCCTGGAGGCCACCTCGGTCTCCTCGGCGGCCTGGCTGGCCGGTGTGGGCCTGCTGTCGGTCACCTGGCCGGGCCAGATGGACCACACCCTGCGCGACGACTGGCTGGACCAGCAGACCGAGACCGCCTGGGCGCTCGCCGACGACCTCCAGGGCGAGGAGTGGTCCATGCTCTCCCTGCCCGTGGACGGCGTGGCCACGCCCTTCCACTACCGGGAGTCGGAGTTCGGCTGGGTGCTGGCCGGCTCCACCGGCTCCGGCGTCCACCTGGGCGCCTACGGGCGGGGCATGAGCGCGTACGGCCTCGGCTTCGCGGTGGTCAAGGACATCGGCGCGTACGCCTGACCCGCGACACGCCGTACGCGACACGCCGTACGCGTGACGGCGCCGGCCGCGTGACGTGACACGGCCGTACGCATGACAAAGGGGCGCCGATTCCTTCCCGGCGCCCCCGTCGCTTCCCGCGGTCTAGAACTTGTTGCGGGGCGTGATCCCCAGCGACAGCCCCGCCAGGCCCCGCTGGCGGCCGCCCAGCTTGCCCGCGATGGAGCGCAGCGCCGAGCCCGCCGGGGACTCGGGGTCGGTCAGGACGACCGGCTTGCCGTCGTCGCCGCCCTCGCGCAGCCGTACGTCGATCGGGATGCTGCCGAGGACCGGCACCGTCGCGCCCGTGGTGCGGGTCAGGCCCTCGGCGACGCTCTGGCCGCCGCCGGTGCCGAACACGTCGACCATCTCGCCGCAGTGCGGGCAGGGCAGCCCCGACATATTCTCGACCACGCCGACGATCTTCTGGTGCGTCTGCACCGCGATCGAGCCCGCGCGCTCGGCCACCTCGGCCGCCGCCTGCTGCGGGGTCGTCACGACCAGGATCTCCGCGTTCGGGATCAGCTGGGCCACCGAGATCGCGATGTCACCGGTGCCCGGCGGCAGGTCGAGCAGCAGGACGTCCAGGTCGCCCCAGTACACGTCCGAGAGGAACTGCTGGAGCGCGCGGTGCAGCATCGGGCCGCGCCAGACGACCGGCGCGTTGCCCGGGGTGAACATGCCGATCGAGATGACCTTCACGCCGTTCGCCGACGGCGGCATGATCATGTTCTCGACCTGGGTGGGACGGCCGTCCGCGCCCAGCATGCGCGGCACGCTGTGGCCGTAGATGTCGGCGTCCACGACACCGACCTTCAGCCCGTCGGCGGCCATCGCGGCCGCCAGGTTCACCGTCACGGAGGACTTGCCGACACCGCCCTTGCCGGAGGCGACCGCGTACACCCGGGTGAGGCTGCCCGGCTTGGCGAAGGGGATCTCGCGCTCGGCCTGGCCGCCGCGCAGCGCGTTGGCCAGCTCCCGGCGCTGTTCGTCGCTCATCACGTCCAGGGCGACGTCGACGCGGGTGACCCCGGCGACACGGGAGACCGCCGTCGTCACGCGCTCGGTGATGGTCTCGCGCATCGGGCAGCCGGAGACCGTCAGGTACACCGTGACCGCGACCGCGCCGTCCGCGCCGATCTCCACCGATTTGACCATGCCGAGTTCGGTGATCGGTCGGTTGATCTCGGGGTCGTTCACCGTCGCCAGTGCCTCGCGCACCGCGTCTTCCATAGCCATAAGGTCGATGGTACGGCGCGGGGTGGTGCCGTCGCGTAGCGCCTCAGCGGTCGTCTGCGTCACGTCCGGACGGCCGTTCCGCCCGTTCCGCCGGGAATGCGATACGGGACGGATGGCCGTCGTGGCGCCGCTCCTCCTCCAGGTCCCGGATCAGGTCCTGCAGCTCGGAGCGGATCCAGTCGCGGGTGGCGACCTCGCCGAGACCCATGCGCAGCGCGGCGATCTCCCGCGTCAGGTACTCGGTGTCCGCGATCGACCGCTCGTTCTGCTTGCGGTCCTGCTCCAGGTTGACCCGGTCGCGGTCGTCCTGCCGGTTCTGCGCGAGCAGGATCAGCGGGGCCGCGTAGGACGCCTGGAGGGAGAGCATCAAGGTCAGGAAGATGAACGGGTACGGGTCGAAGCGCACCACCGCCGGCGCCGCGATGTTCCACAGCACCCAGACGATGATGACGACCGTCATCCAGACCAGGAAGCGGCCCGTGCCGAGGAACCGGGCGATCCGCTCCGAAAGCCGGCCGAACGCCTCCGCGTCCCACTCCGGCAGCAGCCGGCGGCGCGGCGGGCGCGGCTGGTCCAGGCGGGGCACGCGGGGGCGCGCGGTGGCCGTGGCGCCCGCCGGGGAGCGCTCGCGGCCGCCGTCCCGGCTCCCGTCGCGCTCAGCCCCCATGGCTCGCGGCTCCCTGCTCCACCGCGCCGTCCAGATGGAACTCCGTCTCGCGCCAGTCGTCGGGCAGCATGTGGTCCAGTACGTCGTCCACGGTGACCGCGCCGAGCAGTGAACCGGACTCGTCCACCACGGGCGCGGCGACCATGTCGTACGTGGCGAAGAACCCGGCGATGACCGGCAGCGTGGCGTCCGGCTCCAGGGACTGCAGATCGTCGTCGATGAGCGAGCTGACCAGGGTGTACGGCGGGTCGCGCAGCAGCCGCTGGAAGTGCACGGTGCCCAGGTACTTGCCGGTCGGCGTCTCGTCGGGCGGGCGGCAGACGTAGACCTGCGCGGCCAGCGCGGGGGAGAGGTCGGGGTTGCGGACCCGGGCGAGGGCGTCCGCGACGGTGGCGTCCGGGCGCAGCACGATCGGCTCCGTCGTCATCAGACCGCCCGCCGTGTGCTCCTCGTACGACATCAGGCGCCGCATGTCGGCCGCGTCGTCGGGCTGCATCAGGCTCAGCAGGCGCTCCTTGTCCTCCTCGGGCAGCTCGCCGAGCAGGTCGGCCGCGTCGTCGGGGTCCATGGCCTCCAGGACGTCGGCGGCGCGCTCCTCCTTGAGCTTGCCGAGGATCTCGATCTGGTCGTCCTCGGGCAGCTCCTCCAGGACGTCCGCGAGCCGGTCGTCGTCCAGGGCGGCGGCGACCTCGGCACGGCGCTTGGGGGAGAGGTGGTGCAGCACGTTGGCCAGGTCGGCCGGGCGCAGCTGCTCGAAGGTGGCGAGCAGGCTCTCCGCGCCCTGCCCGTGCTCCTCCAGGGAGAACCCGGTGACGTCCGACCACGGCACGGTCAGCGTCTCGCCCTTGGCCCGCCGGAAGGCGCCGCCCTTCCTGCCCTTGCGTACGAAGACGCGGTCGACCTCCCAGTCCCGGCGGGCCGGGAGCTGCTGCACGGACAGGTCCAGGACGGTGACCTCCTCGCCGGTCTCCACCAGCGTCACCCGCCGGTCCAGGAGTTCCCCGAAGACCAGCCGTTCGGTGGGCCGCTGCTCGAAGCGGCGCACGTTGACCACCCCGGTGGAGATGACCTGGCCGGAGTCGAGTCCGGTCACCCGGGTCATCGGCAGGAAGATACGGCGCCGGTTGGACAGTTCGACGACCAGACCGAGGACGCGCGGGGGCCGCCGCCCGACGCGCAGCATGACGACGAGGTCGCGGACGCGGCCCACCTGGTCGCCGGTCGGGTCGAACACGGGAGCCCCGGCCAGGTGCGAGACGAAGATCCGGGGAGCACCGGCTGCCATGGCTTCGCTTCCTTTGCGTGGGGATGCGTGGGGATGCGGGGGGACGCGGGGAAGAGGCGGGGAAGTGGCGGGGGAGGGTGTGCGGAACGGGGTCTGAATTGCTCGGTTTTGCCGACTCGCGTGCGCTTCAGGCTAGCCCGTACCGATCGGACACGCCTTGGCGGACGGTCCGGACGGACTCGCTCCGTCGCCGCCCAAAGCCCCCGGTACGCTGCCGTACGCCGTTCGGAACGTCAGAGAGGCAGCCCCACCTGTGACCGCGATTTCCCGGACCCCCGCCCGCCGCCGTACCGCGCTCGGCGCGTGCGTCCTGGCCCTCGCGGCCATGGTGCTGACGGGCTGCGGCGACGATCCGGACGCGGGCACGAACGGCGTCGGCAAGCTGCCCCCGGACACGATCCAGTCGCGTGCCCGCGCGGCGGCGGACGCGGCGAAGGACGTCCACCTGGCCGGCACGGTGGTCACCGGCAAGGACACCTACCGGCTGGACGTCCGGCTCAAGGCGGGCGGCGCCAGCGGCTCGGTCACCGCCAAGGGGTCGGCGTTCCGGCTGCTGCGCGTCGGCGAGGAGCTGTATCTGAAGGCCGACGCCGGCTTCTGGAAGCGGGCCGGGGACGCCTCGGCGGCCTCCAAGCTCCAGGGCAAGTACGTGAAGGTCCCTCAGACGGACGCGGCGTACAAGAAGTTCATCGGCTTCACCGAGAAGGACGTGCTGATGTCGGGGCTGCTGCCCCTGCACGGCAAGCTCGCCACCGCCGGACACCACGAGCAGGGCGGCATCCGCACCATCCGGGTCACCGGTGACGGCGGCCTCGGCGGCACCCTCGACGTGTCGCTGGAGGGCACCCCCTATCCGCTGCGCCTGGTACGCGCCGGCCGGGCGGGCACGCTCACCTTCTCCGAGTGGGGCAAGGACTTCCGGCTCTCCGAACCGCCCGCGTCGGAAACCGTGGACTACGGCAGCAGCCTGCCCGCGTCCTAGGGGGTGTCGTCACCTTCCCGTCTGCGGGGCCTCCGGGCGGACGACGGGAAGGTGACGGCAGGCCCTAGCCCTTCCTGCGGCGCCGCGACAGCAGCTTGGGCAGCGCGGCCGGGATCGGCTGCCGGGTGGTCGCCGGGGTGGGCAGCGGAGGGGCGGCCAGGCTGCCGGTGGGCGGCGGCTCCACGGCGCCGGTCGGCACCAGGCGCACCACACGGCACTCGCGGGCCCAGCGCTCCGTCATCGTCTCGCTGTCGGGGGCGTTGAGCCGCTTGCCCTTCAGCTCGGCCACCGTCGCCTCCCACTCGGGCGAACCCGGGGCGAGCGCGTGCACGGTCGCGGGCCAGCTCACCAGCCGGCCCCCCTTGTCCTTGCTCCGCACCGTCACCTCGGCCCGGCCGCCGTCGGTGAGACCGGGCAGCGGCTGCTCACCGGGACCGTCCCCGATCAGACAGGCGGCGCCCTCGTGCCACACGTGCCACAGCGGGCGCGCGGCGGCGACCTCGGCCCCCCGGACCCAGATCAGCCCCGACTTCTTGGTGGCCTCCTCGATGAGGGCCTGGTCGAAGAGGTCCTGGCCGGGCAGCTCGCTAGTCATGCGCCCAGGTTAACCAGGGGCGGAGACGGCCCCGGCCGGGCGCGGGCACGGCGGCCCCGGCGCGCTCACCGCACGCCGGCGCGCCTCACAGCCAGCCGTTGCGCTTCAGCGTGCGGTGGATGCCGAGGCAGAGGACGGCCGTGACGGCCATGACCACCGGGTAGCCGTACCGCCAGTGGATCTCGGGCATGTACTCGAAGTTCATGCCGTACACCCCGCACACCATGGTGGGCACGGCGATGATCGCGGCCCAGGCGGTGATCTTGCGCATGTCCTCGTTCTGCGCGACGGACGCCTGCGCCAGGTTGGCCTGGAGGATGGAGTTCAGCAGCTCGTCGAAGCCGACCACCTGCTCGTGCACCCGGGCCACGTGGTCGGCGACGTCACGGAAGTACTTCTGGATGTCGGGGTCGATCAGCCGCATCGGCCGCTCGCTCAGCAGCTGCATCGGGCGCAGCAGCGGGGCGACCGCGCGCTTGAACTCCAGCACCTCGCGCTTGAGCTGGTAGATGCGCGCCGAGTCGACACCGCGCGAGACGCCGCCGCCCCGGCCGGGGGAGAAGACCTCGGTCTCCACCTCGTCGATGTCGTCCTGCACGGCGTCCGCGACCGCGAGGTAGCCGTCCACCACGTGGTCGGCGATGGCGTGCAGCACGGCCGAGGGGCCCTTGGCGAGCAGCTCCGGGTCGTCCTGGAGGCGGTGGCGCAGCGCCCGCAGCGAGCCCTGGCCGCCGTGCCGGACGGTGATGAAGAAGTCCCGGCCGGTGAAGCACATGACCTCACCCGTCTCGACGACCTCGCTGTTGGCGGTGAGGCGGTCGTGCTCGACGTAGTGGATGGTCTTGAACACCGTGAACAGGGAGTCGTCGTAGCGCTCCAGCTTCGGGCGCTGGTGCGCCTGCACCGCGTCCTCCACGGCCAGCGGGTGGAGCCCGAAGACGTTCGCGATCCCGGCGAACTCGGCCTCGTTCGGCTCGTGCAGACCGATCCACACGAACCCGCCGTCGCGCCGGACCTGACGCATCGCCTCCTGCGGGCCGAGCGGCTTGTCGCTCTCCACGCGGGTGCCGTCGCGGTAGACCGCGCAGTCGACGATGGCCGACGGGGTGGCCGGGTCACGCGTGGTGTCGTACGCGGGCGTCGTCTCCTTGCGCAGGGTCGGACGGGACGACGGGCGGACCACGGCGCGCAGGTCGCGGATCATCGACATGGGCAGGCTCCTTCGCGGGCAGGCAGCGCAAGCGCGGCTCGCGACGGCTGGAACTACCCGGAATGGGGACGTCCTGACTCCGTTGGTGTGGCACGTCCACAAAGCGGGGAGCACCGCACCGTCGCGGTGGCGACTTCGCTACTGATGCAGAACTGATGCGGATCAGGCAGATCAGGCAAAGCGAAACGAAGTGCTCTTCCGAACGGCGAGGCGAACGTGAAGGTGGCAGCCGGCCAGGAATGACATCAACGGCCGGAAGAGCGAGTGGTACTGCACGGTCGACTTCGATCCATGACAGCCCCACCTCCTCCGGCCGGTCCCTCGTAAGGGAGTCTCATCGGCGTCGGGACTCGACAGCGTGCTTCTGCACGCGGCCCCGAACCACCGGCTCAGCGTAGCAGCCGCCTGTGGTGTCAAGGCGCGGCTTTGCCTCCCGGTGACGAGTTCTATGCTCACGGCATGGTTGATGTTCTTCCTCTGGTCGAGGCCCGGTTGACCACCGCCCTGGGCGAACCGGACGCGCGCGCCTCGGTCACCTTCCTCGGCGCCGACCGCGTCGAGGTGCTCCGCTTCGTGGAGGGAGACCTCGTCCGCTACGCCAGCCTCGGTATGTCCGCGCACCCCATGACCGACCCCACGGCGATGGTGGCCGACCCCATTAAGGGGCCGCGCGCCGAGCTGGTCCTCACCGTCCGCGCGGGGCGCGCCGGCACCGACCAGGTGCTCAGGCCGCTCGCCGTGCTCGCCGCGTCCCCGCAGGTCGAGGGCGTGGTCATCGCCCCCGGTGCCTCCCTGGACGTCGGCGAGCCGCTGTGGCCCGGCGCGCCCTTCACCTCCGTCCTGGTCGGCGAGCCGGGCGGCCTGGTGGAGGACCTGGACCTCGACGCCCCGCTCGACCCCGTACGGTTCCTGCCGCTGCTCCCCATGACCCCCAACGAGGCCGCCTGGAAACGCGTCCACGGCGCACAGGCCCTCCAGGAACGCTGGCTGACCCACGGCACGGACCTCCGCGACCCGCTGCGCGCGGGCGTTCCGCTGGACTGAGCGCCGGGGTGAGCAACCTCACCAAGCTGCCGGAGCCGCACTGGAGTTGACCCGCACGGGCCGCAGTCGTACGGACCGGGTCCCCTCGGGGTACCGCCCGGGCACGGGGCTGTCGGCGGGGACCCGGGCCGCCCGGCCCCGGCCGTCGGTGGCTGCTCCGCCTCGGGCCGTTGGCCGCCGCGCCGCCTCGGGCCTTGGCGACTGCCCCGCCCCGGCCCCTCGGCGGCCACGCCGATCCGGCCGTTGGCCGCCCCACCCCGCCCTGGCCGTCGGCGGTCACCCCGACCCGGGTCTTCGGGGTGCGGGCCGGGCCCCCCGGGCGTCGCCCGGGCACGGGGCTGTCTGCGGCGGCCCGGGTCCTCGGCCGCCTCCGGCCCGGTCCTTCGGTCCGCCACCTCCGACCTGCGTCCTCGGCCCGCCACTCCGTCCCGGGCGCTGGGCCGTCATCCCGGCCGGGCCGTCGGTGGCGGGCGGGGTGCGACGGTCGCGGCCCCTTCCGTGGAAGCGGTGGCGGCGCCCGCCGGGCGTGCTGCCGGGGCCTTCGCGGCAGCGGTGGCCGCTGGCCGCCGGGTGCGATGCCCTTCGTGGGAGGGGTCGCGGCGGGCCGGCAGGGTGTGATGGCGGGCCCTGTGCGGCAGTGGGTGCGGCGGGCCCGCCAAGCCGCGATGCCGGGCCGTGCGGCGGTGGGCGTGTGGGGCCGTCAGGGTGTGATGCCGGGCGCCGTGTGGTGGTGGGTGTGTGGGGCCGCCAAGCCGCGATGCCGGGTGCCGTGCGGCGGTCGGCGTCGGGGGCCGCCGGATGGGTGATCGTCCTTGACGTGGGGCGGTGGGGGTAGGACCGTGGGGCTCTATGAGGGGCGAACCCAGTTGCCCGAGGTGTGGTGGCCGGGTCAGGGCTCCCGGTCTCTTCGCCGACTCGTGGCAGTGTGCCGCGCACGGGTCGGTGCAGCCGCTCCAGCCCGTGATCCCGCCGAGTGTCGAGGCGCTCACCGCCGTCGTCCAGCGCACGCACGTCCCGGTGTGGATGCCGTGGCCGCTGCCGGTCGGCTGGCTGTTCACCGGCATCGCCTACGCCGGTGACGACCGGGGCGGGGGCCGCGCGAGCGCCGTCGCCTGCTCGGGTCCAGGACCGCTCGGCGGCCCCGGCGAGCTGATCCTCGTCGCCGAGGAACTGGGTGTGGGACTCGGCGCGCGGTACGCCGGCCTGGAGGGCCCCGACCCCGGCTCGTATCTGAACGTGGAGAAGCCGCCGCAGACCAAGGTGCTCGCCGCAGGCCGCCCGACCCCGCTCTGGCATGTCTCCGGCACCCCCACCGACCGCGCCGCCTTCGCGGGCGAGGCGCTCGGGATGTGGCTGTGGGCGGTGATGTGGCCCGAGCAGTCGAGCCTGCTGATGTACGAGGAGCTGGTGCTCACCGACCTGAGGGACGCGGGCGCGGAGATCGACCTGGTGCCGTGCGGGGCGCTGTCGCCCCGGCTGATGCGGCCCTGAAGGACCCCAGATAAGGACCCCATAGGACCCCACATAGGGCGGCGCCACATGTGGAGCGGGCCCATGTGGTCCCCGCACACTGTAGGGGGCGCCCGGCCCGTGCGGGTGTGACAGGGCATCGGGTGCGCGCGGCTATCCTTAGGTGTTCCCTCCACCCCCGTCATCGTCTGGAGTCGCCGTGCGCATCGACCTGCACTGCCACTCCACGGCCTCGGACGGTACGGACACCCCGGCCGAACTGGTGCGCAACGCGGCCCGCGCCGGGCTCGACGTCGTCGCGCTGACCGACCACGACACCACCCGCGGCTACGCCGAGGCGACCGCCGCGCTGCCCGAGGGGCTCACCCTCGTCCCCGGCGCCGAGCTGTCCTGCCGTACCGACGGCGTCTCGATGCATCTGCTGGCGTACCTCTTCGACCCCGAGGAGCCCGCCCTGCTCGCCGAGCGCGAGCTGGTCCGCGACGACCGGGTGCCCCGCGCCCAGGCGATGGTCGCCAAGCTGGCCGCCCTCGGCGTGCCGGTGACCTGGGAGCAGGTGGAGCGGATCGCCGCCGGAGGCTCGGTGGGCCGGCCGCACATCGCGTCCGCGCTGGTCGAGCTGGGTGTCGTCGCCACGGTGAGCGACGCGTTCACGCCCGAGTGGCTGGCCGACGGCGGCCGGGCGTACGTCCCCAAGCACGAGACCGACCCGTTCGAGGCGGTCCGGCTGGTCAAGAACGCGGGCGGGGTGACCGTCTTCGCGCACCCGGCCGCCGTCACGCGCGGCCGCACGGTCCCGGAGGCCGCGATCGCCAAGCTGGCCGAGGCCGGTCTCGACGGCATCGAGGTCGATCACACCGACCACGACCCGGCGGCCAGGACCCGGCTGCGGGACCTCGCGGGCGAGCTGGGGCTGCTGGTCACGGGCTCCTCCGACTACCACGGCGGCCGCAAGACCGTCGCGCTCGGCGCGAACACCACGGACCCCGAGGTCTACGGGGAGATCATCCGCCGAGCGACCGGCGCGTTCCCCGTCCCGGGCACCGGCGGAGTCTGACCCACCGGGCCCCCTCAGCCCTTCCCTTCCCCCAGCAATTCCGCACGTCCGCCGCGCGCAGCGCCGTGGCCGGGGCTCTTCACGGCCCGGTCCCGGACGCCCGCGCGCGGTGGTGGCTCGTCATGCAAGGCACACAAGGCACCCCATGTTCGACCTCGCCGTCTTCGGCTCCCTGTTCCTGACCCTCTTCGTGATCATGGACCCCCCGGGAATCACCCCGATCTTCCTCGCCCTGACCGCCGGACGCCCGGCCAAGGTCCAGAAGCGGATGGCCTTCCAGGCCGTCTGCGTGGCGGGCGGGGTCATCACGGTCTTCGGCCTGCTGGGCCACCAGATCCTCGACTATCTGCACGTCTCGGTCCCGGCCCTGATGATCGCGGGCGGACTGCTGCTCCTGCTGATCGCGCTGGACCTGCTCACCGGCAAGACCGACGAGCCCCAGCAGACCAAGGACGTCAACGTCGCCCTGGTGCCCCTCGGGATGCCGCTGCTCGCCGGACCCGGAGCCATCGTGTCCGTGATCCTGGCCGTGCAGAAGGCCGGCAGTGTCGCCACGCAGGTGTCGGTCTGGTCGGCGATCCTCGCCATCCATGTCGTGCTGTGGCTGGTGATGCGTTACTCGCTGCACATCATCAAGGTCATCAAGGACGGGGGCGTGGTCCTCGTGACGCGGCTCGCGGGCATGATGCTCGCGGCGATCGCCGTGCAGCAGATCATCAACGGAATCACTCAGGTGATCCGGGGGAGCTGAGGCGGGGCCTCGGCTCCCCCGGAAGGCTTGAGTGCCGTGCGTACGCCCTACGAGGCCGTGGTGTCGGCCGGGCGGATCCACAGGCGCTGCCCGATGGCGGCGGCCTGCTGCACGATCCGATTGACGGAGGCGGCGTCCACGACGGTGGTGTCCACGGTCGTGCCGTCCACCTCGTCGAGTCGCATGATCTCGAAGCGCATGGCTTCTCCCTTCGTCTGGTCATCCTCCTGCGGAGAACTACTGGGTGCGACGTGTGGTGTCGCGGTGTTGCATACCTAGACAACGGACTGCGTGTTACAAACATTCCCTACGCTAAAGAAAATTTTCGAACGACTAATTACCCAACGGTAAGAACCCGCCCGGCACAGCGCTTTGATGGACTGAACGAGACCGGTTGTGTTCGCAGCGTGACGGCCGGGACAATGGACGTGATGAACGACGACCTGGCGGACCTGGGCGCCCGCATCGACCACACCAACGAGCTGCTCCAGCGGATGCTCGCCGAGGTGGCGAAGACGCCCTCCACCCACGCGATCTTCGTCGACGCGGGCTATCTGTACGCGGCCGCGGGCCGGCTCGTGGCCGGTACGGAGGACCGGCGCGCCTTCGACCTCGACGCCGAGGGCCTGATCGACGCGCTCATCGACAAGGCCCGCTCGATCTTCGCCGACAGCCGGCTGCTGCGCGTCTACTGGTACGACGGCGCCCGCCGCCGTATCCACACCGGCGAGCAGCAGTCCATCGCGGAGCTGCCGGACGTCAAGGTCCGCCTCGGCAACCTCAACGCGCACAACCAGCAGAAGGGCGTCGACTCCCTCATCCGCACCGACCTCGAATCCCTCGCCCGGCACCGCGCCATCAGCGACGCGGCGCTGCTCGGCGGCGACGAGGACCTGGTCTCCGCGGTCGAGGCCGCGCAGGGCTACGGCGCCCGCGTCCATCTGTGGGGCATCGAGGCCCCCGAGGGCCGCAACCAGGCCGAGCCGCTGCTGTGGGAGGTGGACAGCCAGCGCACCTTCGACCTGGAGTTCTGCAAGCCGTACGTCTCGCGCCGTACCGCCGCCGCCTTCGAGGCGACCGGGAACCGGCCCTCGCGGGAGGACGTGCGCTTCGTCGGCGCCCAGATCGCGGCCAAGTGGCTGGCCTCGCGGGGCCGGGACAGCCTCGGCGAACTGCTCCCGGGCCACCCCTATCTGCCCGGCTCCGTCGACCAGGACCTGCTGGTCGAGGCCGAGAACCTGCTCCAGTACTCCCTGCGCGGCCAGGCCGACCTGCGCCGGGCGCTGCGGGACGGCTTCTGGGCGCACCTGCAGACGCAGTACTGACCCGCGTACGCGAAACGGCCCGGCCCCCTTCAGAAGGGGACCGGGCCGTTTCGTACGACCGGTGAGGATCAGGCCTCGGTGGCCGCCGTCGTCTTGCGGGTGCGGCGGCGCGGCTTGGCCTCCGGCTCCTCGGTGGCCTGCGCCGGGATCTCCGCGGCCTCGGCCACGGCCTTCCGGGTACGGCGCGCCTTGGGCGCGGGGGCCTCGTCCCCGTCGACCGCCGTGGCGGTCGCCTTGCGGGTGCGGCGCGGCTTGACCTCCGCGACGTCACCGGCCTCGGGGGCGGTCGCGGCGGCCTTGCGGGTCCGGCGCGGCTTGGCCTCGACGGCCTCCTCGGCCGTGTCCACGGCGGTCGCGGCGGCCTTGCGCGTGCGGCGCTTGGGGGCCTCGGCCTCGGGGGCGTCGGTGGTCTCCACGGCGGCGGCCGTCTTGCGCGTACGGCGCTTCGGGGCCTCGGCCACCGGCGCCTCGGCCGGCGTCTCCACCGCGTCCACGACCGCCTCGGCGGCCTTACGGGTGCGGCGGCGCGGCTTGGCCTCGGCCTCGGTGCCCTCGACGGTGTCGACGACGGCCTCGGCGGCCTTGCGGGTGCGGCGCTTGGGGGCCTCGGCCTCGGGGGCCTCGACGGCCTCCGGGGCGACGGCGGCCTTGCGCGTACGGCGCTTCGGGGCCTCGGCCACCGGCTCCGCGACCGGCGTCTCCACCGTCTCCACCGCGTCCACGACCGCCTCGGCGGCCTTACGGGTGCGGCGGCGCGGCTTGGTCTCCGCGACCGGCTCGGCCACGACCGGCTCGGCCACCGGCGCCTCGGCGACGGGGGCCTCCACGGCCTCCGCCTGCTTGCGCGTACGGCGGCGGCGCGGCTGCTCCGGGGCGTCCACGACGGTGTCCACGGGGGTGTTCACGACAGCCGGGCCCTCCGCCGTGTCCACGGCGGTCTCGGCGGCGGTCGTCACCGGCTGCACGGCCGCGTCCGACGCGCCGTTGCGCGTGCGGCGACGGCGGCGCGGCGTACGGGTCGCCGGCGCCTCCTCGGTGGCGGCGGTCTCGACGGCCGGAGCCGCGGCACCGGACTCCAGCGGAGCACCGTTGCGCGTACGACGGCGGCGGCGCGGGGTGCGCGCCGGACGCTCCTGCTCGGCGGCGACGGCCTCACCGCGGCCACCGCGGTCGTCACGGCCACGGCCACCGCGGTCGTTGCGGTCGTTGCGGTCACCCCGGCCGCCCCGGCCGCGCGGCGCACGGCCACCGGGCTCGCCCAGGTCCTCCAGGACCTCCGCGTCGAGCCCGGCGCGGATGCGCTCCGAGCGCGGCAGGGTGCCCTTGGTGCCCTCGGGGATGCCGAGGTCGGAGAACAGGTGCGGGGACGTCGAGTACGTCTCCACCGGGTCGTTGAAGTCCAGCTCCAGCGCCTTGTTGATCAGCTGCCAGCGCGGGATGTCGTCCCAGTCGACGAACGTGATCGCCGTACCCTTGGCGCCCGCGCGGCCGGTGCGGCCGACCCGGTGCAGGTACGTCTTCTCGTCCTCCGGGGACTGGTAGTTGATGACGTGCGTGACGCCCTCGACGTCGATGCCGCGCGCGGCCACGTCGGTGCAGACCAGCACGTCCACCTTGCCGTTGCGGAAGGCGCGCAGCGCCTGCTCGCGGGCGCCCTGGCCGAGGTCGCCGTGGACCGCGCCCGAGGCGAAGCCCCGGCGCTGCAGCTGCTCGGCGATGTCGGCAGCGGTGCGCTTGGTACGGCAGAAGATCATCGCCAGACCGCGGCCGTCGGCCTGCAGTATGCGCGCGACCATCTCCGGCTTGTCCATGGAGTGACCGCGGTAGACGAACTGCTTGATGTTCGCGACCGTGACGCCCTCGTCGTCCGGCGCGGTGGCGCGGATGTGCGTGGGGCGGGACATGTAGCGGCGGGCGAGACCGATGACCGCGCCCGGCATGGTGGCCGAGAACAGCATGGTCTGGCGCGTGGCCGGCAGCAGGTTGATGATCTTCTCGACGTCGGGCAGGAAGCCCAGGTCGAGCATCTCGTCGGCCTCGTCGAGGACCAGGCACTTCACGTGCGAGAGGTCCAGCTTCTTCTGGCCCGCGAGGTCCAGCAGCCGGCCGGGGGTGCCGACGACCACGTCGACGCCCTTGTTGAGGGCCTCGACCTGCGGCTCGTAGGCGCGGCCGCCGTAGATGGCGAGGACGCGCACGTTGCGCACCTTGCCGGCGGTCAGCAGGTCGTTGGTGACCTGGGTGCACAGCTCGCGGGTGGGCACGACGATGAGCGCCTGCGGCGCGCTGGTCAGTGCCTCCGGGGCGGCGCGGCCGGCCTCGACGTCGGCGGGGACGATCACGCGCTCGAGGAGGGGGAGGCCGAAACCGAGGGTCTTGCCCGTACCGGTCTTGGCCTGGCCGATGACGTCCGAGCCCGAGAGGGCGACGGGGAGGGTCATCTCCTGGATGGGGAAGGGGTTGATGATGCCGACGGCCTCGAGGGCTTCGGCGGTCTCGGGAAGAATGCCGAGATCACGGAACGTGGTAGTCAGGGGAATGCCTCTTCTGTGTGCGCGGTGCGAGGCGAGCGCGGGGTCCGGATCGACCGTGCCGGGGGCGTAGGCCGCCGTACGGGCCCACCACTGGGGCGAGCCGTGGACAGAGGACCTCTGCCGACGCTCTAGCGCTCGTACCGCTGAGGGTTCCCTCCGGTCGTCGTACGTACACGGTCGTACGGCCACGGAGGGCTGTCAGGTCGGAGCCGATCGGGCCACCGACCGGGCATCCTCATGCGTGCGGCCTGGCAGGACACGCCGAATACGTCGACGCGCTCCAGCAGGCGCATTACCACCATACCCCGGATTGCCGCACTCGCGATGGCCGATTTGGTCACGTAGTCGTCGTCACACCGCTCTGCCGGGGGGTGGAGAGGCAGGACAAGCGGGCTATTGTGCGCCTCATGACTAGCTCTGACAAGCCTGAGAACGTGGTCCCGGCTCCCGCCGAATCCGCCGAGACCACCGGTCCCACCGGGGTCGCGGCCAAGGACTGGGCGTCGGCCGCGGCCGACCCGCAGTACCGCGCGGCGGTCGTGGACCTGCTCGGCGCGCTGGCCTACGGCGAGCTGGCGGCGTTCGAGCGCCTCGCGGAGGACGCCAAGCTGGCGCCGACCCTCGCGGACAAGGCGGAGCTGGCGAAGATGGCCTCGGCCGAGTTCCACCACTTCGAGCGGCTGCGGAACCGGCTGACCGAGATCGGGCAGGAGCCGACGGCCGCGATGGAGCCCTTCGTCGCCGCCCTGGACGGCTTCCACCGGCAGACCGCGCCCTCGGACTGGCTGGAGGGTCTGGTCAAGGCGTACGTCGGCGACTCGATCGCGAGCGACTTCTACCGCGAGGTCGCGGCCCGCCTCGACTCCGACACCCGCGAACTGGTCCTCGCCGTCCTGGACGACACCGGGCACGCGGGCTTCGCCGTGGAGAAGGTGCGCGCCGCCATCGACGCCGACCCGCGCGTGGGCGGACGGCTCGCGCTGTGGGCGCGGCGGCTGATGGGCGAGGCCCTGTCCCAGTCGCAGCGGGTGGTCGCGGACCGCGACGCGCTCTCCACCATGCTGGTCGGCGGCGTGGCCGACGGCTTCGACCTCGCGGAGGTCGGCCGGATGTTCACCCGGATCACCGAGGCGCACACCAAGCGGATGGCCGCACTCGGCCTCGCCGCCTGACGTTCCGTCGCCCCTGCGGCTCTCTCCCTACGGGCGGCTACGCCGGCGCGGACCGTCGGCGCAGCCGCCCGGCCGGGCGCAACAGCAGCGACAGCGAGGCGGCCGAGACGACCGCCGCGCCGAGCAGCGTCACCAGAACGGGCGCCGCGCCGAGCGCGCTGTGCGTGACGAAGTCACCGAAGAGGGCTCCCGCGAGACCCGTCGCGAACACCAGTGCGCGTGAGGGCAGCCGGTGCGGCAGACGGCGCGCCGCCGCCCAGGCCAGCGCCGCCCCGAGCGCGGCCGATACGAGCACTTCCAGGATCATCGCGAGGTACCTCCACGGTCGGGCGTGCTCTTGAGGTCGTAGCCCGTCTTACCCGTGACCTGCGGATTCCAATCACCCTGTGCGCCGGTTGTGGGCGGTTTCGGGTGTCTGTACGACGAAGGGCCCGGTGGCGCCAAGCCACCGGGCCCTTCTCGTCGGCTTTCGCCGACGCGTGTCCTACAGCGTGCCGAAGCCCACCTTGCGGACGGTCGGCTCGCCGATCTCCACGTACGCGAGGCGGTCCGCCGGGACCAGGACCTTGCGGCCGCGCTCGTCCACGAGGCTCAGCAGCGCCGACTTGCCGGCCAGCGCCTCGGCCACCAGGCGCTCGACCTCGTCCACGCTCTGACCGCTCTCCAGAACGATCTCGCGGGGCGCGTGCTGCACGCCGATCTTGACCTCCACGGCTATGTCCCTCCGACGGTCAGTGATGTGCGCGATCTGCCGCGCCGTACGCTGCACACATTAGCCCGGTGAGGGGACGAGTACGCCGCGCGCACGAACGCCAACAGCGAACACGGCGCGTCCGGGCCGCCTCAGTGGTGGTCGGTGCCGTGCAGCGGGAAGCCCGCGATGCCCCGCCACGCCAGCGACGCCAGCAGCTGCACCGCCTGGTCGCGCGGCACGCTGCGGTCGCTGTGCAGCCAGGAGCGCGCGACGACCTGGGCGAGTCCGCCGAGCCCGGAGGCGAGCAGCATGGACTCCGCGCGCGAGAGGCCGGTGTCCTCGGCGATGACCTCGCAGATGGCCTCGGCGCACTCGGTGGTGACCTTGTCGACGCGCTCGCGCACGGCGGGCTCGTTCGTCAGGTCCGACTCGAAGACCAGACGGAAGGCGCCGCCGTCGTCCTCGATGTAGGCGAAGTAGGCGTCCATGGTCGCGCGGACGCGCTGCTTGTTGTCCGTCGTCGAGGCCAGCGCGGTGCGCACGGCGTGGATCAGGGACTCGCAGTGCTGGTCGAGCAGTGCCAGATACAGGTCGAGCTTGCCGGGGAAGTGCTGGTAGAGCACCGGCTTGCTGACTCCGGCGCGCTCGGCGATGTCGTCCATCGCCGCCGCGTGATAGCCCTGCGCGACGAACACCTCCTGGGCGGCGCCCAGGAGCTGGTTCCGCCGGGCGCGGCGCGGCAGACGGGTGCCGCGCGGGCGTGCCGCCTCTGTTTGCTCGATGGCTGTCACGCCGCCTCCCAAGGTCGTCCTCTTGCGGTACAGGCCGCGCGGCCATCGTACTTTTCGGTAATCGTGGTGTGCGCGGTGCGAGCGCAGAATTTCACGTACCGGACGGCGGGCGGAAGGCGCGGAACGCGGCGCCGTGCGCCGGTCGCGGGCGCGGAGGGGCTCCGGCGGGGCTCCGGCGGGGTCCGGTGAGCATCCGGTGAGGTCAGCGGTAGTCGTCCTCGTCGAGGGTGACCACGCGCGCCTGTTCGATCAGATCGGCCTCGTTGGCCTTGGCCGGGTCCACGTCGGTCAGGGGCTCGTCCCGGTCGTCCGCGAGGCCGGCCTGCTGCTCGGCGGCGTCGTTCTCGGGCTCCTCGACACCGATCTCCGCGACCGTGCCGCCCGCGGCCTCCTGCTCCTCGATCGCGTCCGGCTCGGTGGGGTCGTAGGCCATGGCGGGCTCCCTTCCTGAGGACGTCGGCTTCCTGAGAGCGTCGGTCGAGGCGGCACCGGGGGCAGCGGGCACCGCGCGGCTTCCCGCTGTACGAGCCTAGGAGACACCTCGACGGGACGCCATGCCATCTGCCCGCCGCACGGCGGACCTCACCTGTGAACGCCGGGACGCGTGCTGTGACGGCGAACACATGAATAGCGGTGTGATCGTCTCGTAACATTGCCGCATGTCTTCGACCGAGTCGCCGTCGCTCCCGGCCGCCAGCGTCCTGCCGAGGGTCGCGCCCGTCAGGGTCGGCGAGGGCGAGCGGATGCGGTCGGTGGGGCTGCCGGGCGTCACGCTCTCGGTCCGCTCCCGCCCCGGCGCCCGCGAGGGGCTGCCGCCCGCGCTGTACGTCCACGGGCTCGGCGGTTCCTCGCAGAACTGGTCGCTGCTGATGGCCGAGTTGGACGGCGTCGTGGACAGCGAGGCGCTCGATCTGCCCGGCTTCGGCGACTCCCCGCCGCCCGACGACGGCGACTACTCCGTCACCGGGCACGCGCGCGCCGTCATCCGCTATCTCGACGCCGCCGGACGCGGTCCGGTCCACCTCTTCGGCAACTCCCTGGGCGGCGCCGTCTCCACGCGGGTGGCCGCCGTACGCCCCGACCTGGTGCGCACGCTCACCCTGGTCTCCCCGGCCCTGCCCGAACTGCGCGTCCAGCGCAGCGCCGCGCCCACCGGACTGCTCGGGGTGCCGGGCATCGCCGCGCTCTTCAACCGGCTCACCCGCGAGTGGACGGCCGAGCAGCGGGTGCGCGGTGTCATGGCGCTCTGTTACGGCGACCCCGCGCGCGTGTCGCCCGAGGCGTTCCAGTACGCGGTCGAGGAGCTCGAACGGCGGCTGCGGCTGCCGTACTTCTGGGACGCGATGGCCCGCTCCGCGCGCGGTATCGTCAACGCGTACACCCTGGGCGGTCAGCAGGGGCTGTGGCGCCAGGCCGAACGTGTCCTCGCGCCCACGCTGCTGGTCTACGGCGGCCGTGACCAGCTCGTAGGCTTCCGCATGGCCGCCAAGGCCGCCCGCGCCTTCCGCGATTCCCGTTCGCTGTCCCTCCCGGACGCCGGGCACGTGGCGATGATGGAATACCCGGAGGTCGTCGCGACCGCATTCCGTGAACTCCTCGGCGAGCAAGGCGGATCGGCCGCGAAAGAAGTGAACTCCGGCGCACACGAAGCCGGTTCGGATTCAGAGAGCTGAGGTCAGGGGTGGGACGTCACAGCCGCCGGGGCCCGACCCCGAGGGACACGGCCGCCCCTGCGCAGACGCAGCGGGCCGAGGGCACGGCGGCGGAGGCCGGCGGAGGGATTCCGGGCGCGCGGGACGGGTGGGACGGTTTCGCGGGGCAGCAGGGTCCGGCGGCGCCGGCGGCGGGTGCCGCCCATGGCTCCGCCCCGTCCTACGGCACCGGTCCCATGACCGGGGGCGCCGGGCGCGGTCCCGGTGGTCCGGCCGCGCGGAGCGGTCCCCCGTTCGGGGACGGGCAGACCCGCGGCGGTCACCCCGAGGTGCGTGAAGAGGGCGGCGGCTGGGGCGTGTTCCACCCGCCCGGGCGGGACGGGGCCGGTGCGGCCCCGGGTCCGCGGCGGCCGTTCCCCCGGCAGCGGCGGGCCGAACCGGCCGCTGCCGCGCCACCGGCCGGCGGGTCCGGGCGCGGACCCCGGCAGGACTATCTGGACGCCTTCGAGGCGGAGTCGGCCGCCGCCGCGCCGCGCGTCACCGCGCCCGTCGAGCCCGCCGGCGCCCCCACCGAGCCGTTCGGGCCGCCCGTGCGGCGGCACGGCACCAAGGGGCGTACGTTCACCGGCGTCGCGGCCGCCGCCGTGACCACCGTGCTCGCGGTCGTCGTCGCCGGACAGGTGGCCGACGGCCGGGCGGACGGCCAGTCGCGCACCGCCGCCGACGGCACCGAGGGCGCGCGCACCGCCGCCCAGGCCGCCCCCTCGGCCGCGCCGAGCGCCGTCCCGCTGACGTACGAGCAGAAGATGGGCCGCCTCTATCCGCTGGGCGCGAAGCTCAAGGGCTCGGGGAAGTTCGAGGCCGTGCCCGGCTTCGCCAAGGCCCCCGGCACCGGACAGAAGCTGACCTACCGCGTCGACGTGGAGCAGGGGCTCGGCCTGGACGGCGCCCTCTTCGCCGACGCCGTGCAGAAGACGCTCAACGACGACCGCAGCTGGTCCCACGACGGCGCCCGCACCTTCGAGCGCGTCTCGAAGGGCAAGCCGGACTTCGTGATCACGCTCGCCAGCCCCGGCACCACCGCCGTCTGGTGCGCCAAGTCGGGCCTGGACACCACCGAGGACAACGTCTCCTGTGACTCGGCGGCCACCGAGCGCGTGATGATCAACGCCTACCGCTGGGCGCAGGGCAGCGTGACCTACGGCGACGCGAAGATCCACGCCTACCGGCAGATGCTCATCAACCACGAGGTCGGCCACCGTCTCGGCCACGGCCATGTCACCTGCCAGAAGGACGGCGAACTCGCGCCGGTCATGCAGCAGCAGACCAAGTTCCTCGATCACGACGGAATCCACTGCCTGCCCAACCCCTGGCCGTACCCGGTGAGTTGACCGCCGCCCCTTACGTCACATTGACATGAGTCGCATGTTCGTTCATATTTCTGCGCATGTGGTCCCGTCCCGCCGTCTGCCGTAGCGCCGCCATCGAGCTGGCGCTCATCGGCGTGACCGCGCTCTGCGTGGCCGACATTCACTGTCGCTGACGCCGCCGCTTCGGCGTTCGCGTCGGGATATCCCTTTTCCTCCCTGTTTGCGCCCCCTTGGGGTCGCGGACCTCTCGACGATCGACGCCGGGGCCGACATCCGTCCGCGGATGTCTCATTCCTCGTCCCTGTGTCTCACCCTTCGGGAAATTCCCGGGGGTTCCCCCGAGAGGTCGTCTATTCCGATGCGTCAACCGTCCCTCATAGCGCGCCGCGTGGCAGCGGCATCCGTCGGCCTGGTCGTGGCAGCGGGCGCCGCCGCCTGCGGTCCGAAGGACAACGATGCCAAGGGCGCCGGCGGCGACTCCACGCCCCACAAGGGCGGCACCCTCACCGTGCTGAACTCCCAGCCCCAGTCGGACTTCGACCCGGCCCGCCTCTACACCTCCGGCGGCGGCAACGTCCCCTCGCTGGTCTTCCGCACCCTGACCACGCGCAACCGCGAGAACGGCGCGGCGGGCGCCAAGGTGGTCCCCGACCTCGCCACCGACACCGGGCGTCCCAGCAAGGACGCGACCGTGTGGACGTACACCCTGAAGCCCGGCCTGAAGTACGAGGACGGCACGCCGATCACCTCGGCGGACATCAAGTACGGCATCGAGCGCTCCTTCGCCCCCGAACTCTCCGGCGGCGCCCCCTACTTGCGCGACTGGCTGACCGGTGCCGCCAAGTACCAGGGCCCGTACAAGGACAAGAAGGGCCTGGCCGCGATCGAGACGCCCGACGCGCGGACCATCGTCTTCCATCTCAACAAGCCCGAGGGCGAGTTCCCCTACCTGGCCACCCAGACGCAGTTCGCGCCGGTGCCCAAGGCCAAGGACAAGGGCACCAAGTACGAGGAGCACCCGGTCTCCTCCGGCCCGTACCGCGTCGTGCGCAACGACAACGACGGCGAGCACGTCCTGCTCAAGCGCAACGCGCACTGGAGCGGTGACGACGAGCGCAAGGCGTACCCCGACACCATCGACGTGCGCTCCGGGCTCGACTCCTCCGTGATCAACCAGCGGCTCTCCTCCTCGCAGGGCGCGGACGCCGCCGCCGTCACCACCGACACCAACCTCGGCCCGGCCGAACTCGCCCGCGTCAGCGGCGACAAGAAGCTCGCCGACCGCGTGGGCACCGGCCACTTCGGCTACACGAACTACATCGCCTTCAACCCGAAGGTGAAGCCGTTCAACAACCCCAAGGTGCGCGAGGCCATCTCGTACGCCGTGGACCGCTCCTCGGTGATCAACGCCGCCGGCGGCTCCGCGCTCGCCGAGCCGGCCACCACCTTCCTGCCGGACCAGAAGTCCTTCGGCTACACGCCGTACGACCCGTTCCCGGCCGGTAAGTCCGGCAACCCGGCCAAGGCCAAGGAGCTGCTGAAGGAGGCGGGTTACGCGAAGGGTCTCACCGTGACCCTGACCCACTCCAACAGCAAGGACTTCGAGACCAGCCCGGAGATCGCCACCGCGCTCCAGGACGCGCTGAAGAAGGCGGGCATCACCGTCAAGCTCCAGGGCCTGGAGGACAACGACTACCGGGACAAGATCCACAACGTGAAGACCGAGCCCGGCTTCTTCCTCGCGCACTGGGGTGCCGACTGGCCCTCCGGCGGTCCCTTCCTCGCCCCGATCTTCGACGGCCGCCAGATCGTCCGCGACGGCTCCAACTTCAACAACGGCCTGCTGAACGACAAGTCGGTCAACGACGAGATCGACGCCATCAACAAGCTGACCGACCTGAACGCCGCCGCCGCCCGCTGGGGCGCGCTCGACAAGAAGATCGGCGCGCAGGCCCTGACCGTCCCGCTGTTCCACCCCGTCTACAAGCGCCTGTACGGCTCGGACGTCAAGAACATCGTGATCAGCGACTGGACCGGCGTGCTCGACATCTCCCAGGTCGCGGTGAAGTGACCCCGTGAGTGACGCCCTCGTCGCCGTCGAGGCCGCCGGGACGGACCTTTCCGTCCCGGCGGCCTCGGGGGCCCGTCTGTTCTGGCGACGGCTGCGCACCCGGCGCGCCGCCCTGGCCGCCGCGGCCGTCGTCGCCCTGCTCGTCCTGATCGCGCTCGCCGCGCCCCTGCTCACCGCACTGGAGGGCCAGGACCCGACCACCTACCACCCCGCGCTCGTGGACTCCGCGCGCGGCGGCGTGCCCGTCGGGCCGCTCGGCGGGATCAGCGCCGAGCACTGGTTCGGCGTCGAACCGCAGACCGGCCGCGACCTGTTCGCGCGCATGGTCTACGGCGCCCGCGTCTCGCTCGGCGTCGCCCTCGCGGCCACCGTCGTCCAGGTCGCCGTCGGCGTCACCATCGGTGTCGCCGCCGCCCTCGGCAACCGCTGGGTCGACCAGCTCCTCAGCCGCGTCACGGACATCATCGTCTCCCTGCCGCTGATGATCATGGCGCTCGCGCTGCTGGCCATCGTGCCCACGAGCTTCCCGCGCCCGGTCCTGGTCGCCTTCGTCATCGGCCTGGTCGCATGGGGCAACCTCGCCAAGGTCGTCCGCGCGCAGGCCCTCGCCCTCAAGGGGCTCGACTACGTCGCCGCCGCCCGGCTCAGCGGCTGGGGCGCCGTCAGCGTCGCCCGCCGCGAGCTGCTGCCCGGCCTCGCCGCGCCCGTCATCACCTACGCCGCGCTGCTCATGCCCACCAACATCTCCACCGAGGCCGCCCTGTCCTTCCTCGGCGTCGGCGTGAAGCCGCCCACGCCCTCCTGGGGACAGATGATCACCTCGGCCGACATCTGGTACCAGTCCGCGCCGCAGTACCTGCTCTTCCCGGCCGGCGCCCTCTTCGTCACCGTCCTCGCCCTCACCGTCTTCGGCGACGGCGTGCGTACGGCTCTCGACCCGCGCGCGGCGTCGCGGCTGCGGGTCGGTACGGGGCGCGGGAGCGCGAAGAAGGCTTCCGCGGCGCGGGTTTCCGCGAAGCAGGCGTCCGCGGCACAGGATTCCGCGAAGCGGGCGGGTACGACTGAGGAGGACGCCCAGTGAACGGCTTCGGCGGATTCCTGCTGCGCCGCGCGGTGGGCACGGTCATCACCCTGCTCGCCGTCTCGGTCCTCGTCTACGTGGTCTTCTACGCCACCCCCGGCAACGTCGCCCAGATCACCTGCGGCCCGCGCTGCTCCCCGGAACAGGTCCACCAGGTCGCCGGCCAGCTCCACCTCGGCGACCCGCTCTACGTGCGCTACTGGCACTTCCTGGAAGGCATCTTCGCCGGCCAGGACTACTCCACCGGCACCTCCGTCGAGCACTGCCCCGCGCCCTGCCTCGGCCTGTCGTACCAGACCGACCAGCAGGTCATGGACATCATCCTGACCCGCCTTCCGGTCAGCCTCTCGCTGGTCGCCGGGGCCATGGTGCTGTGGCTGATCATCGGCGTCGGCACCGGCGTGCTCTCCGCCTGGCGGCGCGGCCGGCTCTCCGAGCGGGTGCTGACCGTGCTCACCCTCGCGGGCTGGGCCACCCCGGTCTTCGTGCTCGGACTGGTCCTGGTGATCGTCGTCTGCGGCGAACTCCAGCTGCTGCCCTTCCCGCAGTACGTGAAGCTCACCGACGACCCCGAGCAGTGGGCGTGGGGACTGCTGCTGCCCTGGCTGTCCTTCGCCCTGATCGAGTCGGCGCCCTTCGCCCGGCTCACCCGCTCGGCGATGCTGGAGACCCTCGCCGAGGACCACATCCGCACCTTCCGCGCCTACGGCGTCAGCGAGCGGGCCATCGTCGGACGGCACGCCCTGCGCGGCGCGCTCGCCCCGGTCATCGCCCTGAACGCGAACAACCTCGGCTCGGGCATCGGCGGCGCCGTCCTCACCGAGACGCTGTTCGGGCTGCCGGGCATCGGGCAGGAACTGGTGCGCGCGGTCAAGGTGGTGGACCTGCCGGTGGTCGTGGGCATGGTCCTGGTCGTCGCCTTCTTCGTGATCGTCGCCAATGCCGTCGCGGACGTCCTGTACGCCGTGGCCGACCGACGGGTGGTCATCGCATGAGCCTGGTCGAAGTCACCGATCTCACCGTCGACTTCGGCGGCCTGAGGGCCGTGGACGGACTCTCCTTCAGCCTGGAGGCCGGGGCCGCGCTGGCCCTCGTCGGCGAGTCCGGCTCCGGCAAGTCCACTGTCGCGAGCGCCCTGTTGGGCCTGCACCGGGGCACCGGAGCCGAGGTCGCGGGGGCGGTCCGGGTCGCCGGGACCGACGTGGAGGCCGCCACGGAGGAGGAGTTGAGGCGGCTGCGGGGCGCGAAGGCCGCCATGGTCTTCCAGGACCCGCTGTCCTCGCTCGACCCGTACTACGCGGTCGGCGACCAGATAGCGGAGGTCTACCGCGTCCACACCCGCGCCTCCCGGCGGGCCGCCCGCGCGCGGGCCGTCGAGGTGCTCGACCGGGTCGGCATCCCGGACGCGCTCCGGCGCTCCCGCTCGCGCCCGCACGAGTTCAGCGGCGGTATGCGCCAGCGCGCCCTGATCGCCATGGCGCTGGCCTGCGAGCCCGAACTGCTCATCGCGGACGAGCCGACCACCGCCCTCGACGTCACCGTGCAGGCCCAGATCCTGGACCTGCTGCACACCCTGCGCGAGGAGACCGGCATGGGCCTGCTCCTCGTCACGCACGACGTGGGCGTGGCCGCCGAGAGCGTGGACGACGTGCTGGTGATGCGGCACGGCAGGGCCGTCGAACGCGGCCCGGTCGCCCAGGTGCTGGGCGCGCCCGCCGAGCCGTACACCCGCGAACTCCTGGCCGCCGTACCCAAGTTGGAGGTGCGTCGCGAGGCGCCCGCCGAGAAGCCCGGGGACGTCGTCCTGGAGGCGAGCGGGCTCGGGCGCCGATTCGGGCGCGGGAAGCGGGCGTTCACGGCCGTGGACGACGTGTCGCTGACCCTGCGCCGGGGCGAGACCCTCGGCATCGTGGGCGAGAGCGGCAGCGGCAAGACCACGCTCGGCCGGATGCTGGTCGGGCTCCTGGAGCCGACCGCAGGGACGATCACCTACCAGGGGCGCCCGCACACCGGGGTCGACCCCTCCGTGCAGATGGTCTTCCAGGACCCCGCCTCCTCCCTCAACCCCCGCCGCACGGTGGGCGATTCGATCGCCGACCCGCTGCGCGCGCAGGGCGAGCGGGACGAGGCCCGCATCCGGGAGCGCGTGACCGGACTCCTTGAGCGGGTCGGTCTGGACGCCTCCCAACGCGACCGCTACCCGCACGAGTTCAGCGGCGGCCAGCGCCAGCGCGTCGGCATCGCGCGGGCGCTCGCGGCCGACCCGCGCGTCCTGGTCTGCGACGAGCCGGTCTCCGCGCTGGACGTGACCACTCAGGCCCAAGTGGTGGCGCTGCTCGACGAGTTGCGCCGCGAACTCGGCCTGGCGCTGGTGTTCGTCGCGCACGACCTCGCCGTGGTCCGCCAGGTCAGCGACCGGGTCGCGGTCATGCGCCGGGGCCGGATCGTGGAGGCGGGCCCGGCCGACGAGGTGTACGACAGCCCGAGCGACCCGTACACCCGTGAACTCCTGGCCGCCGTACCGGCCCTGGACCCGGAGCTGGCCGCCGAGCGGCGGGCGGCCCGGCGGGAGCCCGCGGCCGCCTGACGCGGACGCGCGGCGGCGCACCGGGCTTCGCACCCGTCTTAGCGCGTCGGAACGCGCCCCGCACGCGAAAGTTACGACCGTTCACCCCTTTTGGTGGCGCGATGGACAACCGTCCGTCGCGCCACCGCCTTGTCCGCATACGTTCGTCCCGCTGCGAGCCGCCGGGAGGACGGCGGCTCCCACACACGGGAGATCGGGGGTGCACGCGTGCGCATCGGACTGCTTACGGAGGGTGGCTATCCGTATGTGAGCGGTGACGCCGGGATCTGGTGCGACCGGCTCGTGCGCGGGCTCGGGCAGCACGAGTTCGACGTCTACGCGCTCAGCCGGGACCACGACCAGGAGCGGGCGGGCTGGGTCACCCTCCCCCCGCAGGTCCACCGGGTGCGTACGGCCCCGCTGTGGACCACCGAGGACGAGGGACCCGCCCTCGGCCGGCGCGCCCGCAGGCGTCTGGCCGAGTCCTACGGCGAACTCCTCGCGGCCGTCTGGAGCGGGCCCGGTGCCGGTCAGGCGCCCGCGTCCGGGGAACTGGCGGACCGTTTCGGCAACGCGCTGTACCGCCTGGCCGAACTCGCCCGCGAGGAAGGCCCGCTGACCGGCGCGCTCCGCTCCGAGACCGCCGTACGCGCCCTGGAGCGTGCCTGTCGCGCACCCGGCGCACCGCACACCGCCCGCGAGGCCCGGGTGCCCGATCTGCTCACCGTCACCGACCACCTGGAGCGCGCCCTGCGCCCGCTCTCCCTCGGCTGGTACGGCGACGACGCCCTGGCCGCCGCCGACCTCTGCCACGCCGCCTCCGGCGGCACCGCGGCCCTGCCCGGGCTGCTCGCCCGGCACTTCTCCGGGGTGCCCCTGCTCGTCACCGAGTACGGCGTCCAGCTGCGCTCGCGCTACCTCGCCCTCGGGCCCGACGCCGCCGCCCCCGCCGTCCGCGCGCTGCTCGCCGCCTTCCACGGCAGGCTGGCCGCCGAGGTCTACCGCAGGGCCGAGATCCTCACCCCGGGCAACGCCCACGCCCGCCGCTGGCAGGAGCGGTGCGGAGCCGACCGGGCCCGGATCAGGACCGTCCACCCGGGGATGGACGCCGCCCGCTTCACCGAGGTGGGGGAGGGGCCCGACCGCTCCGACCCCGGCACGCTGGTGTGGGTCGGGCGGATCGAGCCCGCCAAGGACCTCATCTCGCTGCTGCACGCCTTCGCCGAGATCCGCCGGGAGGAGCCCGCCGCGCGGCTGCGCATCGTGGGCGTACCGGCGGACGCCGAGGGCGAGGCGTACCTCGGGCACTGCCGGGCGCTCGCCGCCCAGCTCTTCCCGGACGAGGCGGAGGGCGTGCACGAGGTCGGGGACAACCCCGTCTCCTTCGACGGGATCGGCGGCCCCGAGGTGCCGAGCCTGGCGGAGGCGTACGCGTCGGGGGCCGTCGTGGTCCTCTCCAGCGTGGTCGAGGGCTTCCCGGTCAGCCTGGCCGAGGCCATGTTCTGCGGCCGGGCCACCGTCTCCACCGACGTGGGCGCGGTGGTGGAGGTCATCGGCGGCACCGGGCTCGTCGTACCCCCGCGCAACCCCCGGGCGCTCGCGGAGGCGTGCGTGACGCTGCTGCGCGACCCCGAGCGGCGGGCCCGCCTGGGCGCCGCCGCCCGGGCCCGCGCGGTCGAACTGCTCGGCGTCGAACAGAACATCACGGCATTTCACGGCATTTACCTGGAGATCGTCTCGCACTGTCCGGTCCACCGCGACGACACCGGCGAGCCCCTGCCCTTCGCCACCCCGGCCGAGATCCACGCCCCCGGCCGCCTCACCGCCCCCGCGGCACGCCCGGCCCCGGCCTGGGCGGACCCCGATCCGTCCCGCCCGGTGGCGGCGACGGCAGGGAAGGGGACGCGATGAGCGGCGGCAGAACGGCGGGAGAGCGGGGCGGTACGACGATGAGCGCGCGCGTGGACGGAGACGCCGGGTCCGAGGGCATCGGACCGGCCGAGACGGTCGCCCCCGAGGCACCCCAGGTGTCGGCGGGCCCCGCGAAGACCACCCCCCGGCGCGGCACCGCCGACCCCGTGAAGTCCCTGCTGCACCAGCACCGGGACCTGTGCGAGAGGGCCGTCGACGCGCTGGAGATCGCGGCAGGTCTTGAGGCGCACGGTGTCACCGACCGCACCGCCGCCCGCTTCCGGCACCGCGACGTCTTCTCGCTCGCCGAGGAGCTGTACGCCCGCGTCCCCCGCGACGACGAACCGCAGCCCCCGGCGGACCCCGGCCCCGGCCCCCGTATCCGTACCGACTGGGTCCTGCTCACCCTGCTGCCCGGCGCGCTCGCCGCCGCGGCCGCCGCCGGGCTGCTCCTCACCCACGGCCAGGCCCGGCTGCTGACCGGACTCGGCGCCCTGCTCCTCACCGGCGGTGCCGTCGCCGCCGCGCTGCGCCGGGGCCCGCTGGCCACCCGGCCCGGCACGGCCGTACGGCAGCCCTCGCTCGGCACCCGCGCGGCGGTCCTCTGCCTCCTCGCCCACGCCCTCCTCGGCGACGGCTTCCTGAGCGCCGTGATCAGCGGCGGCCCCGACGACGCGCCGACCCTCGCGCCGGACGGAGCGTGGCCGGTGGCCCTCGCGCCCGTCCTGGCCCTGCTGCTGTCCCTCGCCCCGGCCGCCTGGTGCGCCCACCTGCTCGCGGCCGCCGCCCACCGCAGGCTCGCGGGCAGCCGGGGCCTGGAGGACTTCACCGCAGCCGCCCGGCCCCTGCTGCTCGGCGCCCTCGCGCTGTACCTGGCCGCGCTCGCCGCCCTGCTGGCCGTCTCCGCCGCCGTACTGCGCGAACCCTCGGCCGCTTGGCAGGCCCTCACTCTCGGCGCGCTGCTGCTGCTCGCCCGGCTGCTCACCGCGTACCACCACCGGCACGCCCCCGCCGTGGTGCTCGGCGCGGCGGCGATCGCCGAACTGGCCTCGCCCGCCCTGGTGTTGACCGGCCGGCTGCCCGGCTGCGGGTTCGCCGCCGTCCCCGTCCAGCGGCTGGTGGACGCCGGGGGACCGGCCGCCGTACCCGTCCTCGTCTGTGGCGCCGGCGCGGTGGCCCTGCTGGTCCACGCGCTGCGCACCCTCACCCGCGCCTCGGCCCACGCCCCCACCGGAGCGGCCGAGTGAACCCCCCACCGCCGTCCCCGACCGGTCCCGCCGCAGCCCGTCCAGGGCAGGGCGGCACCCGGCGGGCGGTGCCCGGCCCCGCGCCGGGACACATCCCGCCCCTCAGACCCCGCGAAGGAGAACACCAGATGACCACCTCCCGACACGGAACGCCCGGAGCGTCCGGGTCCTTGGGAGCTGCCACACCGCGCACCCCGGGAGCCGCCCGATGAGGGTCCTGCTGATCGGAGCCAACGGATACATCGGCCGCTTCGTCGCCGACCGGCTGCTCGCCGACCCCGCCGTCCAGCTCACCGCGCTGGGCCGGGGCGACGACGCCGACGTCCGCTTCGACCTCGCCACCGGCAGCCCCGGCGCGCTCACCCGGTTCCTGGACGCCGTCCACCCCGGAGTCGTCGTCAACTGCGCGGGCGCCACCAGGGGCGGCGCCCGTGAGCTGACCCGGCACAACACGGTCGCCGTGGCCACCGTCTGCGAGGCGCTGCGGCGCAGCGGCTGCGGGGCCCGGCTGGTGCAGATCGGCTGCGGCTCCGAGTACGGTCCCAGCCAGCCCGGCTCCTCCACGGCCGAGGACGCCGTACCCCGCCCCGGCGGCCCGTACGGCGTCAGCAAGCTCGCCGCGACGGAACTGGTCCTCGGCTCGGGCCTCGACGCCGTCGTCCTGCGGGTGTTCTCGCCCGCAGGTCCAGGCACCCCGGCCGGCTCCCCGCTGGGCAGGCTCGCCGAGGCCATGCGCCGTGCCATGCAGTCCGGCGACGGCGAACTGAAGCTCGGCGGCCTCGGCGTCCAGCGCGACTTCGTGGACGTACGCGATGTCGCGCGCGCGGTGCACGCGGCCTCGCTCTCCGCCGCCCAGGGCGTCATCAACATCGGCTCGGGCCGCGCGGTCCGGCTGCGCGACGCGGCCGCCGTGCTCGCCCGGGTCGCAGGGTACGGCGGCTCCCTGCACGAACTCGACGCCCCGCCAGGCCCGTTGCGCGGCCCGCTCGGCCATCCGCGCGGCGACGCCGACCACGCGGGACCGGTCGCCTTCCCCTACCCGGACGGCTGCGGCAGCTGGCAGCAGGCCGATGTCCGCACGGCGCGGGACCGGCTCGGCTGGCGCCCCCGGATCAACCTGGAGGAGTCGCTGGCCGACATCTGGATGGAGGCGGCGTGCCGAATCTGACGGGTGGCGGCGGCGTGCCGCATCTGACGGGTGGTGGTGGGGGCTCGGACCTGACGGGTAGCGGCGGGGGACCGGATCTGATGAAGGCCGGGGGCGCCGGCAGTACCGCGGTGCGTACCGGCCTCGGGATCTACGACTACGCCCACCCCCTGGTCGCCCCGTCCCAGTGGGCGGAACTCACCCGCCCGGGCACCCCGCTCGACTGGGTCGTGCTCAACGTGGCGGCGGGCCCGGGCGTCCGCCCCGACCCGCACTGTCTTCAGGCGGCGGGCCGGCTGCGCGACGGCGGCGTGCGCGTCCTGGGCCATCTCGACCTGGCCCACGGCACGCGCCCGTACGCCGACCTGCTCGGCGACGCCCACCGCCACCTCGACTGGTACCGGGTGGACGGCTTCCTCCTGGAGCGCTGCCCGGCCGACCGCGCCGCGCTCCCGGAGGTCCGCCGCCTGGCCACCACCCTGCGGGCGCTGCGCGAGGACGCGTACCTCGTGCTCGGCCACGGCTGCCATCCGCACCCGGGGTACGCGGAGAACGCCGACCAGCTGCTCACGTTCCGGGGCCCCTGGACCGAGTACCGCTGGTCGCAGGTCGCGGAGTGGACGGCCGACTACCCGGCCGACCGGTTCTGTCACGTCGTCCACGGCGTGCCGCGCGGCCATCTGGAGGAGGCGCTGCGCATCGCCCGCTGGCAGGGCGCGGGCACCGTCTACCTCACCGACCGCACCGACCGGGGCGGCCAGGAGAACCCCTGGGAGACCATGCCCGGCCACTGGGACGACATCGTCTCGCGGGTCGGAACGGGTGTCTCGGAATGAAGAAACGCGTGGCAGTGTTACGGGAAGAACAACCGTAGTGAACGACCGACCAACGGAGTCCCCGTGTCGCTGCCACCCCTGGTCGAGCCCGCCGCAGAGCTCACCGTAGACGAGGTCCGCCGGTACTCCCGCCACCTGATCATCCCGGACGTCGGGATGGACGGGCAGAAGCGGCTGAAGAACGCCAAGGTGCTCTGCGTGGGTGCCGGCGGCCTGGGCTCGCCCGCGCTGATGTACCTGGCGGCGGCGGGTGTCGGCACGCTCGGCATCGTGGAGTTCGACGAGGTCGACGAGTCGAACCTCCAGCGCCAGATCATCCACAGCCAGGCCGACATCGGCCGCTCCAAGGCCGAGTCCGCGCGGGACACGGTCAAGGGCATCAACCCGTATGTGAACGTGGTCCTGCACGAGGAGCGGCTGGAAGCCGAGAACGTGCTGGAGATCTTCGGCCAGTACGACCTGATCGTGGACGGCACGGACAACTTCGCCACGCGCTACCTGGTCAACGACGCGTGCGTGCTGCTGAACAAGCCGTACGTCTGGGGCTCGATCTACCGCTTCGACGGCCAGGCCTCCGTCTTCTGGTCCGAGTACGGCCCCTGCTACCGCTGCCTCTACCCGGAGCCCCCGCCGCCCGGCATGGTCCCCTCCTGCGCCGAGGGCGGCGTGCTCGGCGTGCTGTGCGCGTCCATCGGTTCCATCCAGGTCAACGAGGCGATCAAGCTCCTCGCGGGCATCGGTGACCCGCTGGTGGGCCGCCTGATGATCTACGACGCCCTGGAGATGCAGTACCGCCAGGTCAAGGTCCGCAAGGACCCGAACTGCGCGGTGTGCGGCGAGAACCCGACCGTCACGGAGCTCATCGACTACGAGGCGTTCTGCGGCGTCGTCTCCGAGGAGGCCCAGGAGGCCGCCACCGGCTCCACGATCACTCCCAAGCAGCTCAAGGAGTGGATCGACGACGGCGAGAACATCGAGATCATCGACGTCCGCGAGCCGAACGAGTACGAGATCGTCTCCATCCCGGGCGCCAAGCTGATCCCGAAGAACGAATTCCTCATGGGCTCCGCCCTGGAGACCCTCCCGCACGACAAGCGGATCGTCCTGCACTGCAAGACGGGCGTCCGCAGCGCGGAGGTCCTCGCGGTGCTGAAGTCGGCGGGGTTCGCCGACGCGGTGCACGTGGGCGGCGGCGTGATCGGCTGGGTGAACCAGATCGAGCCGGAGAAGCCGGTGTACTGAGTTTCTTGCTTGAGGGAGGCCCACGGCGCCGCATTGTGCGGGCGCGGTGGGCCTCTGTCGTTGTTGCGGGGGGTTGTGCGGGCGGGGAGTGCCGGCCCGGGGGTGCCGCTTCCGAAGCGTGTAAAGGCTCCCTTGACAGGGCGCCCTGCTGGCGGGGCACGCCTCCGCGCTGGCCGGGGCGGTGGGCAGTCCGCTGAGCGCCCCCGCGTATCTGGACCTGGTCCGCCGGTCCCGGGACGTGGACGCGCTCGCGGAGCAGGTGCTCAGGCTGTGCGTGCGGCAGTGCCGGGACGCGGGCCACACCTGGCAGGAGATCGGTGACCTGCTGGGCGTCACCCGCCAGGCCGCCTTCCAGCGGTTCGGCAAACCCATCGATCCCCGGACGGGAGAACCCATGGACAAGACGGTGCGCATGACGGACGCGGCCGAACGCGCGACGCGGATCGTGCGGGACGTCCTGGAGAACCGCATGGACGAAGCACGGCGCTCCTTCAACTCCCAGGTCCTGGAGGCCTTCACCGACGAGGTCCGCGGCAACGGCCTCGCCGCCGTCGCCGGCCTGGTCGGCGCCTTCGAGTCCTACCCCGACACCGCCCCCTTCGTCCGCCGCGTCGGCGATCACACGGTCGTCGACGTCCCCCTCCGCTACGAGGCCGGCGACATGAAGGCGCGGGTCGCCTTCGACGACGACGAGAAGGTGGCGGGGCTGTTCATCTTGCCGCCGGAGGCGCCGTAGGGCTGCGGCCGGGCGCGTAGGCGGGCTTCATCAGCCCGCGCGCTCGGGCGCCTCGACCCCTTCGGCGAACAGACGCCGAAGCTGCCCGACCAGCAGCCCGGGAGCGACCCAGGGGGCGACGGGCAGCCACGTCACGGCATCGAGCGCGGGACCGCCCGCCGCGTCGAGGGGCGCGCACCCCCAGCCCCGACGCCCACCCCTGACCCCCCAGAACACCACGACCCCGTGCCCCCAGGGCCCCTGACGAAGCGCCCGATCCCCCTCGGTCCAGTAGAAGGCCGTCCCCCCGGCCTCGTCCCACCGCTCTCCCGGCGGCATCCCCGCGTCTTCGAGAGCCTGCGCCGCGGCCGAGCAGTACTGCCGGATCTCGGCGTAGCCGGTCGCGGCGGAGCCGCCATCCCGAACAGCCACAGCTCCCCCCTTCAGCCGGCGTAGCGCGCCGCGAGCGACGGTATCGCCGGGCAGACACTACGGGCGCGCGAAGGCCGCCGTCCGGAAACCGTTCCGTACGGCGGTGATCGGGCCCCGGTCCCGGTTGTAGAAGAGCTTGTTGGTGAGGAGGAGTGCCCAGCGGCCCTGTTTCGGGCTGATCCACATGCCGGTTCCCGTGAAGCCGTAGTGCGTCCAGATGTCGTCGGCGGGGGCGGTGCCGGGGGCCGGGTGCCAGAAGAGGCCGCGGGGTGGGGTGAGTTGGGCTGTCCGGACGCGCAGGGAGTTCTTCACCCAGGACGGTCCGAAGGTGTCCGCGCCCGGGGCGAGAAGGTGGCGCAGGAAACGGGCCAGGTCGTCGGCGACGGAGAAGACGCCGGAGATGCCGCACACTCCGCCGAGCAGGCGGGCGGAGAAGTCGTGGACGGTTCCCCGGAGATGGGCGCCGGTGGCGTCGTCGTACTCGGTGGGTGCGCACAGGGCGGCGGTGTCGGCGGGGAGCGGGCCGAAGCGGGTGCGGGTCATGCCGAGGGGGAACCAGACGCGTTCGGCGGCGAGTTGGCGCAACGCCCGGCCCGAGAGGTGTTCGGTGAGGTAGCCGAGGACGAGGGCGGCACGGTCGGTGTACTCGACGGCTTCGCCCGGAGGACGGTGCAGGGCTTCGTGGAGCACGCCGTCGCGGACGTCCTGACGGTCGGCGCCGTAGAGATTCCTGAGGTTGGCCCGCAGGGGAAGTCCCGCCGTGTGGGTGAGCAGGTGGTGCGCGGTGACCGACCCGAGGGGATGCCCGGCGACCTCGGACCAGAAGCTCCCCAGCGGCGCCCGCGTGTCCAGCTTCCCGGCCTCCACGAGGGTGCCGACGACGGACCACACGGCGAGGATCTTGGTGAGGCTGGCGAGATCGAAAGGGGTGTCCACTCGCATGGGCTCACCAGGACGCCCGGGGTCCAACAGCCCTACGGCACCACTGCTTTGGATGCCACCGGCATCACCCACGGCCCACACCGCACCGGGAAAGACCTGCTGGTGCACACCGGTTCGCAGCAGCTCCGCGATCCGCCGCCCCTCGTCGGTCATGGTCGTCCTGTCGCGTCGGGAGTCCACTCGTTCCCCATGAATCCTCGCGCCAACCGGGCCTGTCCGCAGCCCGGTCGAGAACAACGGGCTCAGGAGCACACCGTGTTCGCCTTCGGGACCGCGCCGTTGAGCAGGTAGCCGTTCACCGCGCCCTGTACGCAGCGGTTCTTGCTGTCGTACGCGCCGTGGCCCTGGCCCTTGTAGGTGAGTTCGACGCCGACACCCTCGCCCAGGGCGTCGGCCATCGCGCGGGCGCCCTCGTACGGGGTGGCGGGGTCGCCGGTGTTGCCGACGACCAGGATGGGGGCGGAGCCGGGGGCGTGGACGTCGGGGTGGTCGGCGGCGCCGGGGACGGCCCAGTCGGTGCAGCCGACCATGCCCCAGGCGAGGTAGTCGCCGAAGACGGGGGAGGCGGCGCGGAAGTCGGAGAGCTTGCCGCGGACGTAGGCGGCGTCGTAACGGGGCTTCTCGTCGGCGCAGTTGATGGCGATGTTGGCGGCGGTGATGTTGCTGTACTCGCCGTTCTCGCCGCGCCCGTTCATGGAGTCGGAGAGCAGCATCAGGATTCTGCCGTCGCCCTCGTAGGCGTCCTCCAGGCCCTCGGTCAGGTACTCCCAGAAGTCCTTGGAGTACAGGGACTGCGCGATGCCGTTGGTCGCGGCGGTCTGGGTCAGCTTGCGCGGGGGGAGGCCCGGAATGGGCTGTTTCTCAAGGGACTTGAGGAGCGCGGCGATGCGGTCCTTCACGTCCTCGGGCGTGTCCCCGACCGGGCAGTCCTCGATCTTCGACGTGCAGTCGTCCGCGAAGTTGTCCAGCGCCAGCTGGAAACCGCGGGCCTGGCCCAGGGCCCCCTGCTCCGGTGTCTGGGTGGGGTCCACGACCGCGTCGAAGACGGCACGGCCGACCCGCTTGGGGAACAAGTGCGCGTACACACCGCCGAGTTCGGTGCCGTAGGAGATGCCGAAGTAATGCAGCTTGGAGTCCCCGAGGACCTGGCGCATGAGGTCCATGTCGCGGGCCGCGTCGGTGGTGCGGACGTGGGGCAGGACCTTCTTGGAGTTCCGCTCGCAGGCGTCGTTGAACTTCCGCGTACGGGCGACGAGTTGCTTCTCCTCGGCCGTCGTGTCCGGCGTCGCGTCCTGCTGGAAGTACGTGTCCAGCTGGGCGTTGCTCTCGCACGTCACCGGGTCGCTGCGGCCCACCCCGCGCGGGTCGAAGCTCACCAGGTCGTACCGGGTGCGCAGGGCCGCGTAGTCCTCGCCGAACGCGGGCAGCGTGGTGACGCCGCTGCCGCCGGGACCGCCGAAGTTGAACACGAGGGAGCCGATGCGCTCGCTCGCCGGACCGCTGGCCTTGGCGCGGATCAGGGCGATGCCGATCGTGTCGCCCTTGGGCTTGGCCCAGTCCAGCGGTGCCCGCATGGTCGCGCACTGCCACTCGGCGCCGCCGGGCAGCGGGGAGGGCGCGGTGCCGCCGCCCTCCGCCTCGGAGGGGGCCGGGCAGTCCTTCCACGTCAGCTTCTGCTTCGTCAGATCCCCGGTCGACGGCGAACTGTCGCAGCCGGCCAGCAGGGCGCCCAGGAGGACGACGCTGGTGGTCAGGGCGGCGGCGCGCAGCCGGGAGGGGGTCACCATGTCCCCATCCTCAGGGCGCGCACGCCACCGCGCGCGGGGCACGGGCCGTACGAGGTACGGCCCCGCCCCGGGCCGCCGCGGCGTCCCCCGCGGCGCGCCCTTACGGGGCGGCTACAGCGCCCCCTTACGGGTCAGCTGGTTGAACGACAGCCACCCCGGCAGCACCGGCAGCCACAGCGTCAGCAGACGGAACAGCAGCACCGCAGGAGCCGCGACCTCCTTCGGCAGGCCCACCGCGATCAGACCGACCGTGAGCGTCGCCTCGACCGCGCCGACACCGCCCGGCGTGGGAGCGGCGGAGCCCAGCGCGTTGCCCGCGAGGAAGACCACCGCGACGCTGGCGATGCTGAGGTGCGCCGACTCGTCGCCGAACGCCCGGATCGAGGCGTCCAGGCACATCACGAAGCAGCCGGTCAGCAGCAGCATGCCGCCGATGCCGGTGACGAGCTTCTGCGGCCGCTGGAGGACGTCCAGCATGCGCGGTACGACCCCCGCGAACAGCGAGCGCACCCGCGTCACCACGAACTTCCGCAGCAGCGGCACCGAGGTCACCACCAGCACCAGCACCGCCACCGTCAGCAGCCCCGCGATGACCGTGCGGGACGGCGACAGCGAGGGCGTCTTCTCGGTACCGGTCAGATAGCCGAAGGACAGCAGCATCAGGATGTGACAGCCGAGCCCGAACAGCTGCGAGGCACCGACACTCGCCACCGCGAGACCCGGGCGTACGCCCTGCCGCTGGAGGAAACGCGTGTTCAGCGCGACACCGCCGACCGCCGCCGGGGCGACGATCTTCACGAAGGAGCCGGCCACCTGCGCCGCCACCGTCCGCAGGAACGGCACCCGCTCCGGCACGAACCCGAGCAGCGCCATCGCGGCGGCCACGTAGCTGAGCGCGGAGAAGCCCACCGCCGCCGCCACCCAGCCCCACTGGGCCTGCGCGAACAGCGTGCCGAACTCGATGTGGGTGAGCTGGGTCAGCAGGAAGTACCCGCCGATCGCGCCCGCGATGAAGCTGATCAGGGTGCGCGGCCGCACTCGTTCCAGGCGGGCGGGCTCCACCGGGGCCTGCGGCCTGATCCGCAGCACCTGGTGCCGGATCTGGGTGAGCAGGTCCTCCTCGCGGGCCTCGTCGATCGCCTCGTCGATGGCCCGCTTCTCGGCCCGCTGCTCGGCGCGGACGGTCTTCTTGTCGGGCTTCTCGGGAAGGGCCGTACCCTCCTGCGACGCCGCATCGAGCCGCGCCTGCTTGGCCAGCCGGGAGGACTCAAGCACCGCCTCGCGTTCGCGCTCGGCCCGCTCACGGGCCAGCCTGCGCAGGGTCGCGCGGGTGGAGCGGGTGAGCGCGATGGGCTGGAGCATCGGCAGACAGCCGGCCACCGCGTCCGGGCCGAGCACCTTGACGGCCGAGGCGACGGCCCGCTCGGCGCCGACCCGGAGGCCGAGCGTGGTGAGCATCTGGGCGACGTCCATGCGCAGCAGCAGATCGCCCGCCGCGATCTCGCCGCCGCGCAGCTCGGTGAGGATCACCTTGCCGGAACGATCCACCAGTACGGCGTCGCCCGCGAGCCTGCGGTGCGCGATGCGCCGGGACTGCAGCGCCCGCACCTGGTGCCAGACCTTGTGCAGCAGGTCGTCGGTGATCTCGTCGTCGGGCAGGGAGTCCAGGGTGCGGCCGCCGGTGTGCTCGTAGACCAGCATCACGGCGTCGGGGCCCAGCTCGGAGGTGGCGATCAGCTGGGGCACGTGGGCGCCGGCGGCGGCCGTCGCGTAGGCGAGCAGGGCCTCCTGCTCCAGGGCCTGTCTGAGCGACTGGAGGCTGGAGCGGGTGGCGAAGCCGCGCAGGGTGAGGTTGCGCCAGGCGCGGTAGAAGAAGCCCTGGGCCTGCTGCTCGCGGTCGACGACCGTGACGTCCAGCGGGGGGCCGTCCTCCAGGGTGACGAAGTAGCGCCGCCCCCGGTCGCCGTTCTCCGACTCCGGGGTCTCCTCGCGGACCGCGCTGACCGGGTGGAAGCCGACGGTCCTGAGGCCCGCCATCAGGGTGCGCCCGGTGGGCCGTACGTTCGGCGAGCCGACCGCGTAGAGCGTGCCGTAGGCGATGGTCCAGCCGATCAGCACCGTCAGGATGATCGCGAACGGGGTGGTGTAGCCGGTGACCAGCATCGAGAACGCGTCGAGCAGCAGCACGATCCACAGCACCGCGCGCCAGCGGGGTCTGCGGGACATGCCGACGGCCGTCATGTACGCGATGACCGGCGCGAGATAGCCGTGCACCGGGTCGGTCAGCGCGTGGATGTCGCCCGGCGCGGGCTGGGTCAGCGCCTCCTGGATGGAGGCGGGGGCGGCCCGCGCGACCCACAGGTCGGTCGCCAGC
This sequence comes from Streptomyces sp. NPDC005435, assembly GCF_040703155.1. NCBI lineage: Bacteria > Bacillati > Actinomycetota > Actinomycetes > Kitasatosporales > Streptomycetaceae > Streptomyces > Streptomyces sp. NPDC005435. The sequence goes on from NZ_JBEXEQ010000002.1 coordinate 137,297, forward strand.
GTCACCCCGTGCGCGAGGACGGCCGCGAGCACGCCGTCGGCGATGCGCAGACCGTCGCGTTTGATCAGCCGCTCGATGGCGAAGGCGACCGGGACGAGCAGGATCGCGATGCTGGACGCCAGCCCCGCGATCTTGATCAGCAGGTCGGGCGCCTGGCCCGTGCCCTTGTGGATGTCCTGTTCGAGACCCGAGGTGGTGCCGTGCGCGAACGCGGCGAGCGCGAGCAGCAGCGCGATGGCCAGCAGGCCGATCCCGAGCCGCATGAGGTCGGAGGGGCGGTGCACGCGCGCGGGAAGCAGCGGTTCGTCGCCCTCGACCTCACCGTGGTGCGCGTCGTCGGTACCACTGGAGTGGCGCTGGCGGGCGGGGATCTGCGGGGGCCAGAAACGGCGGCCCTCCGGCCCGGCCGGGTCGCGTCCCGGGCTTCCGTCGTCGTGGCCGTCGTGGCCCTTACGGGGGTCGTCCGGACCCTTACGGGAGTCGTCCGAACCCTTACGGGAGGTGCCTGGACGCGCGGCCGCGCCAGGGGTGCCCTCCGCGTCCTCGGGGTGCACACCCTGCTGCTTCATGGTCTCTTCTTGGTCTCGTATCACCGGTCACCGCCCGCACGATGGTGGCACGTCCGGCCGTCGCAAGGGGGCATCAGGGGGTGAATCAGGGGGTCGGTGGTCTTCCGTACCCGTTGTCGGTGCCGTGCGGCAGGATGGGGCGGATGAGCGAGCAGAGCCCCGCCGGTGCCGCCCAGGACGGGCCAGGCGACGCGCTTCCCGAGTACGCCGAGCGCGTCCTGGAGGTGGCCGAGCTGATCCCGCCCGGCCGGGTCATGACCTACGGCGACGTCGCCGAGTGGCTGGAGGACGAGCGCCGGGAGCGTACGGGCGGCGCCGGGCGCCCCGAGGGCGGGCCGCGCCAGGTGGGCCGCGCGATGGCCCTCTACGGCGGCGCGGTGCCGTGGTGGCGCGTGGTGCGGGCCGACGGCGCGCTGCTGCCGGGCCACGAGCGGCGCGCCCTCGACCACTACCGGGCCGAGGGCACCCCGCTGAAGGAGCCGGGCGGGAGCGGGCGCGGCCGGATGCCCCGGCTCGACATGCGGCGGGCGCGGTGGGACGGCGAAGCGGGCACGGAAGGTCACACCTGACAGCTTCCGGCATCCCGGGCCACCTGCGGGAACGCGCGGCTCCGAGGGGGCACACGAACGGCGCACCGGAGCCGGGGCGAGACCCCTGACCGGGCGGTCGGCGGGCCCTACGGGACGCGCCGGACCCCCTACGGGACGTACCCGCCCCCCTACGGGACGTACCCGCCCCCCTACGGGACGTACCCGCCCCCTTACGGGACGTACCCCCCGAGTCCGGGAGGCACCGGGCACGTCCGAGGGATGGCGTACGTTCGTGGGGCGGGGGCTCCGCGCGTCGCGCGCGCCGCGTGCCTCCGCCCATCCGTACGACCACCAGGACCACCAGGACCGGCGAACCACTTGAGCTCCTCTTCCTCCACCGGGCGCCTGCCGCACCCCCAGGGGCGGCAGGCGGTCCGTGGCGCCTACCGACTGGTGCGTACCCCGCCCGCGCGGTTCGACCCCCCTCGCCTGGACGCCGGACAGCGCGCCGTGGTTGAGCACGACGCGGGACCGCTGCTCGTGCTCGCCGGGCCCGGCACCGGCAAGACCACCACCCTGGTCGAGTCCGTCGCCGCGCGCGTGGCCCGGGGCGGCGACCCCGACCGCGTCCTGGTGCTCACCTTCAGCCGCAAGGCCGCCGTAGAGCTGCGCGACCGGATGGCCCGGCGCATGGGTGCCGCCCGCGCGCCCCGCGCCACCACCTTTCACTCGTACTGCTACGCCCTCGTCCGCGCCCACCAGGACGCCGACCGCTTCGCCCAGCCGCTGCGCCTGCTCTCCGGACCCGAGCAGGACGTCACCGTGCGCGGACTGCTGGCCGGGCAGCCCGAGCTGGAACGGCTCGGCCTCGCGCACGTGCGCTGGCCCGACGACCTGCGCGCCTGCCTGACCACGCGCGGCTTCGCCGACGAGGTGCGCGCCGTCCTCGCGCGCACCCGCGAGCTGGGCCTCGGCCCCGACGCGCTGGACGCCTTCGCGCGCGGCATCGGCCGCCCCGACTGGCGCGCGGCCGCCGCCTTCCTCGCCGAGTACCTGGACGTCATCGACCTCCAGGGCGTCATCGACTACGCGGAACTCGTCCACCGCGCGGTGCTCCTCGCCGACCGCCCGGAGTACGCGGCGGACCTCGCCGCGCGGTACGACGCGGTGTACGTCGACGAGTACCAGGACACCGACCCCGCGCAGGTACGGCTGCTGCGCGCGCTGGCCGGCGGCGGGCGCACGCTGGTCGCCTTCGGCGACCCGGACCAGTCGATCTACACCTTCCGGGGCGCCGACGTGAACGGCATCCTCGACTTCCCCGAGGCCTTCCCGCGCGCGGACGGCGGCCCCGCCCCCGTCCAGGTGCTCGGCACCTCCCGCCGCAGCGGCGCGGACCTGCTCGCCGCGACCCGCCGCATCACCCAGCGGATGCCGCTGCGCCGGCTGCCCGCCGACAAGGTGCGCGCGCACCGCGAGCCGACGGCGGCGCGCGCGGGCGGCGGCGTCGAGGCGTACACCTACCCGACGCCCGGCACCGAGCTGGACAACATCGCCGACATCCTGCGCCGCGCCCACCTGGAGGACGGTGTCGCCTGGAGCGACATGGCCGTCCTGGTCCGCGCGGGCGCCAGCATCCCGGTGCTGCGCCGCGCCCTGACGGCGGCGGGCGTCCCCCTGGACACCGACGGCGACGACGTACCGCTGCGCCATGAACCGGCGGTGGCTCCGCTGCTGACGGCACTGAAGGTGGTGGCGACGGCGGAGGCGGGGTCGCCGTCCGGCGGGTCGGCGTCCGGCGGCGGAGCCGTGGCGGCCGCCGTCGACGGGGAGCAGCTTGCGGACGCGGCCGGGCGGCCCGTGACCGACGCCATGGACGCGGCCGGCGCGGCCGGCGTGGCCGACCCGGCGGAGCCGGCCGCCGCCCGCCCAGAGCCCGACGCGTCGGCGCGCACGGACGCGGGGGGACCGGCCGGTACGGCATCCGGCGCCGAAGCGGACCAGCCCGAGAACCCCCCCACCCCGGCGGCCCCAGCCCACCAGACCCCGCAAGCCCCCGGCGGGACCTGGCTGGACGCCGAGACCGCCCTCACCCTCCTCACCTCCCCCCTCGCCGGCATGGACGCCGCCGATCTCAGGCGGCTCGGGCGGGCGCTGCGGGAGGAGGAGCGGGCCGGCGGGAACCCCGTGCCGCCGCCCTCCGACGAGCTGCTGGCGCGCGCGCTCGCGGAGCCGGAGCGGCTGGCCGTGCACGACCCCGCGTACGCGCGCGGGGCGCAGCGGCTCGGCGCGCTGCTGCGCAAGGCGCGCACACGGCTCGCCGAGGGCGGTACGGCCGAGGAGGCGCTGTGGGACCTGTGGAACGGCACCCCGTGGCCCAGCCGTCTGGAGCGCGCCGCCCGGCGCGGCGGCGCGGCGGGCCGTAACGCCGACCGCGACCTGGACGCGGTGTGCGCGCTGTTCGCGACCGCCGCGCGCGCGGAGGAGCGCGTCGGCGGACGCGGCGCCCTCAACCTCCTGGAGGAGCTGGCGGCCGAGGACATCGCCGCCGACACGCTCACGCGCCGCGCCGTACGCCCCGACGCCGTGCGCCTGATGACCGCGCACCGCTCCAAGGGCCTGGAGTGGCGCCTGGTCGTCGTCGCCGGGCTCCAGGAGGGCGCCTGGCCCGACCTGCGCCGCCGCGGCTCCCTCCTGGAGGCCGACCGCATCGGCCGCGACGGACTCGCCGAACCGCTGACCCCCGGCGCGCTGCTCGCGGAGGAGCGCAGGCTGTTCTACGTCGCCGCCACGCGCGCGCGTGACCGGCTCGTCGTCACCGCGGTGAAGGGCGCGTCCGACGACGGCGACCAGCCCTCCCGCTTCCTGACCGAACTCGGCGCCGAGCCCCGCGACGTCACCGGGCGCCCGCGCCGCCCGCTGGCCGTGTCCGCGCTCGTGGCCGAGCTGCGCGCCACCACCGTCGACCCGGACGCCTCGCCCGCGCTCAGGGAGGCGGCCGCGCGCCGTCTGGCCCGCCTGGCGGCGCTCAGCGACGACGAGGGGCGCCCCCTGGTGCCCGCCGCGCATCCCGACCGCTGGTGGGGCATGTACGAGCCGACCGAGAGCAAGGTGCCGCTGCGCGACCGGGAGCAGCCCGTCGTGCTCTCCGGCAGCGCCCTGGACCAGCTCGCCAACACCTGCGCGCTCCAGTGGTTCCTGGGCCGCGAGGTGAAGGCCGCCGCGCCCGCGACCGTCGCCCAGGGCTTCGGCAACGTCGTGCACGTCCTGGCCGACGAGGTCGCCTCGGGCCGTACGCCCGCCGATCTCGACGTCCTCATGGAGCGCCTGGACTCGGTGTGGAACGCGCTCGCCTTCGACGCGCCATGGAAGTCCGCCCAGGAGAAGGACACCGCGCGCGCGGCCCTCGAACGCTTCCTGAACTGGCACGTCCTGGACCGCGCCACACGCACCCCGGTCGCCAGCGAGCAGGACTTCGACGTCACCCTGGAGGCGGGCGCGTACAAGGTCCGCATCCGGGGCCAGATGGACCGCGTGGAGGCGGACGGCGCGGGCCGCGCCTATGTCGTCGACTTCAAGACCGGCAAGAACGCCCCCACCTCCGCCGAGGTCGCCCACCACCCCCAGCTCGCCGTCTACCAGCTCGCCGTGGCCGAGGGCGCCGTGGACGACGCCTTCGGCGGCACCCGGCCCGAACCCGGCGGCGCCGAACTCGTCCAGCTCCGCCAGGGCGCGGCCAAGAAGGACGGCGGCGAGACTCAGCCCAAGGTGCAGACCCAGGAGCCGCTGTCGGGGGAGTGGGTCGGGGACCTGCTGGCCACCGCCGCCGGAAAGGTCCTGGACGAACGGTTCACCCCCGCCACCGGCCGCCAGTGCACCCACTGCGACTTCCGCGCCTCGTGCAGCGCCCGGCCGGAAGGGCGGCACGTGATCGAGTGACGGCGGCGCGCGTGACGACGGCAGGGCGAGCGAGGGCGCGTGAAGTGACGTACGGCACTCCACGCACCCCCTGAACTGCGCATACGTCGTCCCGCGCGCCCGGCTGTCGGTGTCCGCCGCTAGCCTCTGACGAATGTCCGCGCGCATCACCGACCCCGAGCAGCTCAAGGAGCTGCTCGGCATCCCCTTCACCCCGGAGCAGCTGGCCTGCATCATCGCGCCGCCCGCCCCGCAGGTGATCGTGGCCGGGGCCGGTTCGGGCAAGACGACGGTGATGGCCGCGCGCGTGGTCTGGCTGGTCGGCACCGGACAGGTCGCCCCCGAGCAGGTGCTCGGCCTGACCTTCACCAACAAGGCGGCCGGAGAACTCGCCGAGCGCGTCCGCAAGGCGCTGGTCAAGGCCGGGATCACCGACCCCGACGCGATCGACCCGGACAACCCGCCGGGCGAGCCGGTCATCTCGACGTACCACGCCTTCGCCGGACGGCTGCTCACCGACCATGGTCTGCGACTCGGCCTGGAACCCAGCTCCCGGCTGCTCGCCGACGCCACCCGCTACCAGCTCGCCGCGCGCGTGCTGCGCGAGGCGCCGGGCCCGTACCCCGCGCTCACCCGCTCCTTCGCGGACCTGGTCAGCGATCTGCTCGCACTCGACTCCGAGCTGTCCGAACACCTCGTGGACCCGGCGGACCTGCGCGCCTGGGACGCCGGCCTCCTGGAGACGCTCCAGGGGGTCAAACTCAGCAACGCCGACCTGCGCAAGGTCCCCGAGACCCTCGCCGCCCGCCGGGAACTGGCCGGGCTCGTCGAGCGCTACCGCGCCGCCAAACGCGAACGCGACCTGCTCGACTTCGGCGACCAGATCGCCCTGTCGGCCCGCCTCGCCGGCATCCCCGAGGTGGGCCGCGTGCTGCGCGAGGAGTTCCGGGTGGTCCTCCTGGACGAGTACCAGGACACCTCCGTCGCCCAGCGCGTGCTGCTCGCCGGACTCTTCGGCGCGGGCACCGGGCACCCCGTCACCGCCGTCGGCGATCCCTGCCAGGCCATCTACGGCTGGCGCGGCGCCTCCGTCGCCAACCTGGACGACTTCCCCGAGCACTTCGCCCACGCCGACGGCACGCCCGCGGGGCGCCGGGCGCTCAGTGAGAACCGCCGCAGCGGCGGCCGGCTGCTCGACCTCGCCAACGGTCTCGCCGAACCCCTGCGCGCCATGCACGAGGGCGTGGAGGCCCTGCGCCCGGCCCCGGGCGCCGAACGCGACGGCATGGTGCGCTGCGCCCTGCTGCCCACCCACGCCGAGGAGATCGCCTGGCTCGCGGACTCCCTCGCCCATCTGGTGCGCACCGGCACCCCGCCCGGCGAGATCGCCGTCCTGTGCCGCACGGCGGGCGACTTCGCGGAGATCCAGGGCGCGCTGGTCGCCCGGGACGTGCCGGTCGAGGTCGTCGGCCTCTCCGGGCTGCTGCACCTGCCCGAGATCGCCGACCTGGTCGCCGTCTGCGAGGTCCTCCAGGACCCCGGCGCCAACGCCGCCCTGGTCCGTCTGCTGACCGGCCCGCGCTGGAGCATCGGCCCCCGCGACCTCGCGCTCCTCGGCCGCCGCGCCCGGCTGCTCGTCGCCCACACGGACGCGGGCGGCGACGACCCCGACCGCAGGCTCGCCCAGGCCGTGGAGGGCGTGGACCCCGCCGAGGTCACCTCGCTCGCGGACGCGCTGGACACCTTCCTGGACGCGGGCGCCGACGACGACGGGCTGCCGTTCTCGCCGGACGCGCGCGTACGCTTCGCCCGGCTCGCCGCCGAACTGCGCGACCTGCGCCGCTCCCTGTCCGACCCGCTCATGGACGTCCTGCACCGGGTCCTCGCCGTCACCGGCCTTGAGGTGGAGCTGTCGGCCTCCCCGCACGCGCTCGCCGCCCGCCGCCGCGAGACCCTGGCCAACTTCCTCGACGTGGCCGCCTCCTTCGCCGCAGGCGACGGCGAGGCCACCCTGCTCGCCTTCCTCGGCTTCCTGCGCACCGCCGCGCAGTACGAGAAGGGGCTCGACAACGCCCTCCCCGGCGGCGAGAACACCGTCAAGGTGCTCACCGCGCACAAGTCCAAGGGCCTGGAGTGGGACGTGGTCGCCGTCCCCGGCCTGGTCACCGGCACCTTCCCCAGCGCCCAGGGCCGCGACAAGTGGACCGCACAGGCCAAGGTGCTCCCGCACGCCCTGCGCGGCGACACCGACACGCTGCCCGACGTGGACTCCTGGGACGCGAAGGGCATCAAGGGTTTCCACGAGTCCATGAAGGCGCACCAGCACACCGAGGAGCTGCGCCTCGGCTACGTCACCTTCACGCGCCCCCGCTCCCTCCTGCTCGGCTCCGGCCACTGGTGGGGACCCAGCCAGCAGAAGCCGCGCGGACCCTCCGACTTCCTCCAGGCGCTGCACGACCACTGCGCCGCCGGGTACGGCGAGACCGAGGCGTGGGCGGAGGAGCCCGCCGAGGGCGAGGAGAACCCCGCCCTGCACACGGCCGACGCCGACCAGGTGTGGCCGCTCCCGCTGGACCGGGCCGCCTTCGCACGCCGCCAGGAGGCCGCCCGGATCGTCCGCGCCCACCTGGACGCGCCGGCCGGGCCGCCGCCCGCGTACGAGGACCCCGAGTGGCCCACGGCGCCGGAGGACGAGGAACCGTACGAGCCCGCGTACGACGACCCGCCGTACGAGGAGGACCCCTACGGGCCGGGCCCTGAGGACCCCGAGAACCCCGGCGACTGGGAGCGGCTGAGCACCGAGCGCCCCCTGATCCCGCACCAGGCCCCCGCCCCCGAGGACACCGCGCCCCTGGGGGAGATCCCTGAGAAGACCCCGGTTTCCGAGGAGACCCCCGTTTCCGAGGTGACCCGGGTTTCCGAGGCGCCCCCCGCCCCGGAGGAGCCCCCGGCCTTCGACGACCCCCTGACCCCCGAGGAGGCCCGCACCCTCGCCTCCTGGGACCGCGACCTGGACGCGCTCGCCGCCGAGCTGCTGCGCGCCAGGCGCGCCGTCACGGACGTACCGCTGCCCGCCACGCTCACCGCCACCCAGGTGCTCCAGCTCGCGGAGGACCCGGACGGGCTCGCGCAGGAACTCGCGCGCCCCATGCCGCGCCCCCCGCGCCCGGCCGCACGCCGGGGCACCCGGTTCCACGCCTGGGTCGAGGCCCGCTTCGAGGAGCTGACCCTGCCCATGCTGGAGCCGGACGAGCTGCCCGGCGCCGACGCCGAGATCGCGGACGAGGCGGACCTCGAAGAGCTCAAGGCGGCCTTCGAGCGCACCGAGTACGCCCACCGCACCCCCTACCGCGCCGAGGTCCCCGTCCAGCTCTCGCTGGGGGGCCGGGTCGTACGCGGGCGGATCGACGCCGTCTACAAGGACGGCGAGGGTGACGCGGCGACGTACGAGATCCTCGACTGGAAGACCGGCCGCACCCAGAGCGCCGACCCCCTCCAGCTCGCCGTCTACCGGCTCGCCTGGGCCGAGCAGCAGGGCGTCCCGCCCGAGTCGGTCACGGCCGCGTTCCTGTACGTGCGCACCGGCGACGTCGTCCGTCCGGCGGACCTGCCCGGCCGCGCGGAGCTGGAACGGCTGCTGGGCGGGGAGAAGGCCTCCGGCGGCGAGGAGCTCCTCCGTGAGGAGGAGAAAGGGCCGGTCGGGGAAGCCGGGTGTGACGAACCGCCCGGAGAGGATGTCCGCGCGGGCCGATAGGCTCGTGCGTATGAGCCAGACCCCGGACAGCGCCGTCCACGCGTACATCGAGCGGCACCGCGCCGCCTTCCTCGACGATCTCGCCGCGTGGCTGCGCATCCCCTCGGTGTCGGCCCAGCCCGAGCGGGCCGAGGACGTGCGCCGCAGCGCCGACTGGCTCGCGGAGAAGCTCAGGGAGACCGGCTTCCCGGTCGCCGAGGTCTGGCCGACCCCCGGCGCCCCGGCGGTGTACGCCGAGTGGCCCTCGGACGACCCCGACGCCCCCACCGTCCTGGTCTACGGCCACCACGACGTGCAGCCCGCCGCCCGCGAGGACGGCTGGGACAGCGACCCCTTCGAGCCCGTCGTCCGCGACGGAAAGCTGTACGCGCGCGGTGCCGCCGACGACAAGGGCCAGGTGTTCTTCCACACACTCGGCGTCCGCGCCCACCTCGCCGCGACCGGCCGCACCGCCCCCGCCGTCAACCTGAAGCTGATCGTGGAGGGCGAGGAGGAGTCCGGCTCGCCGCACTTCCGCGCCCTGGTCGAGGAGCACGCCGGCCGGCTCGCCGCCGACGCCGTGATCGTCTCCGACACCGGCATGTGGTCCGCCGACACCCCCACCGTCTGCACCGGGATGCGCGGCCTCGCCGAGTGCGAGATCCGCCTGGAGGGGCCGTACCAGGACATCCACTCCGGCTCCTTCGGCGGCGCCGTGCCCAACCCGGCCACCGCCGTCGCCCGCCTGGTCGCCGCCCTCCACGACGACGAGGGCCGGGTGGCGATCCCGGGCTTCTACGACGGCGTGGTGGAGTTGACCGACCGCGAGCGCGAGCTGTTCGCGGAGCTGCCCTTCGACGAGGAGCGCTGGCTGCGCACCGCCAAGTCGCACGCCACCCACGGCGAGGCCGGCTACAGCACCCTGGAGCGGATCTGGGCCCGCCCGACGGCCGAGGTCAACGGCATCGGCGGCGGCTACCAGGGCGCCGGCAGCAAGACGGTCATCCCGTCCTCGGCCATGGTGAAGCTGTCCTTCCGCCTGGTCGCGGGCCAGGACCTCGGCCAGGTCGAGAAGGCCGTCCGCGCCTGGGCCGCCCACCAGGTGCCCGCCGGAATCCAGCTGGACATCCGCTTCAGCTCCGGCACGCGCCCGTGTCTGACCCCGCTGGACCACCCGGCGCTGCGCTCCCTCGTACGCGCCATGGAGCGCGCGTTCCAGGGCCCGGTCCGCTTCACCCGTGAGGGCGGTTCCGGACCCGCCGCCGACCTCCAGGAGGTCCTGGGCGCCCCGGTGCTCTTCCTCGGCATCTCGATCCCGTCCGACGGCTGGCACGCCCCGAACGAGAAGGTCGAGCTGGACCTCCTCCTCAAGGGCGTCGAGACCACCGCCTACCTGTGGAGCGACCTCGCCGAGAACGGGGTTGCCCCCTGACCGGCGGCCACGGCACCGGGCGTCCGCCCGCGCCGGGCACACTGGAAGGAACGCCCCGACCGCCCCACCGCACCCCAGCCGGTGCCCGCCGCCCTATGTCCCGCCGAACCGCCCGCCGAACCGAACCGTTCCATTGGGGGAGTTGGAAGCACCCGTGACCACCTGGACCGACCACACCGCCGACCGACCCATCTCGCTGACCGCCCCGAGCGGCATCGACCGCGCCGCCCACCACCGGCTCGACGAGGCCTGGCTCGCGGCGGCGTGGAGCCACCCCTCCACCCGCTGCTTCGTGGTCTCCGGCGGCCAGGTCCTCATCGACGAGACGCCCGACGGGCGCACCGAACTCGTCATGACGCCCTCCTTCGAGGCGCCGCTCACCGAGGCCCACCGCTACTTCCTGGGCGAGGACGAGGACGGCGTCAGCTACTTCGCCCTCCAGAAGGACTCCCTGCCCGGCCGCATCGACCAGTCCGCCCGGCCCGCCGGGCTGCGCGAGGCGGGGCTGCTGCTCTCCCCGCGCGACGCCGGGCTCATGGTGCACGCGGTCGGCCTGGAGAACTGGCAGCGCACCCACCGTTTCTGCTCCCGCTGCGGCGAGCGCACGGTCATCGCCGCCGCCGGGCACATCCGCCGCTGCCAGGCCTGCGGTGCCGAGCACTACCCGCGCACCGACCCGGCCGTGATCATGGCCGTCACCGACGAGCAGGACCGCATCCTGCTCGGCCGCCAGGTCCACTGGCCCGAGGGCCGCTTCTCCACGCTCGCCGGGTTCGTGGAGCCGGGCGAGTCCATCGAGCAGTCGGTGCGCCGCGAGGTCTTCGAGGAGGCGGGCATCACCGTCGGCCGCGTCGAGTACGTCGCCAGCCAGCCCTGGCCGTTCCCGTCCAGCCTCATGCTCGGCTTCTTCGCCCACGCCACCTCCACCGAGATCGACGCCGACGGCGACGAGATCGAGGAGGCCCGCTGGTTCTCCCGCGAGGAACTGGGCGAGGCCTTCGAGTCCGGCGAGGTCCTCCCGCCGTACGGCATCTCCATCGCCGCCCGCCTGATCGAGCTGTGGTACGGCAAGCCGCTGCCGACGCGGAGCGCGTTCTAGAAGGTCCGCGGACATACGAGAACCCCGGCCGCCCTCTGCGGGGACGGCCGGGGTTCTCGTATGTTTTTACGACTCCGTTTTTACGACTCTCACGCCCGGGTCAGGCGCCGAGCGCCTGCTTCACCTGGGCGAGGCTCGGGTTGGTCATCACGACCTCCTCGCCACCGGCGGCCGGGACGACGCGCACGGTCGGCACCGTCTGGTTGCCCCCGTTGGCCTTCTCCACGAACGCGGCGGACTCCGGGTCCTGCTCGATGTTGATCTCGGTGTAACCGATGCCCTCGCGGTCCAGCTGGCTCTTCAGCCGACGGCAGTAGCCGCACCACGTCGTGCTGTACATCGTCACAGTGCCCTGCATGGTCTCTCGCGCTCCTCAGGCAGCTCGGGAAGGGGTTCGTGCAGTGGGGCAACGCGCGAAAGCGGAGCGTAATTCCCGGCACCCCGGCGGCCACTGTGACACCCGCCGCATTAGTACGACCGCAGGGCCCCGCCTGTGGACAACGGACGCGGTCGTCCCGGGCGACCTGGCAGCATGGCTGTGTGACAGCAGCAACGCACTCCCCCCTCTTCCCGCGGACACCGGACTCGGCCGACGCGGTGCTGGAAGGGCTCGACCCCGAGCAGCGCGAGGTCGCCACCGCACTGCACGGGCCGGTGTGCGTGCTGGCCGGAGCGGGCACCGGCAAGACCCGCGCCATCACCCACCGCATCGCCTACGGGGTGCGCGCGGGCATCCTCCAGCCCTCCAGCGTGCTCGCCGTCACCTTCACCAACCGCGCCGCGGGCGAGATGCGCGGCCGGCTCCGCCAGCTCGGCGCCCAGGGCGTGCAGGCGCGCACCTTCCACTCCGCAGCCCTGCGCCAGCTCCAGTACTTCTGGCCGAAGGCGGTCGGCGGCTCCCTGCCCCGGCTGGTCGAGCGCAAGATCCAGCTCGTCGCCGACGCGGCCACCGCCTGCGGGCTCCGCCTGGACCGCAGCGAGCTGCGGGACGCCACCGCCGAGATCGAGTGGTGCAAGGTCACCCAGACCGTCCCCGCCGACTACGCGTACGCGGCCGCGAAGTCCGGCCGTGACACCCCCCGCGACCCCGCCGAGATCGCCCACCTCTACGCGGCCTACGAGAACCTCAAGAGCGCCCGCTCGGTCATCGACTTCGAGGACGTGCTCCTCCTGACCGTGGCCGTGCTCCAGGACCGGCACGACATCGCCGACCAGGTGCGCTCCCAGTACCAGCACTTCGTGGTGGACGAGTACCAGGACGTCAGCCCCCTCCAGCAGCGCCTGCTGGAGCTGTGGCTCGGCGACCGCGACAGCCTGTGCGTCGTCGGGGACGCCAGCCAGACCATCTACTCGTTCACGGGAGCAACGCCGGACCACCTCCTCGACTTCCGCGAGCGCCACCCCGGCGCCACCGTCGTCAAGCTGGTCCGGGACTACCGCTCCACGCCCCAGGTGGTCCGCCTCGCCAACGGCCTGCTCGCCCAGGCCCACGGCCGCGCCGCCGACCACCGCCTGGAGCTGATCTCCCAGCGCGGAGCGGGACCCGAGCCCGTCTACGTCGAGTACACCGACGAGCCCGCCGAGGCCGAGGGCGCCGCCCGCCGCATCCGCGAGCTGATCGACGCGGGCGTCCCGGCCGCCGAGATCGCCATCCTGTTCCGCACCAACTCCCAGTCCGAGACCTACGAGCAGGCCCTCGCGGACGCCGGGGTCCCCTACCAGCTGCGCGGCGCCGAGCGCTTCTTCGACCGGCCCGAGGTGCGCCGGGCCGGGACCGCCCTGCGCGCCGCCGCCCGCTTCGGCGGCAACGACTCCCTCCTCGACGAGGCCGTCGACCTGCCCTCCCAGGTGCGCGCCGTGCTCTCCGGCGAGGGCTGGACCGCCCAGCCCCCGGCCGGCTCCGGCGCCACCCGCGAGCGCTGGGAGTCGCTGGCCGCCCTCGCCCACCTCGCCCAGGACTTCGCCGCCGCCCACCCCGGCGCCGCCCTCTCCGACTTCGTAGCGGAGCTGGACGAGCGGGCCGGCGCCCAGCACGCCCCCACCGTCCAGGGCGTCACCCTCGCCTCCCTGCACGCGGCCAAGGGCCTGGAGTGGGACGCCGTCTTCCTGGTCGGCGTCGCCGAGGGCATGATGCCGATCACCTACGCCAAGACGGACGAGCAGATCGAGGAGGAACGCCGTCTCCTCTATGTCGGCGTCACCCGCGCGCGCGAACGGCTCCATCTCTCCTGGTCCCTCTCCCGCGCCCCCGGCGGCCGTGCCAACCGCAAGCCCAGCCGCTTCCTCGACGGGCTGCGCCCCGGCACCACCCCCACCGTCGGCCGTCCGGGCGCCGGCGCCCTCGGCGGTGTCGAACGCGGCACCGGCGGCACGGGAAGCGGTGGCGGCGGCGGTGTCCTGGCCGTCCCCCGGCGCACCCAGCGCTCCCCGGCCCGCTGCCGGGTCTGCGGCCGCACGCTCACCGACGCGGGCGAGATGAAGCTGATGCGCTGTGAGGACTGCCCCTCCGACATGGACGAGGGACTGTACGAACGGCTCAGGGAATGGCGCGCGGCCGAGGCCGGGCTCAGCGGACAGCCGGACTTCTGCGTCTTCACCGACCGCACCCTCATCGCCATCGCCGAGACCTGCCCGGACACCCCGGCCGAACTGTCCCGCATCCCCGGCGTCCTGGACCGCAAACTGCGCCGCTACGGCGCCGACGTCCTGGCCATCTGCGCGGGCGCCGACCTGGCGCCGGAGCCGGGGCGAGACCCCCTCGACGGCCCGGAGAACACGGCGGATGACGCGCGTTGACGACTGATACGAACTCGTCGAAAAAATAGTTTGCGCACGCCCCGCGAATCCCCATAGGTTCTAGACACGGAAACGGCGGCCTTCTCGAAGGCTGTGATTCCGTGCTGTACTTACATATCCGACGGACCGGTTCACCGGTCCCCCAAGGCGCCGAAAGGAGGCGAGTCCCGTGATCAGCATCAACACCAGCATCCTCAGCAGCTCGGCCAAAATGACCGATCGCTCGACCGTCTCCCTGTGCATGTTCGGCGCCTTCACCCAGGGCACCGGTGTGTCCGGCATTCCCGCCGGTCGCCCCGCCTCCGCCCTGTCCCTCGCGGGTCTCCCTGTCCGCGAGCGCAATGAGCGACCGACCAAGGCACTGGAAGCGGTAGAGGCACAGGCACACGCCTATGCCTTCGCGGCCGGTGCCGGATTCCAGCAGCAGACGACGCAGCACCACCTGATGTGGGCCTTCCGTGGGCCAGAACCCTGGAGTGATCCAGCCTGACAGTCGATCAGGCCGGCGCCTTCAGGGCCGCGGAACCCCACCCGGGTACCGCGGCCCTTCTGTTTTCCCCGAACGGGGTCGACGGAGCGAAGGGGCCTCGGGACAAGGAACGACCCGGTACCCAGCCGACAACCGGTCAACCGGCCGGAACGAAAAGACGAGGAAGACACCCCGTGCAACTCGAAGCGCACGCCCCGTCCGTACCGCCCTCACAAACGCTCCCCCCGCCCGGCTCCACGGAGGACCCCGCTTTGTTCCCCCTCACCGCGCTCACCACGCTCACCGCGCTCGACGACGCCATCGAGAGCCTCGGCACCCCCGTCCCCTGCCGGTCCTACGACCCGGAGGTCTTCTTCGCCGAGTCCCCGGCGGACGTGGAGTACGCCAAGTCCCTCTGCCGCACCTGCCCGCTGGTCGAGGCCTGCCTCGCCGGCGCCAAGGAGCGTCGCGAGCCCTGGGGCGTCTGGGGCGGGGAGCTGTTCGTCCAGGGTGTCGTCGTGGCCCGCAAGCGCCCCCGTGGCCGTCCGCGCAAGAACCCGGTCACGGCATGAACACCCCAGGAACGATCGACCGCCCCCTCACGCACGACCCCATGAAGCAGGCCCCGATGAAGACGTCCGCAGACGAGCCCATGCGCTCCGCGACCCCAGACCTCAGCACCCACGGCGTGACCGGTTCGCGCCAGAAGAACAGGACCCGAGAGATGCAACTCATCCCAGAAGCCCTCGCCCGTGCGCATATGCACGAGCGCCTGCAGGAGGCCGAGCGGCAGCGCCAGGCCGCGCGCCTGGCCACCGCCCGGCGGATGCAGCGCCGGGCCGAGCGCGCCTCGCTGCGTGCCCGGCGGGCGCTCGCCATGGCCGTCATGCAGTAGGCGCACACCCCAGGCAGCACACCCGAAGTGGTGGCCTCCCCCTCCCGGGGAGGCCGAGCCTTCCGCCCCGCGGGGGCCGGTCCGTCCGACGGACCGGCCCCCGCGGCGCGTCCGTCACGCCTCGTCCGCGGTCTCCTCCAGGGCCTCGTCCACAGGCTCGTCCTCCATCTCCACGAACCCGGGCAGCCAGTCCTCCAGCTCCTGCCGCAGCCGCACGGTCGCGCCCAGCTGGCAGAGCACGCCGATGGTGCTGAGGGTCACGCGGTGTATCAGGAGGTAGGCGGGCGGCAGGTTGAGCCGCTTGCCGAGCTGGTAGGCGGGGGAGCGGGGGTCGGCGACCCGCCCCGCCTGGCCGCGCATCCAGGAGCGGGTGAAGGTGAAGGCGTCCACCCGGGCCGGCTCGATGATCGGCAGCAGATAGTCGAGCACCGCGTCGGGGTCCAGGTCGATGGACTCCTTGATGAACCCCTCGCCGCACAGCAGCCGGTAGACACGGTCGGCGTCACCGTCGAGCGTCAGCCGCAGCGAGATGCCGATCGGCAGGGGCAGCCCGCCGGAGAGCCGGTCGACCGTGCCGAAGTCCAGCACGCCCAGGCGCCAGTCGTCCTCGCCCTCCGGGCCGCCCGGCAGCAGCCGGAAGTTGCCCGGGTGCGGATCGGCGTGCAGCAGACCGGTGCGGGCCGGGCCGGAGAAGAGAAAACGGGCCAACAACTGCCCGGCGCGGTCGCGCTGCTCCGGGGTGCCGTCCGAGATGATCTCCGACAGCGGGATGCCGTCGATCCACTCGGTGACCAGCACCTGCTCGCACTGGTGCACCACCGCGGGAACCAGCACGTCGGGGTCGTCCGCGAACTCCGCCGCGTGCGCGGCCTGCGCCTGGGCCTCCAGCGCGTAGTCCAGCTCCTCGGAGACGCGGTCCCGCAGCTCCGTGATCAGCGGCTTGATGTCCATGCCCGGGATGAGCGGCCCCAACAGCCGCGCGAACCGGCTGAGTTGGCTCAGGTCGGAGAGCAGCGCCTCGCCCGCGCCCGGGTACTGCACCTTGACCGCCACCTCGCGGCCGTCGTGCCACACCGCCCGGTGCACCTGGCCGATGGAGGCCGCGGCCGCCGGCTTGTCCTCGAATTCGAGGAACAGCTCCCGCCACTGCTCGCCGAGCCGCTCCTCGAGCACGGCGTGCACCGTGCGGGTCGGCATCGGCGGGGCGGCCTCCTGGAGCTTGGTCAGCGCGGCACGGTAGGGACCGGCGACCTCCTCGGGCAGCGCGGACTCGAAGACGGACAGGGCCTGCCCGAACTTCATCGCGCCGCCCTTCAGCTCGCCGAGCACCTTGAAGAGCTGTTCGGCCGTGCGCTGCTGGAGCTCGCGGCCGACGATCTCCGCCGACTCGCCCACGATCCGCTTGCCCAGCCCCCACGTCGCCCGGCCGGCGAAGCCGAGCGGGAGCGCGGCGAGCTTGGCGGTCCGGGTGACCGCCTTCCGGGGAAGATCAGACATGCGCCCTCCAAGTCCCTGTCGGCCCCGCCGCGCCCGACTCGCGTCGTCGCCCGGCCGACGGCCGTTGCACCGCCATTGTCGCGCGCGGCACCCCGCCGGCTGAGGAGTGCTCCCCCTTTGCGGCTCCCTTTCCCTTCCCTTTTCCTTTCTCCACCGCGCCGCACGCGCATGCCGGGTGCGCGGGGACCGGCCGAGAGTGCCAGGTCAGAGCGGGCAGGGACGCCTCCCAGCGGGTCCCGGCGCTGGACGGGGACCCGCCGTCGAGGAAAGTCAGGGCGTGCGCCGCGGCGAGTCCGGCCACCGCGACGGCCAGCGTGAGATCACAGGCGCCCACCCGGCGCGCCGCACCGCACCGCCACTGGGTGACCAGGCGCGGCCACGCGGGGTCACCGTCCGTGCGCTCCTCGTGCAGACAGCCCGCGCAGCTCGTCTCCCCGGGCAGGACCAGCGGACCGACCACACCCGTGCCCTCCACCACCCCGGCATACAGGTGCGGTGTCCCGGAGGCCATCAGCCGCTCGGTGGTGAACGGGTCGGGGGCGTGCACGGCCACCTCGTCGCGCGGCGCGACGATCACCAGGGACAGGCCCGCCTCCGCCGTCGCGGGCCCGGCCGACGGGGAGGCGCGGGACCGGCGCGGCGGGCGGTCCGGGGCCGCGCGGCGTACGGCAGCCCGCGCCGCCTCGTCCCGGCGCTCGCCCACCGACTCGGCCGGCAGCCCGCCCGGCGCCACGTCCCACGGCTCCACGCGCCCCACGTCCCGCACGTCGACCTCGCCCACCCCGGCACCGGACAGCAGCGCGGCCAGCACCGCCCCGACCCTGCCCGCCCCGTGCACCCGCACCCGCAGCGAACGGCGGGCGGCGAGCAGTCCGAGAGCGGCGCCGGGACGTGAGGTGGACAGCGACAGCGAGGCGAGGTCGGGACGCAGCCGGTCCAGCGCGTCCCCTCTCTCCCGCAGCGCCTCCGCGTCCGCCGCACCGCCCCGGGGGTCGTCGAGCAGCCCCGCCCGGCCGAGCCTTCGCAGCAGGGCGTCCACATGCCCCTCGGACAGCTCCATGCGGCGCCCCTCCTCGCGCAGCAGCGGCAGCCCCCGGGTGCCGTTGAGCAGCCGCAGGAAGCTGCCCGTGGCCGGGTCCACCGGGCCCAGCGTGATCGCGTGGGCCGGCGTCATGCCGAACTGCACGGTGTTCAGATCGCGCCAACCCTGGCGCAGTGCCGGCTTCACCATCGGATGCATCACAGTCCCCCGTCGCCCTTCGCGTCGCACACGTCCGTCCCGGCGGGGCCGGCCGGGCTCCGCCTTCGAACGCCAGCATGGCCGGATTCCCGGAAACGTGACGGGAGTTGTCCACAGGCGCGGGGTGATGGTCGTACAAGCATTCCGCAAGCGGATCATCCGTCACCCCGAACGGGCATAATGCGCATATAGGATTTCAGGTCTTTGGGAGTCCGGTATCCGGCCGCCGGGAGGGGGACTTCGGCGGGGCCCAGCGGGTACCGTCGAGGCGTGCCCGCCGAACCGTCCCCCCGTGCCGGACAGCCGCCGCGCGGCGCGCCCGACCCGTCGCCGGACGGCCCCGCGGCGCGTGCGATCGAGGCGCGTGCGATCGAGGTCCGCCGGAGCGCCCGGCGCCGCCGCACGGTCTCCGCGTACCGCGAGGGCGACCGCACCGTCATCCTCATCCCCGCCCGGATGTCCGAGGCGGAGGAGCGGCGCTGGGTGACCGTCATGCTCGACAAGCTCGCCGCCCAGGAGAACAAGCGGGTGCCGGGCGACGCCGAACTGACCGCGCGCGCCGAGCGGCTGTCGGCGCAGTACTTCGACGGCCGGGCCCGCCCCGCCTCCGTGCGCTGGGTCACCAACCAGAACACCCGCTGGGGTTCGTGCACCCCGGCCGAGGGCAGCATCCGGCTCTCGCACCGGCTGAAGGGGATGCCGGAGTACGTCGTCGACTACGTCCTCTGCCACGAGCTGGCCCATCTGCTGGTGCCCGGTCACGGCGCCGACTTCTGGCGGCTGTTGGAGTCCTACCCGCGCACCGAGCGCGCCCGCGGCTACCTCGAAGGAGTCGTCGCGGCCGCCCGGCTGCCGCACGTCCCCGGCGCGCGCGGTGAGTGAACGGCGCGTGTGAGAACCGCGCCGCGGTTGTGTACCGGGTCGGTACCGGCTACGCCCATTGTCGGTATTTGCCGTTAGCCTGGCGCGACGCACTCGCTTCGGGATGGGGGACGGTCGTTACGCATGGCCAGGGAATTCCAACGCGGCCACAAGGCCAGGATCAGTGACCTCACGGCGGGCACGGATCTGTACGTGGGTGTGCAGATCTCCGCTCCCGGACTGACCTTCGACATCAGCTGCTTCGGACTGGACGCGGACGAGCGCCTCTCCGACGACCGGTACTTCGTCTTCTTCAACCAGCCGAAGTCACCGGAGGAGTCCATCCAGCTCCTCGGCGCCCAGGCGGGCGACACCGAGTCCTTCCGCGTCACGCTCGACCGGATTCCGGCCGGCGTCCACAAGCTGTCCTTCACCGCGACCATCGACGGCGACGGCCGGATGTCCCAGGTGGCCCCCGGCTATCTGCGCATCGTGGCGGGCGGCGAGGAGGTCGCGCGGTACTCCTTCACCGGCGCCGAGTTCTCCACCGAACGCGCCGTGATGCTCGGGGACATCTACCTCAAGGACGTCTGGCGGTTCGCCGCGGTCGGCCAGGGCTTCGACGGCGGCCTCGACGCGCTGCTGAAGAACTTCGGCGGCGAGGTGCTGGAGGAGGAGACCCCGGCCGCGCCCGCGCCGCCGGCCGCCGCCCCCGGCTTCGCCCCGCCCGCCTTCGCCGTCCCGTCGGCCCCGGCCCCCGCCGCGGCTCCGGCACCGGCTTCGGCGCCCGCGCCCGCCCCGGCCCCGCCGGCCCCCGCGCCCCAGGGCTTCGCCCCGCCCCCGGCGCCCGAACCGAACGTGCACGGCGCCCCGACGGTCGTCGCGCCCCTGACGGCCCCGCCCGCCGGCACGGTCCCGCCGCCCGCCCCGGCCCCCGCGCCCTACGGCGCGCCGCAGCAGCCGTACGGCACCCCGGGCGCCCCGGCCGCCCCCGGCGCCCCCCTGCCCCCGGGCTACGGCACCCAGCCCGGCGCCCCCCAGCCGCCCGGCCACGCGCAGGTCCCCGGCCAGCAGACCGCCCCGTACGGCGTGCCGCAGGGCGCTCCGCGGGGCGGCGCCGGAGTCGGCGCGGCCCTCCAGATGTACAAGGAGGCGCCCACCGGGCAGCGCTGGACCCAGCAGAACAAGAAGCTGGTCCGTGTCGACCTGGGCGTCGCAGGCCAGCCGGTGCTGGCCCGCCAGGGCAGCATGGTGCTCTACCAGGGCAAGGTCGACTTCGCCTACAAGGGCGCCGGATTCGCCGGCCGTATCGTCGGCAACGCCACCGGCCAGGAGATGCAGCTGATGCGCTGCACCGGCCAGGGCCAGGTCTTCCTCGCCGACGACTCCACCTATCTCCACCCGGTCGAGCTCCAGGGCGACGCGATCTGCGTCTCCGCCGAGAACGTCCTCGCCTTCGACGAGAGTCTCCAGTACGAGGTCCGCCGCATCGAGGGCCACGGCATCCCCGGCGGCGCGCTGTTCACCATGCAGTTCCAGGGCACCGGCACCATCGTCGTCAAGACGCACGGCGTCCCGGTCGTGCTGCCGGTGACGCCCACGACCTTCGCCGACTGCCACGCGGTGGTCGCCTGGTCGGCGGGCGCGCAGGTGATCGTCTCCAGCCAGGTCCGGATGCGCCGCAACGCCTACGCGGGCGACACCGGGGAGAGCGTGAACCTCCAGTTCCGGGGCGCCCCCGGCAACTTCATCGTCGTCCAGCCGTACGAGGTCTGAGGGAGCCCGACATGTACCAGCCGCTCGCGGGCCACGCCCCCGCACCCGTCACCGCCCGCATGGAGAACCACGGCGGCCAGATGCTGAAGGTCGCCATGCAGACCGGCAACGACCTTCTCGCGCGCGTGGGTTCGATGATCTCCTACGAGGGGTTCATCCAGTACGAGCCCAACCCGCCCGCCGTCCGCCAGATCGCCCGCGACTGGATGACCGGCGAGGGCGCTCCGCTGATGAAGTGTTCCGGCGACGGACTGCTCTACCTCGCCGACTACGGCGCCGACGTGGTCGTCGTCAACCTCGACGGCGACGGCATCTCCGTCAACGCCACCAATCTGCTCGCCTTCGACGCGCATCTGACGTGGGGCGTCGAACGGGTCAAGGGCATGGCCAAGTTCGCCGGACAGGGCCTGTGGAACACCCGGATCTCCGGCCAGGGCTGGGTCGCGCTCACCTCGCGCGGCACGCCGATCGTCGTCGACTGCGGCGGCGGCGAGGACGAGACCTACGTCGACCCGGACGCGCTCGTGGCCTGGTCCCCGAACCTCAAGGTGAAGGGCAAGCGCAGCTTCAAGGCCCAGTCGCTGATCGGCCGGGGCAGCGGCGAGGCCTACCAGCTGGCCTTCTCCGGCCAGGGCATCGTCGTCGTCCAGCCCAGCGAGGACAGCACCGACCGCCTCCGGTTCCGGGGCTGAGGGGGAGCAGACACACCATGCAGAGCCCGCTTTTCGCGTACAACGACGTCCAGACCCAGGAGCGCTGGAGCCTGCAGAACCAGCAGATGCTCCGCGTCACCCTGGAGGGCCACGACGACCTCCTCGCCCGCAAGGGCTCCATGGTCGCCTACCAGGGCCTGGTCGAGTTCGACGCCGAGTACCGCACCCAGGGGCAGCGCCGCGCGCGTGCCCACACCGGCGAGGGCCTGGACCTGATGCGCTGTCACGGCCAGGGCACGGTCCACCTCGCCAACCTCGCCCAGCACGTCCACCTCCTGGACGTCGAGCCGGAGGGCCTGACGGTCGACAGCGCCTACGTCCTCGCCATGGACTCCACGCTGCACCACGAGATCATCGCCGTGGACAGCCTCTACGGCATCTCCGGCTCGGGGAAGTACCAGCTCAACATCACCGGACGCGGCAAGGTCGCCCTCATGACCTCCGGCGCGCCGCTGCTGATGCAGGTGACACCCGACAGGTACGTCAACTGCGACGCGGACGCCATCGTCGCCTGGTCCACCTCGCTGCGGGTGCAGATGCAGGCCCAGACGCACTCCTCCGGGGTGTGGCGGCGGCGCGCCAGCACCGGTGAGGGCTGGGAGCTGAGCTTCATGGGCTCCGGGTTCGCGCTCGTGCAGCCCAGCGAGCTGATGCCGCCGCAGCACGCGCGGATCGGCGGCGGGGTCGCCGCCCAGTTCGGCATGGGCCAGCAGGGCGCGCGCGGGCAGAACCAGGGCAACGTCTGGGGCTGACCGCGGCGGCGGAAATGCGGTCGGCACGAACGTAAGGGGCTCCCGCCATAGCGGGCGCCCCTTACACGTTCACCCGGTCACCGTCGTTCAGAGCCGGGCGCGGGTCGCCTCAAGGAGGCGTACGACCGAGTCGTCGGCCACCTCGGCCACCTCGTCGTAGCCGAACCAGCGCAGGTCCAGCGACTCGTCGCTGATCGCGTGCTCGGCACCGCGCGGGGCGAGGAACGCGTACTGCACGTCGTAGTGCCAGTGGCAGGGGGCCGGGATCGGATGCCGGTCCAGGCGCACCGGGCCGCCGGGCAGCAGGGTCAGGCCCTCGACGCCGGACTCCTCGGTGGCCTCGCGCAGGGCCGCCTCCGCCAGGGTCGCGTCGCCCGGCTCGCAGTGGCCGCCCATCTGGAGCCACATCCGCAGCTTCCTGTGCAGCGTGAGCAGCACCCGGTCGTGCTCCGGGTCGATCACCAGGGCGCTCGCCGTCACATGACCCGCGTGGCAGGCCTTCCACATGCCGTCCGGGTGGGCGGCCAGATGCTCCAGATAGGCGTCGCGCAGCTCGCCCTGGTCCGCGTACTCCTTGAGGACGTGGACCGCGTCGTCGTACAGGCTCACTCGGTCTCGTCGCCCTTGCTCTCGCCGTTCTCGTCCTTCTTGAGGTCGGGCTTCGGCGCGCCGCCGCCCGCCGCCTCGCCGAGCATCTTGTCCAGCTCGGAGAAGTCCAGCTGCTCGCGGTGGACGAAGCCGTCCGGGTCGTCCAGGTCGGTCGCCGTCGGCAGCATGTCCGGGTGGTGCCACAGGGCGTCCCGGCCGTCCACCCCGCGCGCGTCCGTGAGCGAGGCCCACAGGCGGGAGGCGTCGCGCAGCCGGCGCGGCCGCAGCTCCAGGCCGATCAGCGTGGCGAAGGTCTGCTCGGCCGGACCACCGCTCGCGCGGCGGCGGCGCAGCGTCTCGCGCAGCGCGTCGGCGGACGACAGACGCGGCTTGGCGGCCGTGTGGACCACCGCGTCCACCCAGCCCTCGACCAGCGCCAGCGCGGTCTCCAGACGGGCCAGGGCCGCCTTCTGCGCGGGCGTGTCCTCGGGCTGGAACATGCCCTGCTGCAGCGCGTCCTGCAGCTGCTCGGGGTTCTGCGGGTCGAACTGGCCGACCACGTCCTCCAGCTTGGCGGTGTCGACCTTGATCCCGCGCGCGTACCCGTCGACCGCGCCGAACAGGTGCGAGCGCAGCCACGGCACGTGCGCGAACAGCCGCTGGTGGGCCGCCTCGCGCAGGGCCAGGTACAGCCGCACCTCGTCCTTGGCGACGCCCAGGTCCTTGCCGAACGTCTCCATGTTGACCGGGAGCAGCGCGGCCTGGCCCACCGGGCCGAGCGGCAGGCCGATGTCGGTCGAGCCGACGACCTCGCCCGCGAGCACGCCGACGGCCTGGCCGATCTGGGTGCCGAACATCGCGCCGCCCATGGAGCGCATCATGCCGATCAGCGGGCCCGCCATGGCCTGCATCTCCTCCGGCAGGACGTCGCCCATGGCCGCGCCGACCCGCTCGGCGACCGGGTCGACCAGTTCCTTCCAGGCCGGGAGCGTGGCCTCGACCCACTCCGCGCGCGACCAGGCCACGGCCGTGTTCGCACCGGAGGGCAGCGAGGTCGCGTCGTCCAGCCACAGGTCGGCCAGGCGCACGGCCTCCTGCACGGCGGAGCGCTCGGCGGGGCCGACGCTCGCGTCCTTGACGCCGTCAGGGGTGCCCTGGGCGACCGTCTGGCGGGCGATCTGCTTGGCCATGTCCCAGTTCACCGGGCCGCCCTCGTACGAGAGCATCTGGCCCAGCTGCTGGAAGGCCGCGCCCAGGTCGGTGGGGTTCAGGGAGCCGAACATCGCGGCGAGCGGATTGTCGGCGCCGGGGCCGCCAAAGCCACCGGCTCCCGGCAGGCCGCCGAAACCGAAGGGGTTGGCCGGTCCCTGCCCACCACCGCTCTGCTGGTCCTTCTTCTTGCCCTCGTCGCCGTCTTCCGGCTCCTCCGGCGGAAGGCCGAATCCGAATGGGGTGTCACTCACGGGGTTCCTCGGCTGGTAAGGCCACCGGTTTCCTCCGGCGGCGCGGCTGCCCGACTTCACCACCCAGCGTAGACACCCGGACCGGATTGGGCCTCGGTGCTTCGCCCACGCAAGGGCTGCGGCAGGATGGATGCACCTGGTACGCGCGCGTCGTCCGCGCCCGTACTGAAGACAACCGCTGGAGACGCCCGGTGAGTTCCCCAGATCCGCAGGTTCGCGCAGCGCGAAACCCGTCCTCCCCGTCCGCCGTGCGCGGTCCCGTCGTCGCGGTCACCGGCGCGGCGGGCGGGGTCGGCGCGCTGCTCACGGAGCGGCTCGCCGCGAGCGAGGAGGTCCGGCAGGTCGTCGCCATCGACGAGCGGCGCGGGGAGTGCGCGGACGCGGTGTGGCACATCCTCGACGTGCGCGACCCCGCCATCGCGGACAAGCTGCGCGGTGTCGACGTGGTCGTGCACCTCGCGCTCGACCTGGACCTCGGCAGCGATCCGGCCGCCCGCACCGCCTACAACGTCCGGGGGACGCAGACCGTGCTGACGGCCGCCGCCGCGGCCGGTGTCCGCCGGGTGGTGCTGTGCACGTCGGCCATGGTCTACGGCGCGCTCCCGGACAACGAGCTGCCGCTGTCGGAGGACGCCGAGCTGCGCGCGACGGCCGAGGCCACCGGCGTCGCCGACCTGCTGGAGATCGAGCGTCTGGCCCGGCGCGCGCCCCGGGCGCACCCCGGCCTCAACGTCACCGTGGTCCGCCCCGCCGTCCTGGTCGGTGGCACCGACACCGCGCTGACCCGCTACTTCGAGTCGCCCCGGCTGCTGGTCGTGGCCGGGTCGCGGCCCGCGTGGCAGTTCTGCCACGTCGAGGACCTGTGCACGGCGCTCGAATACGCCGTCCTGGAGAAGGTGGACGGGGAACTCGCCGTCGGCTGCGACGGCTGGCTGGAGCAGGAGGAGGTCGAGGAGCTGAGCGGCATCCGGCGCATGGAGCTGCCCTCGGCCGTCGCGCTCGGCGCCGCCGCCCGGCTGCACCGGATCGGCCTCACCCCGTCCCCGGCGGGCGACCTGGCGTACACGATGTACCCCTGGGTGGTCAGCGGCAGCAGGCTGCACGCCGCCGGGTGGCGGCCGCGCTGGACCAACGAGGAGGTCCTCGCGGAGCTCCTTGAGGAGGTCGCCGGGCGGCACACGGTCGCGGGCCGGCGGCTCGGCCGCAAGGACGCGACGGCGGCGGGCGCCGCGGGCGCGACGGTCGCCCTCCTGGGCGCGGCGGCGGTGGTCCGCCGGGCCCGCAGGGCACGCCGCCTCCTCTGACGGCACTTCCTCCGTAAACCCCTCCCCGGCATCGCCTGCTCCCATCGGCCGAGCCTCGCGTTCCCGCATGTCCGGGCCGTGCGGCACCATGGATACATGGCACCCACGAACGATCACCCCGGCGAGCAGGCCGCTGAGAACCCCGTCAAGCTGACCGGCATCCGGGACACCCCGCTCTCGGTCGACGAGGTGTACGCGGCGGTCGGCGACGCGGCCGCCGGCGGCATCTCGCTGTTCGTGGGCACGGTGCGCAATCACGACCAGGGCGCCGACGTGGACGCGCTCGGCTACTCCTGCCACCCCAGCGCCGAGGACGAGATGCGGCGCATCGCCGAGAAGGTCGCCGCCGAGTACCCGGTGCGGGCGCTCGCCGTCGTCCACCGGGTGGGTGACCTGGGCGTCGGGGACCTCGCGATCGTCGCCGCCGTGTCGTGCCCGCACCGCGCCGAGGCGTTCGAGGCGTGCCGCCGGCTCGTCGACGACATCAAGCACCAGGTGCCGATCTGGAAGCACCAGAGGTTCTCCGACGGCACCGAGGAGTGGGTCGGCGCCTGCTGATCATCGTCGCGCGCCTGCTGATCATCGTCACATTGGGCCAACCGGGTCCTCCGCTTGCGTAACCGGTGCCCTGGCGTGAGCGTTATGAGTGCGAACGGTTAATCTGCTGATCACTCAGTTCGCGGACACTCATGGGGTTGGGAGGTCGGCATGGCGGCGCTCGCCTGGTTGCTGATTCCGGTTGTCGCCGCTGTCGTGGCGAGCCTGTGGGGAAGCTGGGCCAACCGGACCCGCAGGGCCCGCAGCGACGGGCCCGAGCTGGACGGATACGCCCGTTTCCGCGAGGCCATGGAGAAGTCCCGTACGGGTGCCCGCGGCGCCTGACAGGGGTGCCCTGACGGTGCGCTGACAGGCCGGTCCCGTACTGTCGTGCCATGCCACGCCGCACCGCGACGATGCTCGCCTCCACCCTGATGCTGATCGCGCTCCTGTGCGCGGGGGTGCTCATCCCCGTGCCGTACGCGGAGATGTCGCCGGGGCCGACCGTGAACACGCTCGGGGAGCACGACGGCGAGCCGGTCCTCCAGATCGCGGGGCGCAAGACCTATCCGACGGACGGTCATCTGAACATGACCACCGTCCGGGTCACCAGTGCCGACTTCCGTATGAACCTGGTGCAGGCGGTCTACGGGTGGCTGGCGCACGACAGCAAGATCGTGCCGCACGACACGCTCTACCCGGACGGCAAGACCGAGGAGCAGTCCACCCAGGAGAACGCCGAGGAGTTCAGCCAGTCGCAGGAGAGCGCCAAGGTCGCCGCCCTGGAGGAGCTGAAGGTCCCGGTCAAGTCCTGGGTGATCGTCTCCACGGTGATCAAGGACTCCCCGGCCGAGGGCAGGCTGCACGCCGGTGACGTGATCAAGGCCGTGGACGGCACCGCGGTCAAGCAGCCCTCCGACGTCGCCAAGCTGGTGACCCGGCACAAGCCCGGCCAGAAGGTCGTCTTCACGGTCGTCCCGGCCAAGGAGCAGGCCGCCGCGGAGAAGGCGCACAAGGACGCGACCAAGACGCAGGACGTCACGATCACGACGGCCACGTCCGACGACACCGGCACCAAGCGGGCCATCGTCGGCATCTCCGCCGGGACCGACCACACCTTCCCGTTCAGCATCGACATCAAGCTGGCGGACGTCGGCGGTCCCAGCGCCGGTCTGATGTTCGCGCTCGGCATCTACGACAAGCTGACCCCGGGCAGCCTCACCGGCGGCCGGTTCGTCGCGGGCACCGGCACGATCGACGACTCCGGCACGGTCGGGCCGATCGGCGGCATCGAGATGAAGACGGTCGGCGCCCGCGACAAGGGCGCCCGCTACTTCCTCACCCCCGCCGACAACTGCGCGGCCGCCGCCGCGGACACCCCGAGCGGTCTCACCCTGGTCAAGGTCAAGACCATCCACGACGCCCTCGCCGCCCTGAAGGACATCCGCACCGGCGACACGGCCGCGCTCCCGAAGTGCACGACAAAGGGCTGACCGGGAGCCGCCGACGCCCGAACCCCCGCAACTGACGTCCCGAGGACCGACCCACCGAGGCCGGCGTGCGCGTCCGCGGTGCCGGGACCGGGTACGCCAAGATCGCGGCGCCGGGGCGACCTACCGGGGCCGCCCCGACGTGCCCCGAACCCCGTACCGGGGCCGCCGCGCTGGAGCCGACGCCTTCGCGCTGGCCCCGTGCCCGGGTCGACGTGCTGAGGCCGCCGTACTGACTGCCGGCCGCGCTGGGCTCCGCCTCGGGGTCGGCGTCCTCGTGCCGGCCTCGTGGCCCGTACCGGGGTCGGTCGCCGTGCTGGGGCCGCCGTACTGACTGTCGGCCGCGCTGGGCTCCGCCTCGGGGCCGATGTCCTCGTGCCGGCCTCGTGGCCCGTACCCGGGTCGCCGTGCTGGGGCCGCCGTACTGATTGCCGGCCGCGCTGGTCCTCGCCTCGGGGGGCAACGTCCTCGTGCCGGCCTCGTGGGCCCCGTATCGGGGGGGGCGCCGTGCTGAGGCCGACGTGCCGACTGCCGGCCGCGCTGGGCTCCGCCCCGGGTTCGATGTCCTCGGGTCGGCCCCGGGGCCCCGTACCGGGGTCGGTTGCCGTGCTGAGGCGGACGTTCTGACTGCTGGCTGTGTTGGCCCCGCCCCGGGGCCGACGTCCTCGCGTCGGCCTCGGGCCCCGTATCGGGGGGTCGCCGTGCTGGGGCCGACGTACCGACTGCCGGCCGCGCTGGGCTCCGCCCCGGGTTCGATGTCCTCGGGTCGGCCCCGGGGCCCCGTACCGGGGTCGGTTGCCGTGCTGAGGCGGACGTTCTGACTGCTGGCTGTGTTGGCCCCGCCCCGAGGTCGACGTCCTCGGGGCGGCCTCGGGCCCCGTACAGGGGGGGCGCCGTCCTGAGGCCGACGTACCGACTGCCGGCCGCGCTGAGCCCGCCCCGGGGCCGACGCCCTCGCGCCAGCCCCGTGCCCCGTACGCGGGTCGCCGTGCCCCGGGCTGCCGTGCGGGCGATGCGTCGAGCACTCGTATCGAGGCCCCCGGGATCGGCGCCCCGCACCGGCCTCCGCCCTCCCGCCGGGGCCGCGTTGCCGGAGGCGACCGCTGGGGCTGACGCGCCCGGACGCCATGCCACGACGCCCCGAGCACCGCCGCAGAACCGACGCCCCCCGGAAGCGCCGCAGGTAAGCGGCACCGCAGGCAAGCCGCGTCGCCGTGGAACCGACGCCCCCGGAAGTGCCGCAGGCGAGCGGCACTGCCGTGGACCCTCCCCGAGGCGCCGCAGGCAAGCTGCACCCCCGTGCCCCCCGAGGCGCCGCAGGCAAGCGGCGCCGCAGGCAAGGGGCGCCGCCGTGGAACCGACGCCCCCGGAAGCGCCGCAGGCAAGCTGCACCCCCGTGGCCCCCCGAAGCGCCGCAGGCAAGCCGTGCCGCAGGCAAGCCGCGTCGCCGTGGAACCGACGCCCCCGGAAGTGCCGCAGGCGAGCGGCACTGCCGTGGACCCTCCCCGAGGCGCCGCAGGCAAGCTGCACCCCCGTGCCCCCCGAGGCGCCGCAGGCAAGCGGCGCCGCAGGCAAGGGGCGCCGCCGTGGAACCGACGCCCCCGGAAGCGCCGCAGGCAAGCCGTGCCGCAGGCAAGCCGTGCCGCAGGCAAGCCGTGCCGCAGGCAAGCCGTGCCGCAGGCAAGCCGCACCGCCGTGGGCCGCCGAAGCGCCGCAGGCAAGCCGCGTCGCCGGTGGCCCCTCAGTCCTCGAACGTCGCCGTCAGGGCCTCCGCCAGGCCCGGGACCAGGTCGGGGCCGGTCAGGACCTCGGTGGGGGAGTCCTTTTCGCGGAGGCGGATCGCGGAGTCGCGGGTGCCGTCGCGCAGGACGGCGACCGTCATGCGGACCTCCTGGCGCTCGGGGTGGGAGGCGACCCACTTGGCGAGCTTGGCGCCGGTCAGCCCCTGGGGGACCTGGTTCTCGGCGGAGGGCGGAAGCATCTGGCGTTCGACCGTGAGCGCGCAGCCGGTCACGGCGCCGGGCCAGGCGATGGTGGCGAGGAACTCGTCGAGCGGACGGTCGGCGGGCACCTCTTCCTGTTCGATGGGCGTGAGCCCCGTCTCACCGGTGTCGTCGGCCAGGCCCAGCTGGGCCGCGAGCGCGGGTTCCGAGGTCCGCAGCCGTGCGGTGTCGACGAGGGCGAAGAGGCGGGCGGGCTGGTCCCAGCCGAGGCCGGAGGCGTACTCGTCGATCTCAAGGACGGCCCGGGTGAGCGGGTTCGCCGCCATGGGAGTGTTGGACATGGTCACAATCCTGCCTCGTTCCCGGCCGGAATCGGGAACCGAGCAAACCGTGAGTAAGTTGCATAGGTGGGGGCCCGCGATCACGGGGGGCCGCCAAGGGCCCGCGAACACGAGGGTCTGACGGATCGACAGCGACTTCGAGGTGCGCACCTTGGCTTTCCAGATGCCGGACCGCGGCGGAGGCCCGACAGGGCCGCGGACGAGAGGGGACCGCCCGTCCCGGCGGGTGAGGACCCTGCTCGTGACGCTGGGCGTCCTGGCCGCACTCGGCATGGCCTTCACCATGTTCGCGGGCTTCTGGACGGACTGGCAGTGGTACCGCTCGGTGCACTACGCGTCGGTCTTCACCACCACCCTGTGGACCAAGACCGGCCTGTTCTTCGTCTTCGGCCTGCTGATGGCCCTCGCGGTGGGCTTCAACATCTGGCTCGCACACCGGCTGCGTCCCCCGCTCAGCGCCATGTCCATGGAGCAGCAGAGCCTCGACCGCTACCGGATGGGCATCGCGCCGTACAAGACCTGGCTGCTGCTCGCCATCACCGCGCTGGTCGGCCTGATCGCCGGCGCGTCGGCGGCCGGCCAGTGGCGGACCTGGCTGATGTGGGTCAACGGCGTGCCCTTCCACGAGCGCGACCCGCAGTTCCACCTCGACGTCTCCTTCTACGCCTTCGAGCTGCCCTGGTACCGCTTCCTGCTGGCCTTCGGCTTCGCCGCGACGGTCCTGTCCCTGATCGCCGCCGCGCTCACCCACTACCTGTACGGCGGCCTGCGCGTCACCAGCCCCGGCGCGCGCGCCTCGGGCGCGGCGACCGGCCATCTCTCCGTGCTCCTCGGCGTGTTCGTGACCCTGAAGGCGGTCGCCTACTGGCTCGACCGGTACGGCCTCGCGGTGAAGTCCAGCGGCTTCAAGGCCACGGACAACTGGACCGGTCTGCGCTTCGTGGACGCCAACGCCTATCTCCCGGCCAAGACGATCCTGTTCTGCATCGCCGTGATCTGCGCGCTGCTGTTCTTCGCCACCCTGTGGCGGCGCACCTGGCAGCTGCCCGTCATCGGCTTCGGCCTCATGGTGCTCTCCGCCATCCTGATCGGCGGTCTCTACCCGGCCATCGTGCAGAAGTTCCAGGTCCAGCCCAACGAGCAGGCCAAGGAAGCGCCGTACGTCCAGAAGAACCTCACGGCGACCCGCAAGGCGTACGGCATCGACCGCACCGACGTCACCGGGTACCCGGGCAAGGCCGCGACCTCCGACAAGACCCTGCTGCGCGACCAGGTCGGCGACACGGCCAGCATCCGCATCATGGACCCGAACGTGGTCTCGCCGACCTTCCAGCAGAGCCAGCAGATCTGGGACTACTACGGCTTCCCGAAGAACCTGGACGTCGACCGGTACACCACCAAGGACGGCAAGGACCAGGACACCGTCCTCGGCCTGCGCGAGCTGGACCTGAGCGGCATCCCGAAGCACAACTGGATCAACGACCACTTCCGCTACACCCACGGCTACGGCGTGGTCGCCGCCAAGGGCACCGCGGCCGACGACAAGGGCCGCCCGGTCTTCATCGAGAAGAACCTGCCCTCCACGGGCGAGCTCGGCGAGTACCAGCAGGAGGTCTACTACGGCGAGAAGACCACCACGTACTCCATCGTGGGCGGTCCGCAGAAGGAGATCGACTACTCCGACGCCAAGGGCGAGAAGGACACCAGCTACCGGGGCGACAGCGGTGTCTCCCTCGCCGGCCCGCTCAACCGGGCCGCGTACGCGGTGGCGTTCAACGAGCCGCAGATCCTGTACTCCGGGGCCATCGGCAAGGGCTCGCGCATCCTGTACAACCGCACGCCCAAGGACCGCGTCGAGGCCGTCGCCCCCTGGCTGACCATCGACGGCGACGCCTACCCGGCCGTGGTCGACGGACGCATCCAGTGGATCGTGGACGCCTACACGACCTCCAACGGCTTCCCCTACGCCTCGCGCACCACGCTCGGGGACACCACGGCCGACTCGCTGACCGCCACCAACAACTCCCGCGCGGTGGTGGCCCAGCAGAACCAGGTCAACTACATCCGCAACTCGGTCAAGGCGACGGTGGACGCCTACACCGGCGAGGTCAAGCTGTACCAGTGGGACACCGAGGACCCGGTGCTCAAGACCTGGATGAAGGCCTTCCCGCACACGGTCGAGCCCCGCGCCGACATCCCGGCCGCGCTGATGGCCCATCTGCGGTACCCGCAGGACCTGTTCAAGGTCCAGCGCGAACTGCTGAGCCGCTACCACGTGACGGACGCGAAGACCTTCCTCAGCGGCAACGAGGTGTGGCAGGTCCCGAACGACCCGACCAACGACTCCCGCAGCGCGGTCCCGCCGTACTACCTGACCATGAAGATGCCCGACCAGAAGGACCAGGCGTTCTCGCTGACGACCACCTTCACGCCCAACGGCCGGGACAACCTCAGCGCGTTCATGGCGGTGGACTCCGACCCGAGCTCCGGTGACTACGGCCGGATCAGAATCCTGAAGCTGCCCACGAGCACCACTGTGGACGGTCCCGAACAGGTGCAGAGCCAGTTCAACTCCGAGCCGAGCATCGCCGAGCAGATCGCCCTGCTCAGCAAGGGCCACTCGCAGGTCGAGTACGGCAACCTGCTCACGGTCCCGCTCGACGGCGGCCTGCTCTACGCGGAGCCGGTCTACGTGCGCGGCGGCAAGCTGAAGTACCCGCTGCTGCGCAAGGTGCTCGTCACCTACGAGGGCAAGACCGCCTTCGAGGACACGCTGGACAAGGCGCTGGACAAGGTGTTCGGGGTGAAGGGGAGCGCGGAGCCGCCGGGCAGCGGCACCACCGAGCCGCCGAAGTCGGAGAACCCCACGGTCCGGCAGGCCCTGGACGACGCCCAGAAGGCGTTCGACGCCGGACAGAAGGCGCTCAAGGACGGCCCCGACTGGGATGCGTACGCCAAGGCGCAGAAGGATCTCCAGGAGGCGCTGCGCAAGGCCGAGGAGGCCCAGGCCGCGCCCGTGAAGCCCGCCAAGCCGGCGAGCTGACCGGCACCGCCCCGCGTCGTGGTACGGTTGCAACACAACGACGCGGGGTGGAGCAGCTCGGTAGCTCGCTGGGCTCATAACCCAGAGGTCGCAGGTTCAAATCCTGTCCCCGCTACTGAAGACGAAGGCCCGGATCTCACACGAGATCCGGGCCTTCGTGGTGTGCGAACCCATGTACGGGGGGCCGAACCGGCCCTGTCGCCATGGGGAGTTGGCGGAACTGTGTTTGACTTGTCTCTCTGTGGGCATGTCGACAAAACGCTGAAGTGACCTCACGGACTGCGGTACACCGGGTGTACCCAGGTTGCAGGTGGTGCGACGATGGACGTTATGGGGGACAAGGCAACTCTGTTCGGAACGGGGCGATTTGCACAGCCTTCGGGCGAGGAGCCGTCCATCGACGAGACGGGGGAAGCCGCCGAGGAAGTGCGCCTGCGCATGGCGGCGCGCACCGGAGACGCCGAGGCGGCCAGCCTCCTCGGGGCCATCCTGCTGCGCCGGGGCGATCTGGACGGCGCCGAACCGCAGCTGAGAGCCGCGAGCGCGGCCGGTGACCGGGCCGCCGCCAACAACCTCGGCGTCCTGCTGCACCAGCGCGGCTATCCCGACGAGGCCGCCGGCTGGTGGCGTATCGCCGCCGTGGCCGGCTCGGCCGCCGCCGCGCACGCGCTCGGCCGTCACCACCGCGAGCGCGGCGACGAGCCCGCCGCCGAGTACTGGCTGCGCCAGTCCGCCGAGCAGGGCCATGTGCTGGGCGCCTACGCGCTCGCCGATCTCCTGGAGCACCGGGGGGACGCCGACGCCCGGCGCTGGATGCGGGCCGCCGCCGAACGCGGCCACCGCGAGGCCGCCTACCGTCTCGCGCGCGCCCTCGACCTCAAGGCCGACCTCGGACTCGGGCGCCCCGGCACGGACCGCGAGGACCTCGCCGAGGCCGAGCAGTGGTACCGGCAGGCGGCCGCGCGCGGCCACCACCTCGCCGCCCTGCACCTCGGCGGCATCCTGGAGCGGCGCGGCGAGCTGAAGGAGGCCGGCCGCTGGTATCTGACCGCCGCCAAGGAGGGCGAGTCCCGCGCCGCCTGCGCGCTCGCCTTCCTGCTGCGCGACGCGGGCGACACCGAGGGCGCCGCCATGTGGTGGCTGCGCGCCGCCCAGGGCGGCGACGGCAACGCGGCCAACGCGCTCGGCGCACTGCACGCCGAGCGCGGCGAGACCCAGACCGCCGAGCGCTGGTACCGGGCCGCCCTGGACGCCGGCGACGACAACGGCGCCTACAACCTCGGCCTGCTCTGCGCCGAGCAGGGCCGCACCGCCCAGGCCGAGCAGTGGTACCGGCGCGCCGCCTACGCCGGGCACCGGGAGGCCGCCAACGCGCTGGCCATCCTGCTGCTCCAGGTCGGCGACACCCGGGGCGCCGAGCCCTGGTTCTCCAAGGCCGCCGAGGCCGGCAGCGTGGACGCCGCCTTCAACCTCGGCATCCTGCACTCCGGGCGCAGCACCGAGGAGGACGCCGCGAGCGCCCTGCGCTGGTACGAGCGGGCGGCCGCGGCGGGGCACACCGAGGCCGCGCTCCAGGTCGGCATCGCCCGGCTGCGCGAGGGCGACGAACAGGCCGCAGAACGGTATCTGCGCTGCGCCGCGGGGGGCGGCAGCGCCGAGGCCGCCTACCGGCTGGCCGCCGTGCTCGACGCCCGCCGGCCGCCGGAGCCCGCGCACGAGCTGGGCGAGATCACGCACGACAAGACCGAGTGCGAGGAGTGGTACGAGCGGGCCGCCTGCCTCGGGCACCGGCGCGCGCAGGTACGGGTCGGCATGCTCGCTGCGGCCCGGGGCGACGTCGTCGAGGCCGCGCGCTGGTACCGGGAGGCCGCCGAGGCGGGCTCCCGCAACGGCGCCTTCAACCTCGGCCTGCTGCTGGCCCGCGAGGGCAGCGAGCCGGAGGCCGCGGTCTGGTGGGAGCGTGCCGCCGGCGCGGGCCACGGCCGCGCGGCGCTGCGCCTCGCGTTGGTCTGCGCCCGGCGCGGTGAGCTGGACGCGGGTCAGCGCTGGGCCGACCGGGCCGTGGAACTGGGGCCGGAGGAGGTCGCCCGGCGCGCGGCGCGGCTGCGGGACGCGCTGCGGGAGGAGCTGTCCGCGTGACCTGGGCGAACGGCCTCGCCGAGGGGTCGTGCGCAATGGATTTGCCTCACCGGGCAGGTCTCGCGTAGTGTCATATTCATCGACGCGGGGTGGAGCAGCTCGGTAGCTCGCTGGGCTCATAACCCAGAGGTCGCAGGTTCAAATCCTGTCCCCGCTACTGAAGCCCGAGGGCCGGAATCCAGAGATGGATTCCGGCCCTCGGTCGTTGTGCGTGCGGACATGAGTGCGCCGCCCCCCCCCGAGGGGAGCGGCGGCGAAGGTGCGGTCAGGCGGCGGCCGAGCAGTCCGGGCACAGTCCCCGGTACGTCACCTCGACGTCCGAGACCGTGAAGCCGAAGCGCTCGGTGTCGGGGAGGTCGGTCAGCGGGTCGCCGGTCGGGTGTACGTCGCGGATCGCGCCGCAGCGGGCGCAGACCAGGTGATGGTGCGGACGGTGCGCGTTGGGGTCGTAGCGCTTGGCGCGGCGGTCCGTGGAGACTTCGAGGACCTCGCCGAGCGAGACCAGCTCGCCCAGCGTGTTGTAGACGGTCGCGCGGGAGATCTCCGGCAGCTTGGCCACCGCGCGCGCGTGGACCTCGTCGGCGGTCAGATGGACGTGCTCTCCGTCGAGAACCTCGGCCACGACGCGGCGCTGCGCGGTCAGGCGCCAGCCGCGTCCACGCAGCCGTTCCAGAAGGTCACTCATGGCAGCCAGCGTAACAGCCGCCTGGTCAGATCCCGAACAGGTGTGATTTTGGAACCTGAATCATCCTGGACTCGATCCAATGCGGAGAGAGCGGGGTTCAGAGGGCCGGTTCGGGCTCCCGGGCGGGTGCCCAGCAGCGGATGATGTCGCGGACCGAGACGATGCCGACGGGCTCGCCGCCGTCCAGGACGACCAGGTGCCGGAAGCCGCCGTGCGTCATGGCGCGGGCCGCCTCCCGCAGCGTCCAGCCCGGGGCGGCGAAGACGACGGCGGTGGTGGTGGCGTGCGCCTGGACGGTCTCCGTGTCGGGGTTCTGGCCGAGGCCGACGGAGTTCAGGATGTCGCGCTCGGTGAGGATGCCGGTGCCGCCGGCGTCGGGGTCGAGGACCACGGCGGCGCCGACGCGGCGCGCGGACATCAGGGCGGCTGCCTGGCGGAGGGTGTGGGCGGGGCCGACGGTGAGGACCACCGTGCTCATGGCGTCACGGACGAGCATGGGATGGAGCCACCTCCTCGGAACCCGGGCGCGAGGCGCGGATTCACGAATTCACAAGTGGGGTCGCTTCCCAGACTGCCAGGTAAAGAGGGGGTCAACAAGGGGGCGCGTGCGGCCGCCGGCGGGCGTGCGGGGCACGCCGGGCGCCGGGGCGGTCTCAGCCGTGCCGTCGACGGGCCCGGCCGCAGCGCTGGAGGGTGGCGGCTCAGTCGCGCTGGTTGAGATACCCCAGCAGCTCTTCGTGCAGCGGGCCGTTGGAGGCCGCCGCGTTGCCGCTGTGCGGCCCGTGCCTGCCGTCGAGGCCCGTGAACGTGCCGCCCGCCTCGGTGACGATGATCGCGTTGGCGGCCATGTCCCACAGGGACAGCTCCGGCTCCGCGCAGAGGTCCACGGCGCCCTCGGCCACCATCATGTACGGCCAGAAGTCGCCGTACGCGCGCGTGCGCCACACCGCCCGGGTCAGGTCCAGGAAGCCGCCGAGGCGCCCCTGGTCCTCCCAGCCGGTCAGCGAGGAGTACGCGAAGGAGGCGTCCGCGAGCCGTTCCACGCCGGAGACGTGGATGCGGGACGCGGAGGTCAGGCTGCGCCCGGTGAAGGCGCCGTGCCCCTCGGCGGCCCACCAGCGGCGCCCGAGAGCCGGGGCGGAGACCAGGCCCACGACCGGCCGGAAGCCGCCCTCGCCCGCCTCCATCAGCGAGATCAGCGTCGCCCACACGGGGACGCCGCGCACGTAGTTCTTGGTGCCGTCGATGGGGTCGATCACCCAGCGGCGCGGCCCGGTGCCCTCGACGCCGTACTCCTCGCCGAGGACCGCGTCGCGCGGGCGGGCCCGCTGGAGCTGGCCGCGCAGGATCTCCTCGGCCGCCTTGTCCGCCTCGCTCACCGGCGTCATGTCCGGCTTCGTCTCCACCTTCAGGTCGAGCGCCTTGAAGCGGGCCATGGTCGCGGCGTCGGCCGCGTCCGCGAGAACGTGGGCGAGGCGCAGGTCGTCGAGATAGTCCGGCATGTGACGAACGGTATCGGCCAGGGCCGCAACCGGGCCACATGGGGGTGCGCGCGGGTGGTGTGGGGATACCGCGCGAAGGTGTGTGCGGCCACCACAGGACGGTCCGCGCAGGTGTGCGGAGGACCAGGGGGCGCGCGGAACGGCGCGCTGTCCGAAGCGCGCCCCCTGGGGCCTCCCGGCCCCTTGACAGTGCCCCGGCGCGCGTCAAACCTGGGCGCAGAGTCGCTCGCCCCAGGGAGACGATGATGCCCGCAGCCCGGGAATCGCTGCTGGACGCCGCGTTCACCGCACTCACCCGCAGGCCGTGGTCCGCGGTGCGCATGGTCGACGTGGCCGCGTCCGCCGGGGTGTCCCGGCAGACCCTCTACAACGAGTTCGGCAGCAAGGACGGCCTGGCCAGGGCGCTGGTCCGGCGGGAGGCCGACGGCTATCTCGCCGGGGTGGAGCGGGCGCTCGCCGCGCACGCCGACCCGCACGAGCGGCTCACCGCCACCGCCGAGTGGACGGCGTCCGCCGCCCGGGACAACGTGCTGGTGCGGGCCATGCTCACCGGCTGCTGGAGCGAGCGGCTGCCCGCGCCGGTGCTGTCCGGGGTGCCGTCCTCCTCCGCCGTCCCGGCGCAGCGCCGGGCGGACGGCCCGCTGCCCTCGCCCGGCGACCTCCTGCGGATCGTGCGCGACCGGGCGGTCACCGCGCTGTCCGCGCCCGGCGCCGCCCCCGCCGACGTGGCCGAACTCGCCTTCTCCTGCGAGCTGGCGGCCCGTATCGCGCTGTCCTGCGTGGCGGTGCCGCCGGGTGCGGGCGGCATGGCGGGGCTCATCGGCGGCGCCCTGCGCGGGCGCCGGCCGTGAGCTACTTCCCGGCCTTCTTCAGCCAGCCGACCTTGGTGTAGTCGACGTCCGCGAGGCCCTCCGCGCCGTAGTTGGCGAGGTCGGAGCGTACGGCGTTGATCTGCGGCCGCTGGTACAGCTCGATGGAGTGGCCCAGCCGCCAGATCTCGGTGTCGGCCTCGTTGTACAGCCTGGCCGCCTCGGCGCGGTCGGTGCTCTGGCCCGCCTTCTTCAGCAGGGCGTCGATCTTCGGGGAGCCGACCGAGCCGAAGTTCTGGAAGAGGTTGCGGCCGCGCGGCTGCTGGAAGACCGGGGTCAGCGTGGTGAGGAAGACGGCGTCGACGTTGCGGAAGCTGGTCAGGTCGAAGTCGCCGCGGTTCACGAACCGGCTGAAGTAGTCGTTGGCCGGGACCTTCTTCAGGTTCACCTTGATCCCGGCCTGGGCCAGCTGCTGCTGCACCAGCTCGGCCTGGTCGAACTGGGCGGAGGTGCCGCCGGAGCTGAGGACGTAGTCCAGGGTGAGCTGCTTGCCGCCCTTGGTGCGCGGCCTGCCCTCGCCGTTGTCCTT
This sequence comes from Streptomyces sp. NPDC005435, assembly GCF_040703155.1. Taxonomy (NCBI): domain Bacteria; kingdom Bacillati; phylum Actinomycetota; class Actinomycetes; order Kitasatosporales; family Streptomycetaceae; genus Streptomyces; species Streptomyces sp. NPDC005435. The sequence continues at coordinate 176,010 of NZ_JBEXEQ010000002.1, forward strand.
CCAGCCGGCCGCGTCGAGCAGCTTGCCCGCCGCCTTCGGGTCGTAGGTCGCGTAGCCGCCCGAGGTGTCGCGGTAGCCCTGCTGGTTGGGCATGAAGAAGTGGTTGTCGAGCGGGGCCAGCCGGAAGGCGAGGTCCTTCGCGAACGCCTCGTTGACGCCCTTGCGGTCGACGGCGTGCTGGACCGCCTGGCGCACCCGCAGGTCCTTCAGCGGCCCGCGCGCGCCGTTGAGCGTGATGTGCACCTCGTCCCAGCGCGCGCCCCGCCGGATGTCCGTGTCCGGCGCCTTCACCAGCCGCTGGTAGTCCTCGGGCAGCAGCGCGTTCGCGGAGTCCAGCTCCTTGTTGAGATACGCCTCCGTGCGGGCGCTGAAGTCGATGACGCGGTTGACGATCGTGTCCAGCTTCGGCTTGTTCCCCCACCACTTGGGGTCGCGCACGAGGGTGATGGTCTGCGTGGTCCTGTCGTAGGAGCCGATCTTGAACGCGTTCCCGGTGACGGGCGCCTTCTCGGACCAGCCCTTGTTGAACTGCTTCGGGGTGCTGGTGTACTTCGCCGGGTAGAGCGGGTCGAACAGCCGCTGCCAGTCGGCGTACGGCGAGGAGAAGGTGATCTTCACCGTGTGCGCGTCGCCGCCCTGGGCCACCTTCGCGATCTGGTCGTAGCCCGAGCTGTCGGCCGCCTCGTACGCCTGGTCGTGGCCGTTGAGGGCCTGCCACTGGGCGCGGAAGTCGCGCCAGCCGAGCGGGGTGCCGTCGGACCACTTCGCCTTCGGGTTCAGCCGGTACTCGACCGTCTGCGGGGAGGTGGAGGTGACCTTCGCGGAGACCAGGAAGTCGGGGTTGGCGTGGATCGCGCCCCTGGCGTCGGAGTGGAAGAGGTGGGGCAGCACCGTGCGGGCGATCTCCTGGGCGTCGCCCTGGGCGCCGTCGACGGTGTTGATGTTGTACTGCGTGATCCACTGGGAGATCGCCAGGTTCAGCCGGCCGCCCTGTCTGATGCCGGAGAGCGGACGGGCGTTGATGTCCTGGCCGTCGGCCCGGGGCGCCGCCTTCTTGTGCGCGGCGGTGTGGTCCGGGGAGCCGCAGCCGGACACCAGCGACGCGACGGCCGCCGTGGCGGCGATCCAGGCTGCGGCGGAGGCGTGACGCATGGCGGTGTCCTTTGCGGGGTCGGCGGAATCTCCCGGACCGGGCGGCGGGGCCCGGCCGTGCCGGGCGGACCCGACGGGCAGAACGTAGAACGGCGCACGACCGCCGGGGGAGGGCTCCCGGATTTCTGACATGTTCTCTTCACGTTGCCGCAACAAGAGGACTGGACCATTTCTGACGTGCTCTCCTACCTGGCCAAACGCCTCGGCTACCACGCCGTGCTGCTGCTGGCCGCCGTCTGCCTGTCGTACGTCCTCGCCTCCCTGGCGCTCGATCCGCGCGCTGCCTACGAGGGCCGGCAGCCGCCGCTGTCCGCGAGCGCCGTGGACCACCACCTCACCGAGCTGGGCGTCAACGACCACGAGCCGCTGCGCGACCGTTTCCTGCACTGGGGCGGCCGCGCCCTGCGCGGCGACCTCGGCGAGACCATCGACGGCACCTCCGTCGACGCCGAGTTCGGGCGGCGCGTCGGGGTCAGCCTGCGGCTGCTGCTTGCGGGCACCGTCCTCGGCACGGCCACCGGGGTGCTGGCCGGGGCGTGGACGGCGGCGCGGCAGTACCGGTTCGGCGACCGCGCGCTCACCGTCGTCTCCTTCGCGCTGCTGTCCACCCCCGTCTTCCTGCTGGCGATCCTGCTGAAGACCGGCGCCATCTGGGTCAACCAGACGACCGGCACCGACCTGCGGTTCACCGGCGAAGAGACCCCCGGCCTGACCGGCGGCTTCTGGGCCGTCCTCGGCGACCGCGCCGGGCATCTGCTGCTGCCCACCCTCTCCGTCGCCCTGTTCGCCGCCGCGGGCTACAGCCGCTACCAGCGCAGCACCATGCTCGACGTGCTCGGCTCCGACTTCCTGCGCACCGCCCGCGCCAAGGGGCTCGGCCGCCGCACGGTCCTGCTCCGGCACGGGCTGCGCACCGCCCTCGTGCCCATGGCGACCTACTTCTCCTACGGCTTCCTCGCCCTGTTCACCGGCGCCGCCTTCACCGAGACGATCTTCGGCTGGCACGGCATGGGCGAGTGGTTCGTGGCGTCCATCGGCAAGAACGACGTCAACTCCGTCGTCGCCGTCAACGTGTTCGCCGCCGTCACCGTGCTCCTGTCCGGCTTCCTCGCCGACCTGCTGCACGCCGCCCTCGATCCCCGCGTACGGCAGGCCCGATGACCACCACCCTCACCCCCGTCCCCGCCCCTGCCGCGAAGGTCCCGGCGGGCCGTGCGGCCCTGGTGCTGCGCCGCTTCACACGGCACCGGGCCGCGCTCGCCGGAGCTCTCGTGCTCGCGCTGCTCTTCCTGCTCGCCTTCGCCGGGCCGTACCTCACCCCGTGGTCCTACAGCCACGTCGACTACGGCGCACTGCGCGCCGCCCCCGGCGCCGACCACTGGTGGGGCACCAACCGGATCGGCCAGGACGTGTTCGCGCAGACCGTGCGCGGGCTGCAGAAATCCCTGGTCATCGGGTTGCTGGTGGCTGTCCTGTCCACCGGGCTCGCCTCGCTGGTGGGCGCCTGCGCGGGTTACTTCGGCGGCTGGGCCGACCGGCTGCTCACCTTCGCCGTCGACCTGCTGCTCGTCTTCCCCTCCTTCCTGATCATCGCCATCGTCTCGCCCCGGCTGCGCTCCGGCGGCTGGTTCGCCTTCGTCGGACTGCTCGCCGTCTTCGGCTGGATGATCACCGCACGGGTCGTACGGTCCATGACGCTCAGCCTCAAGGAGCGCGAATTCGTGCGCGCCGCGCGGTACATGGGCGTCGGACCCTTCCGGATCATCTGGCGGCACGTCCTGCCCAACGTCGCCTCCTTCCTGATCATCGACGCCACCATCCAGGTCGGCGGCGCGGTGATGAGCGAGACCGCGCTGTCCTACTTCGGCTTCGGCGTCCAGCCGCCCGACGTGTCCCTCGGCACCCTGATCGCCTCCGGCACGGGCGCGGCCGTGACCTACCCGTGGATGTTCTTCTTCGCCGCCGGACTGCTCGTCGTCCTCGTCCTCGCGGTCAACCTCGTCGGCGACGGACTGCGCGACGCCCTGGACCCCACCACCGGGTCGGTGACCCGGTGAGCACACCCCCGCTGCTCCAACTCACCGGACTCGACGTCGACTTCGACGGCAGACCCGCCGTACGCGACGTCCACCTCACCCTCGACCGGGGCGAAGTCCTCGGCCTGGTCGGCGAGTCCGGCTCGGGGAAGTCCGCCACCGCCCTCGCGGTCCTCGGCCTCCTCCCCGGCAACGCCGTCGCGCGCGGCTCCGTACGCCTCGACGGCACCGAACTCCTCGGCGCGCCCGAGCGCGAGCTGAACGCCGTCCGGGGCCGCCGGATCGCGATGGTGTTCCAGGACCCGCTGTCCGCGTTCACCCCCGTGTACCGCGTCGGCGACCAGATCGCGGAGGCCGTCCGCGCCCACCACGACATCTCCCGCGCCCGCGCCGCCGCCCGCGCCGCCGAACTGCTCGAACTCGTCGGCATCCCCGAACCCGCCCTGCGCGCCCGGGCGTTCCCGCACGAGTTCTCCGGCGGAATGCGCCAGCGCGCCATGATCGCCATGGCCATCGCCAACGACCCCGACGTCCTCCTCGCCGACGAACCCACCACCGCCCTCGACGTCACCATCCAGGCCCAGATCCTCGACGTCCTGCGCACCGCCCAACGCGCCACCGGCGCCGCCATGCTGCTGGTCAGCCACGACCTCGGGGTCATCGCCGGCACCGCCGACCGGGTCGCCGTCATGCGGGACGGCCGCGTGGTCGAACAGGGTACCGCCGAGCAGGTCTACGGCAGCCCGCGCGAGCCCTACACCCGCGAACTGCTCGCCGCCGTACCCCGGTTGGACACCCCGCGCGTCCCCGCGCCCGCCACCGGCCAGCCCGTGCTCACGGTGCGCGGGCTCACCCGCACCTTCCCCGTCCGCACCGGCGCCGTCCTGCGCCGCCGCACCGGCACCGTCCACGCCGTCGACGGGGTCGACCTCGATCTGCGGCGCGGCCAGACCCTGGCCGTCGTGGGGGAGTCGGGCTCCGGCAAGTCGACCACCCTCTTCGAACTGCTCGAACTCGCCGCGCCCGAGGGCGGCACCGTCGAGCTGTTCGGGAAGCGGCTCGGCACCCTCACCCAGGCCGAGCGACGGGAGCTGCGACGGCGCGTCCAGGTCGTCTTCCAGGACCCGATGGCCTCGCTCGACCCCCGGATGCCGGTCGGGGACATCGTCGCCGAACCGCTGCGCGCCCAGGGCGCCGACCGGACGTCCGCCGCCCGCGCGGTACCGGAACTGCTCGCCCGCGTCGGCCTCGACCCCGGCCACGCCGACCGCTACCCGCACGAGTTCTCCGGCGGCCAGCGCCAGCGCGTCGGCATCGCCCGCGCCCTGTCCGTCGCACCCGAACTCCTGCTCCTGGACGAACCCGTCTCCGCGCTCGACGTGTCCGTCCAGGCCGAGGTGCTCGACCTGCTCCAGCGGCTGAAGGAGGAGCTGGGGCTCGCCTATCTGCTCGTCTCCCACGATCTGTCGGTCGTACGGAACATCGCGGACCGGGTCAGCGTCGTCTACCTCGGCCGCACGGTGGAGGCCGGACCCGTCGACGAGGTCTTCGCCCGGCCCCGGCACCCCTACACCCAGGCCCTGCTGTCCGCCGTACCGCTGCCCGACCCGGTGCGCGAGCGGGCACGCCGGCGCATCCTGCTCGCCGGAGACCCGCCGAGCCCCACCCGCCGCTACGACGGCTGCCGCTTCCGGGCCCGCTGCCCGCTCCAGGCCGGGCTGGAGGAGGACGAGCGCGAGCGGTGCGCGCACGAGGTGCCCCGGTTCGAGGGGGACGGCGCCGCCTGCCACTTCCCGCGCGTGCGCGAGGTGCTGCCGACGTGAGGCGGGCCCATCGGACCCAGCGGGCTCGGCGGACCTAGTGCGCCGAGCCCGACAGCTGGAGGCCGATCACCCCGGCGACGACCAGACAGATGGAGACGATCTTCAGCGTGGACACCAGGTCACCGAGGAAGACCATGCCGTAGATCGCGGTGCCCGCCGCCCCGATGCCGGTCCACACGGCGTAGGCGGGACCCACGTCCAGCTTCTTCAGGGAGAGCGTGAGCAGCCCGAAGCTGCCCAGCGCGAACGCGGCGAAGGCGATCGTCGGCCAGAGCCGGGTGAACCCGTGCGAGAGCTTCAGACACACGGCGAAGCCGGTCTCCAGAAGCCCGGCGACGATGACCAGCAGCCACGCCATGTGCTGTCCTCCCGTAGGTCCGGATCTCCGGCTCGGTGCGATTATGCACTTACCGACCCCGGACCCCGGCAAACCACACGAGGCTCAGTCGCCTTCCCTGCGCTCCCGCGTCGACAGCAGCCGGCGCAGCGAGTACAGCCGCGCCGGGTCCGCGTGACCCTCGGCCACCCATGTGTCCAGCGCGCAGTCCGGCTCGTCGTGGCCGCACGCGCGCGGACAGCCCTCGGTGCCCGGCTCCAGGTCCGGGAAGGCGTGGATCACGCGCGAGGGGTCGATGTGCGCGAGCCCGAAGGACCGTACGCCCGGGGTGTCCACGACCCAGCCCCGGCCGTCCGCCAGCGGCAGCGCGAGCGCCGAGGTCGTGGTGTGCCGGCCGCGCCCGGTCACCGCGTTGACATGACCCGTCGTACGCTGCCGGTCCTCCGGGACCAGCGCGTTGACCAGGGTCGTCTTGCCGACGCCGGAGTGCCCGACGAACGCGGTGATCCGGCCGTCCAGATGCTCGCGCACCAGCTCCGCCGCCGCCCCGCTCGCCAGCTCCTCGCGGCTGGTGACCACGTAGGGGATGTCCAGATCGCCGTACAGCTCCAGGAACTTGTCCGGCGAGGCCAGGTCCGACTTGGTCATCACCAGCAGCGGTTCCAGACCGCCGTCGAACGCGGCGACCAGACAGCGGTCGATCAGCCGGGGGCGCGGCTCGGGGTCCGCGAGGGCGGTGACGATCGCGAGCTGGTCGGCGTTGGCCACCACCACGCGCTCGTAGGGATCGTCGTCGTCGGCGGTGCGGCGCAGCACCGAGGCGCGCTCCTCGATGCGGACGATCCGCGCGAGGGTGTCCTTCGTGCCGGACAGATCGCCGACGAGCGCGACCCGGTCGCCCACCACGGCCGCCTTGCGGCCCAGTTCACGGGCCTTCATCGCGGTCACCGTGCGGCCGTCGACCAGACACGTCAGCCGGCCCCGGTCCACGGTGAGGACCATGCCCTCGGCCGCGTCCTCGTGCTTGGGGCGGATATGGGTGCGCGGGCGGTTGCCCTTGCGGTTGGGACGGGTCCGGATGTCGTCCTCGTCGGTGTGCTTGCCGTAGCGGCGCATGGTTCCAGTCCGCCCGTCAGTTCCCGAGCATCCCGGCCCACAGCTCGGGGAAGTCGGGCAGGGTCTTCGCGGTCGTCGCCACGTTCTCGATCACCACGTCCTTCACCGCCAGCCCGATGACCGCGCCGGCCGTGGCCATGCGGTGGTCCTCGTAGGTGTGGAAGACACCGCCGTGCAGCGGGCGCGGGCGGATGTGCAGACCGTCCGCCGTCTCCGTGACGTCACCGCCGAGCTCGTTGATCTCCTTGGTGAGCGCGGCCAGCCGGTCCGTCTCGTGCAGCCGGAGGTGGGCCACGCCCCGCAGGGTCGAGGGGGAGTCGGCCAGCGCGGCCACCGCGGCGATGCCGGGGGTCAGCTCGCCCACGTCACCCAGGTCCACGTCGATGCCGTGGATCGCGCCGGAACCGGTGAACACCAGCCCGTACTCGGTGAGTTCGCAGGAACCACCCATCTCGGTGAAGATCTCCCGCAGCCGGTCACCCGGCTGGGTGGTGCGCTCGGGCCAGTCCGGGATCAGCACCTTGCCGCCGGTGACCAGGGCGGCCGCCAGGAACGGCTGGGCGTTGGACAGGTCCGGCTCGACCGTCAGGTCCCGGCCGAGCAGCGCGCCCGGCGTCACCCGCCACACGTTCGGCTCGCCGCCCGACTCCGGGGTGTCCACCTGGGCGCCGACCGCGCGCAGCATGTCCACCGTCATCCGGATGTGCGGCAGCGAGGGCAGCGTCGCGCCGGTGTGGCGGACCTCCACGCCCTGGTTGAAGCGGGGCGCCGACAGCAGCAGCGCGGAGACGAACTGCGAGGACGAGGACGCGTCCACCGACACCGGGCCGCCGTCCAGCGCCCCGGCGCCGTGCACGGTCAGCGGCAGCGCGCCCCGGCCGTCGTCGTCGATCCGGGCGCCGAGCGTGCGCAGCGCGTCGATCACGCCGTGCAGCGGACGCTCGTAGGAGCGCGGGTCGCCGTCGAAGCGGACGGGACCGTCGGCCAGCGCGGCCACGGGGGGCAGGAAGCGCATCACGGTGCCCGCGTTGCCCACGTCCACCGTCGCGCCGCCGCGCAGCCCCGTCGGCAGCACCCGCCAGGCCTCCCCGGAACCGTCCGGGCCGACCCCCTCCTCGATCTCCACACCCATCGCCCGCAGCGCGCCCGCCATCAGCAGCGTGTCGCGCGACCGCAGCGGCCTGCGCAGCCACCCCGGCTCCGAGGCGAGGGCGGCGAGCACGAGGGCACGGTTGGTGACCGACTTGGACCCGGGCACATGAACCGTCGCGTCGACGGGTCCGGTCGCGTGCGGGGCGGGCCAGAGGGCGGGGATTTCGGGCATGGGCCCACTCTATAAGGCGGCCCCTGCCCGGGCGCCCGCCGTACGGGGCACCGTCCACGGGGTGGACGGGGTACGGCGCCTCCCGCGCGCCGTGCGGGCGGGCGCAGCCGTCACCGCTGCCCCAGCAGCCACCCCCCGCCCCCGATCAGCGAGCACAGCGACACCGCGTGGAAGAGGAACAGCCACAGGGCCGGCGGGACGTGGGTGAGGCGGGCGAGCTGGTCGGCGTCGGAGTCGCCGGCCTCGCCGTGGCGGCGCTTGGACTGGAGCTCGAAGGGCGGCCGGACACCGCCGAGGAGGAGGAACCAGACCACCGCGTAGGCGAAGGCGGCCTGGACCGGGGAGTCCGCCAGCCAGGAGACCAGCAGGAAGGTGCCGCCGGTCAGCACCACGGTGAGGACGCCGTAGGCGTTGCGGATCATCACCAGCATCGCCAGCAGCAGCGCCGTCGCCACCCACAGGAGCAGGGTGATGCGGCCCTCCGCGAGCAGGGCGGCGCCGCCGAGGCCCAGCAGGGACGGCGCGGTGTAGCCCGCGGCGGCCGTGAGGATCATGCCGAGGCCGTACGGCTTGCCCCGGCTGAGGGTGAGGCCGCTGGTGTCCGAATGCAGGCGAATCCCGGTCAGCTGCCGGCCCGTGACCAGCGCGACGATCCCGTGGCCACCCTCGTGCGCGATGGTGATCGCGTTGCGGGACACGCGCCACAGCCCGTGCGGCACCACCGCGACGAGCGCGGCGGCCAGCGTGACCAGGACCACCCAGAGGTCGGGCCCCGGCTGGGTGCCGATGAGCCGGTCCCAGAGTCCGGCGGCGGTGCTGACGTCCATGGCTGCGGGTGGCTCCCTCGTGGTCGTACGTGCGGGTGGTCTGTGAGACGCAGATGCGGCGGCGATCGTTCCGGACGGCGAACACGCGCCGTCGCGAGGCGCGGGATCGGGGGACTCTCCCCCGCCCTCCGGGCCGGATCTGGCACTGTGGCACGTATGTGCGGACGGTATGCGTCGAGTCGTAGGCCCGAGGATCTCGCGGGAATCTTCGAGATCCAGAAGTGGGATGCCGAGGAAACCCTCGCCCCGGACTACAACGTGGCCCCCACGAAGGAGGTCTACGCCGTCCTCGACCGCCCCCTCAAGGACGCGGACGACCGCCGTCCGGTCCGTCAGCTGCGCAGGCTCAAGTGGGGACTGGTGCCGTCCTGGGCCAAGACCCCGGAGGGCGCCGCGCGGATGATCAACGCCCGCGCGGAGACCGTGCACGAGAAGCCCGCCTTCCGCCGCGCCTTCGCCGCCCGCCGCTGCGTCCTGCCCGCCGACGGCTACTTCGAGTGGGTCACCGGCGACAAGGAACGCGAGCTGGAGGTCGAGGGCAAGAAGAAGCGGCCCCGCAAGCAGCCGTACTTCGTCCTGCCCGCCGACGGCTCGGTGTTCGCCATGGCCGGGCTGTACGAGTTCTGGCGCGACGCCACCCTGCCTCCCGACGACCCCCGCGCCTGGTGGGCCACCTGCTCGGTGATCACCACCGAGGCCGAGCGGAGCCCGCTCGCGGTCGCCCCCGCCGAAGGCCCGCAGGCGCTCGCCGACATCCACCCCCGCATGCCCCTGATGCTCACCCCCGACCGCTGGGACGCCTGGCTCGACCCCACCCGCACCGACCCCGAAGAACTCCGCCCCCTGCTCACCCCGCCCCCCGAGGGCCTGATGCGCGCCTACCCGGTCCCCACCGCCGTCAGCAACGTCCGCAACAACGGCCCGGAACTCCTGAAGGAGCTGGAGGGACCGGAGGAGGGCACACTGTTCTGATTTGACGTCCTCCCCGCCCTGAAGAGCGGGGATTCCTGGCTCAGGCTGCCTCCCGGACCAGCGGTCCGGGAGGTCCTACGCCCTCGGCACCAGCCGGGTCGAGACCAGCCCGGACGAGCATCACGCGTGCGGAGTTCTTGTCTCTGGGGGACGAGGCTCCGCAGGCGGTGCAGGTGTAGGTACGTTCCGACAGCGGGAGTGCGTGCTTGGTTCTCGCTCCGCACGACGCGCAGTCCATGGTGGTGTGCGCGGGGTGGACGAGGCGGATGTCCCGTCCATGCTTGCGGCCCATCTCGATCAGGGCCCGCTTGGTGGCACCGATCGCCGCGTCGGCGGCCTTGCGGGCCATAGTGGTCTTCGCGAGGAACTTGGGCCGGAAGTCCTCGACGGCGATCGCATCGTGGTCACGCACCACGCGCTTGGCCCATTTGCGGGCGGTGTCCTGCCGCTGCCGCGCCACCTTCTTGTGCAGCTTGGCCGTCTGCTTCTTCGCCTGCCGGTAGCCACGCGAGGGCGCCTGGCCGTTCACGGGTTTCCGGCGGGCCATCATCCGCTGGTAGCGGGCGAGGCGCTGCGCTGCGGTCTTCCCGTGCTGCGGGTGGGGAAGGTCATGAGCATCGGACGTGGTGGTGGCGGTCTCCTTCACACCCCAGTCCACGCCGAGGACGGCGCCCGTTTCCGGGAGCGGTTGGGCCGGGACGGCGACGACGAACGACGCGTACCAGTGCCCGGCCGCGTCCTGGTACACGCGCACCGAGGAGGGGGCGGTCGGGAGCTCGCGGGACCACACCACCGTCAGGACGATCCCGCCCGCCAGATGAAGGCGGCCGTCCTTCAGACGGAAACCGCGCCGTGTGTAGTTCAGCGTGGGCAGTGTCGCGCGCTTGCGCTTCATGCGGGGCATTCCCGCGCGCTGCCGCATCGGCAGCCTTGTTTTGACGTCCTTGAGCGCCTTGGCGCGGGACTTGCCGAAGTCACGGACGGTCTGCTGCTGCGGCACCGACGAGCCCTCACGCAGCCATCCCATGGCCGCGCGGGCCTCGGTCAGCATCATGTCGAGCTGTGCCGGGCCGCACGTCGTCTTCTCGGCGGCGTCCCGGTTCAGGGCGTGGACTTTGCGGGACATGGCCACGCATTCGTTCCAGACCCACCGGCAGCGTGCCCATTCGGCCCCAAGGCCGGTGCGGGCGGTCGACGACACGCGCAGGCGGTAGGTATACCGGGCGTGCCCGATGTCCCGCGCACCCTGATCCGGTGTCGTCATGGTGTCATTCTGACACTCTTCAAGAGGTGGAAATCCACTACTTTGGAGTCATGGTTGAAGAGAAGCGCATCACCCTCCGCCTGCCCGCCGACCTGCACGAGTGGCTGGTCGCTCAGGCCAAGCTCGCCCGCAGGTCCCTCAACTCCGAGATCGTGTACCGCCTGGAGGCCGGGTTCGGCAGCGCCTCGGCGGACGACCACGCGTCCTGACGGCGGAGGAACCCCGTGATCGAGATCGTCGAGACCGACATCGGGACCGCCCGGCTCACCTGGCACCGTGCGCAGGACGCGCGGTGGGTGATGGCTGTGGGGCATGGGGCGGGTGGGGGTGTTGAGGCGCGGGATCTTCGGGCGCTGGCGGGGGTGTTGCCGAGGCACGGGGTGAGCGTGGTGCTGGTGGAGCAGCCGTGGCGGGTTGCCGGGAAGAAGGTCGCGCCCGCGCCGAAGACCCTGGACGCGGGGTGGCGGGGCATCTGGCCGGCGGTGACCGGGATGGGGCTGCCGGTGATCGCCGGTGGGCGCAGTGCCGGGGCCCGGGTCGCCTGTCGTACCGCCGGCGAGCTGGGTGCCCGCGCCGTGCTGGCCCTGAGCTTCCCGCTGCATCCCCCCGGCAAGCCCGAGAAGTCCCGCGCGGACGAACTGCTCGGGGCCGGGGTGCCCACGCTCGTCGTCCAGGGCGGCAACGACCCGTTCGGGCGGCCGGAGGAGTTTCCCGAGGGCGGATTCGAGCTGGTCGCGGTGCCGGACGCCGACCATGGACTCACGGTGCCCAAGCGCTCCCCGCTCACCCAGGAAGAGGCGCTGAAGGCCGTCACCGACGGGGTCGTGCGGTGGACCGTGTCACTCGGGTGACGCCCGGGAATGCCCGGCGGCGCACCGCTGTTGTGGCGGACAGAAGCGCTGGAGCGCCGGGACCGAGACCGTCGCAGGAGAGGAAACCGCATGGGTTCGACCGCATGTCCCAGCCGTAGCAGCAACCGTGCCGACCTGGACTGGACGGTGCTGCACGCGGCCAAGGCCGCTCCCGTTCGAGCGGCGGCGGGCACGGGTCGTGTTCTATCCTCCGAATCGAGTGGGACCGGCTTCGGTCCTGCCCGGGAACTTGAGGAGGTGGGTCCGGTCACTGGGACCGACGCGGGTGCCGACAACGGCCAGGCGGAGCTGCCCGAGGGCCAGGGCGTGAGCGCGGGAGCGGCCGAGGCGCGCTCCGAGACCGGCACGGAGCGCAACGCGCGCTTCGAGCGGGACGCGCTCGAATACCTCGACCAGATGTATTCGGCCGCGCTGCGCATGACGCGCAACCCGGCCGACGCCGAGGACCTGGTGCAGGAGACGTACGCGAAGGCGTACGCGTCCTTCCACCAGTTCCGCGAGGGCACGAACCTCAAGGCGTGGCTCTACCGGATTCTCACCAACACCTTCATCAACTCGTACCGCAAGAAGCAGCGCGAACCCCAGCGCAGCGCGGCCGAGGAGATCGAGGACTGGCAGCTCGCGCGCGCCGAGTCGCACATGTCGACCGGGCTGCGCTCGGCCGAGTCGCAGGCGCTCGACCATCTGCCGGACTCCGACGTGAAGGCGGCGCTTCAGGCGATCCCCGAGGAGTTCCGCATCGCCGTCTATCTCGCGGACGTCGAGGGCTTTGCGTACAAGGAGATCGCGGACATCATGGGGACACCCATCGGTACGGTGATGTCCCGGCTGCACCGGGGCCGCCGTCAACTGCGCGGCATGCTGGAGGACTACGCCCGTGACCGCGGTCTGGTCCCGGCCGGCGCCGGAGAGTCGAACGAAGCGAAAGGCTCGGGCTCATGAGCTGCGGAGAGCCGCACGAGACGGACTGCGGTGAGGTCCTCGACCATCTGTACGAGTTCCTCGACAGTGAGATGCCGGACGTCGACCGCGACAAGTTCCAGCACCACTTCGAGGAATGCTCGCCCTGCCTGGAGAAGTACGGCCTGGAGCAGGCCGTGAAGAAGCTGGTCAAGCGGTGCTGCGGACATGACGACGTCCCCGCCGACCTGCGGGCCAAGGTCATGGGGCGGATTGAGCTGATCCGCTCCGGCCAGGCCGTCCCCGAGCACGACGTGACCGCGGTGGCGCGCGAGAGCTGAGGCCCGCACACGGCTGATGCCCGCGAGCGCGTGAGACTCACCGGAGTTTCGCCCGCTTTCACCCGAACGTGCTAATCCCCGTCTCGTAAGCCCCAGGCCCCCGGCCACCGCCCTAGGCTCCCCAGCCAGGACAGGCATGGTCGGGGAGGGCGCATGGAGGCGGTTCCGGCGAGAGCGCGGGCCTGCGTGGCCTGCGCCGCCCTACTGGCCCTGCTGTGCGTCCTGCCGCTGACCGACGGCCCGCCGGCCGGTGTCCCCCTGACCGGCGACTGGTTCGCCGGGCTCCTCGCGGCCTGGCGGGCGCCCCTGCTGCTCGCCGCCCTCTACGCGCTCTGCGACCAGATCGTGCGCCGCCGTTTCGGCGGCACCTTCTACCCCGTCCTGCTCGCCGCGGCCTTCCTGCTCACCCCGGCCGCCGCCGCGCTGGTCCCGCTGCCCGCCGCCCTGCTCTCCCCGGCCGGGCACCCGGCCGCCCCGGCCCGGCGCGTGTGGCGGGCCGCGCGCTCCTCGCTCGCCGTGTGGGCCGCCGCGGCCACCCACCGCGCGCTCGGCGGCGCCGACGCCGTGGCCCACCCCGCCTTCCCGCGCGTCCTGCTGCCCGCCGGGGCCGCCGTCCTCGCCTTCTGCCTGGTGCTCACCGTCCTCGACGGCGCGATGCAGGCCGCGGTCACGGCCGCGCCCGCCTGGGGGCGGGGCGCCCTGCGCCGCACCTGGCGGGACCCGTTCGCCCGCTCCCTCGCCCCGGTCGCCGTGCACGGTCTTGCCGGGCTGATGACGGCCGTCCTCTGGAAGAGCCCCTACGGTCCCGTCGCCGCCCTCCTCGTCCTGCTGCCGATGGGCGTCTCCTGCTGGGTGTTCGCCCAGTACCACCGCGAACGCACCGCCCACCAGGCCACCATCCGCGCCCTGGTGCAGGCCGTCGACATCAAGGACGGTTACACCCGCGGCCACAGCGAGCGCGTCGGCCAGGCCTCCGTGATGATCGCCCGCGAACTCGGCATGGACGACGACCGCGTGGAGGTCCTGCGCTTCGCCGGCATCCTGCACGACGTCGGCAAGCTCGGCGTCCCCACCCGGCTGCTGCGCAAGGACGGCCCACTCACCCCCGAGGAGCGCCGGATCATCGAGCTGCATCCCGAGTACGGCCACGAGATGGTGCGCGGCATCTCCTTCCTCGGCGAGGCCCGCGCCGCGATCCTGCACCACCATGAACGCCTCGACGGCACCGGCTACCCCTACGGTCTCGCGGGCGCCCAGATCCCCGAGTGCGCCCGGGTCGTCGCCGTCGCCGACGCCTTCGACGCGATGACCTCCACCCGCTCCTACCGCCGGGCGCGCCCCGTCGCCGTAGCCGTGGCGGAGCTGGAGCGGTGCGCGGGCGCCCAGTTCGACCCCCGCATGGTGACCGCGCTCGCCGCCGCCCTGAACCGGCACGGCTGGCGGCCCGCCGTCACCGCCGACGAACCCGCCCGGCCGCAGCCGCCGAGGCAGCGCACGCACTACCGCACGGGGGCCCACCGATGACGACGGACGCCACGACGACCGCACGCGCCCGCCGGGGCGGCCGATGACCGCCCTGCGGCTCATCCACGGCGCCGCCGCGCTCACCGCCGCCGCCGCGCTCACCGCCACCCTGTGGACCGGCGTCGAGGGGCGGGGCACCGCGCTCGCCTTCGGCGTGCTCATAGCCGTCGGCGAACTCACCCGCTGGAGCGGCCCCGAGGCCCGGCAGACCGCGCCGCTGGGCACCGCCGGATCGCTGGCCTACGCCCTCCTCGGCGCCGACGCCGGACACCCCGCGCGGCACGGCGCCGCCCAGATCGTCACCGTCGTCCTCGCCGCCACCCTGCTCGGCGGCGTCCCGCACATCTGGCGCGGCCGCACCCCCACCCTGGACCACCTCGCCCGCCGGGTCCTGACCGTCGGCTTCGCCGCCGTCTGCTTCCAGCCCCTCTACGCCCGGGGCACGTTCACCCACTGGAGCGGTCCCTCCTACGTGCTGCTGCTCGTCGCCCTCCTCGCGCTGACCGCGCTGTGCGACGCCGTGCTGGCCGCCGCCCTCGCCCACTGCCGGGCCCGCTGGCCCTTCGGACCGCTGCTGCGCGAGGAGTTGCGCGGACTGCTCGGCATCGGCTCGGCCGTGTGCGCCACCGGCGCGGTGATGGCGCTCGCGGTGGCCGTGGTCGGACTGTGGGCGCTACCGGTGTTCTGTCTGCCCCTGCTGCTCACCCAGCTCTCCGTGCGCCGGTACGCGGCCGTGCGCGCCACCTACCGGCAGACCATCGCCTCCCTCGCCCGCGCCACCGAGATCGCCGGGTACACCCCCGCCGGACACGCCCGCCGCGTCGCCACGCTCAGCCTCGCCGTCGGCCGTGACCTGGGCCTGACCGGTCCCGAGCTGACCGTCCTGGAGTACGCGGCGCTGATGCACGACATCGGCCAGCTCAGCCTGGTCGACCCGGTGCGCGCCGGGGCCACCGCGGTGCTGCCGCGCCGGGAACAGCGGCGCATCGCCCTGCTCGGCGGCGCCGTCGTACGGCAGACCGGGGTGTCCCCGGAGGTCGCCGTGGTGGTCGAGCGGCAGGCCGACCCCTACCGGGAGCAGCCGCCGGCCGCACGGATCGTGCGCGCGGTGAACGCGTACGAGGAGAAGGCGCGCGACGCCGGGCCCGAGGGACCGCTGCGCGCCCTGGAGGAACTGCGGCTCGCCACCGGCGGGGACTACGCTCCGGAGGTGGTGGAGGCGCTCGCGCGCGTCCTGTCCCGCGACTGTCTGCTCCTGCCGGTCGCCGGGTAACCGATGGGTAATGAGCGGCCGTCCCTTCGCACGTGGTTGGATGCGAGGGAGACGGTGTCCGGGGGCACAAGCCAGCCCACTGTGCGGAAATGGAACTGGCAGGCGGGAATCGTGAGGATCTTCGGCAAGGGACGGAACCGGCCCTCCGCCTCCTGGCGGCAGGCCACCGACCGGGCTTTCACCCTGATCGGTGACGGACGGTACGAGGACGCGGGCGAACTGCTGACCCGCGCCGCCGATCTCGAACCCTGGCTCGCCGAGTCCTGGTTCAACCTCGCCCTGCTGCACAAGTTCCGGCACGACTGGGAGCAGGCCCGCGCGGCCGGACTGCGCGCCGTGGCCCTCCTGGACCGCGAGACCGGCGCCCCCGACTGGTGGAACGTCGGCATCGCCGCCACCGCCCTCCAGGACTGGCCGCTGGCCCGCCGCGCCTGGCAGGCCTACGGCCTCAAGGTCCCCGGCGGTTCCGCCGTGCCCGGCGAGCCGCTCGGCATGGAGCTGGGCAGCGCGGCCGTACGGCTCTCCCCCGAAGGCGAGGCCGAGGTGGTGTGGGGCCGCAGGCTGGACCCCGCCCGGATCGAGGTGCTGTCCATCCCGCTGCCGTCCTCGGGGCGCCGCTGGGGCGAGGTCGTGCTGCACGACGGCGTCCCGCACGGTGAGCGCACCACGTCCGCCGGCCACTCCTACCCGGTCTTCGACGAGATCGAGCTGTGGGCGCCCTCGCCCGTGCCCACCTGGGTGGTCCTGCTGGAGGCGGCGACCGAGGCGGACCGGGACGCGCTGGAGCGGCTGGCCGCGGACGCGGGGTTCGCGGCGGAGGACTGGTCCTCCTCCGTGCGGCTGCTGTGCCGGATGTGCTCGGAGTCGCGGATGCCGTCGGA
Organism: Streptomyces sp. NPDC005435; assembly: GCF_040703155.1. NCBI lineage: Bacteria > Bacillati > Actinomycetota > Actinomycetes > Kitasatosporales > Streptomycetaceae > Streptomyces > Streptomyces sp. NPDC005435. Next base: position 192,652 of record NZ_JBEXEQ010000002.1, read on the forward strand.
CGAGGGCGAGGGGGAGCATCTCGATCCGCACGACCACAGTGAGCCGGGGCATCCGGGGCCGCTGGGGCACCGGACCGATGGGCGGCTCTGGGTGCCGGAGAGGGAGTGCGGGGTGGCCGCCCCGGCCTCACTTGTGCGGGGGCTGCTGGACGGGTGGGTCGCGGACAGTCCGGATTCGCGGGACTGGCGGGATCTCGAAGAGGTGTGTTGAGCTTCGCGGCCGGGTGCGGGTCTCTTGTGGTTGCTCGCGCAGTTCCCCGCGCCCCTGGGGAGTGCGATCCACGTAGGCTGTATCAGCAATCTCTCCCGTGGTTTTTTGAGGAAGGCGTACGTCGGTCATGGCTCAGCAGGACACCGATCAGCAGCACGCGGGCGTGCTCCCCGTCGACGACGAGGGCTATGTCGTCGACACGGAGGACTGCGAGGAGCGCGAGCTGGCCTGGCGCGAGCGCGGGACCTCGCGGCCGATCACGGTCGTCGGCAACCCGGTGCTGCACAAGGAGTGCGCCGACGTCACCGAGTTCGGCCCCGAGCTGGAGCAGCTGGTGGCGGACATGTTCGCCAGCCAGCGCACCGCCGAGGGCGTGGGACTCGCCGCCAACCAGATCGGCGTGGACCTGAAGGTCTTCATCTACGACTGCCCGGACGACGAGGGCGTGCGCCACACCGGCGTGATCTGCAATCCCAGGCTGGTCGAGCTGCCCGCCGCCGCGCGCCGCCTGGACGACAGCAACGAGGGCTGCCTCTCGGTGCCGACCGCGTACGCGCCGCTCGCGCGACCCGACTACGCCGAGGTCACCGGCCAGGACGAGAAGGGCAACCCGGTCAAGGTGCGCGGCACCGGCTACTTCGCCCGCTGCCTCCAGCACGAGACCGACCACCTGTACGGCTACCTGTACATCGACCGGCTGTCCAAGCGCGACCGCAAGGACGCGCTGCGGCAGATGGCCGAGAACGAGCCACGCTACCCCGTGGTCGCCAACGACTGATCGGGCTGCCGGAGCGCCCGGCGACCGTACGAGACCAGCCACGACGCCCGGCCGGGAGTGATCCCGGCCGGGCGTCGTTCATTTGTTCGCGGTAAGAATCCCGGCGACTTGGGGTGGTGAATGAAGCAAATCCGTTCCCCAGACGGTCAGTTGTGGTGCTGAATGGGGAGGGTGGGGATACGCGACGGCGCACACCCGGCACAGCAGGGAGGGGTATGCGCCCTGGCGGCTGAGAGGGGACTGTTCGTGCACGCTTTCTCACGCGACACCACATCACCGACCACGATCGCCGTACCACCGTCTCTCGCCCTTCCGTTGGTCGAGGACGCCTTTCCCCGGCAGCTCCATCCGTATTGGCCAAAGCTTCAGGAGAACACCCGCCGCTGGCTGCTGGAAAAACGCCTCATGTCCGCCGACAAGGTGCGCGAGTACGCCGACGGCCTGTGCTACACGGACCTCATGGCGGGGTACTACCTCGGCGCCCCCGACGAGGTGCTCCAGGCGATCGCCGACTACAGCGCCTGGTTCTTCGTCTGGGACGACCGGCACGACCGCGACATCGTCCACGGCCGCTCCGGCGACTGGCGGCGGCTGCGCCAACGGCTGCACACCGCGCTCGACGCGCCCGCGTCCCATCTGCACCACGGTGACGCACTGGTCGCCGGCTTCGCGGACAGCGTGCTGCGGCTCTACTCGTTCCTGCCGTCCACCTGGAACCAGCGGTTCGCCCGGCACTTCCACGAGGTGATCGAGGCGTACGACCGCGAGTTCCACAACCGGACCGAGGGGCGGGTGCCGGGGGTCGAGGAATATCTCGCGCTGCGGCGGCTCACCTTCGCCCACTGGATATGGACGGATCTGCTGGAGCCGAGCGCCGGCTGTGAACTCCCGGATTCCGTGCGGAAGAACCCGGATTACCGCCGGGCGGCGCTGCTGAGCCAGGAATTCGCCGCCTGGTACAACGACCTCTGCTCGCTGCCGAAGGAAATAGCGGGGGACGAGGTCCACAATCTCGGAATCAGTCTCGTCACACACGAGGGACTGAAACTCGAAGAGGCCGTCGACGAACTCCGGCGGCGCGTCGAGGAATGCGTCCGGGAATTCATCGAAGCGGAGCGCGACGCGCTGCTGTTCGCCGGCACTCTCGACGACGGAACCGTCCACGGCAAGGAATTGAGCGACGCCGTGCGCATGTGCGTCGGCAATATGCGCAACTGGTTCAGCACCGTCTACTGGTTCCACCACGAGTCCGGCCGCTACATGGTCGACAGCTGGGACGACCGGTCCACGCCCCCTTACGTCAACAACGAAGCGGCAGGTGAGAAATGACCGTCGAGTCCGTCAACCCCGAGACGCGCGAGACCGTGGAACTGCGTGAGCCGCCCCTCGCCGGAGGTGCCGTCCCGGTGCTCGGGCACGGCCTGAAACTGGCCCGTGACCCGCTCGCGTTCATGGCCCAGTTGCGCGACCACGGCGAGGTCGTGCGCCTCAAACTCGGCCCCAAGACGGTGTACGCCGTCACCGCTCCGGCGCTCACCGGCGCACTCGCGCTCAGCCCCGACTACAAGATCGACGGACCGGTCTGGGAGTCCCTGGAGGGACTGCTCGGCAAACAGGGTGTGGCCACCGCCAACGGCCCCGTGCACCGCCGCCAGCGGCGCACCATACAGCCCGCGTTCCGCATGGCCGCGATACCCGCCTACGGCCCGATCATGGAGGAGGAGGCCCACGCGCTGACCGAGCGCTGGCGGCCCGGCGAGCCCGTCGACGCCACCTCCGAGTCCTTCCGGGTCGCGGTGCGCATCGCGGCCCGCTGCCTGCTGCGCGGGCAGTACATGGACGAGCGCGCGGAACGGCTCAGCACCGACCTCGCCACCGTCTTCCGGGGCATGTACCGCCGTATGGTGCTGCCGCTCGGACCGCTCCACCGGCTGCCGTTCCCGGCCAACCGGGAATTCAACCGGGCCCTGGCCGATCTGCATCTCCTGGTGGACGAGATCGTCACCGAGCGGCGCGCCTCCGGACAGAAGCCGGACGATTTGCTGACGGCTTTGCTCGACGCCAAGGACGACAATGGCGAGCCCATCAGTGAGCAGGAGATCCACGACCAGGTCGTCGCGATACTGACGCCCGGAAGCGAAACCGTGGCCTCCACGATCATGTGGCTGCTCCAGATCCTCGCGGACCATCCGGAACACGCCGAGAAGGTACGCGCGGAAGTTGAATCCGTAACCGGAGGCGAGCCCGTCGGATTCGAGCATGTACGCCGGCTCACGCACACCAACAATGTCGTCGTCGAGGCGCTCCGACTGCGCCCCGCCGTATGGATATTGACCCGGCGCGCACTGACCGACACCACGCTCGGCGACTATCGCATTCCGGAGGGTGCGGACATCATCTACAGCCCCTACGCCATTCAGCGCGACCACCGCTCCTACGTGCGCCATCTCGACTTCGACCCCGACCGGTGGCTGCCCGAGCGGGCCGCCGAGGTGCCGAAGTACGCGATGAGCCCGTTCAGCGTCGGCAACCGCAAGTGCCCGAGCGACCACTTCTCCATGGCCCAGCTGAGCCTGATCGTGGCGGCCGTCTCGGCGAAGTACCGCTTCCGGCAGGTGAGCGGGTCCGACGACGCCACCCGCGTGGGCATCACCCTGCGGCCCAACCAGCTGCTGGTCGAGCCCGTCGAGTGGTGAGAGCCGAGGGGTGACAGGCGCGAACCGGCGTACGCTCAGGCGGCCTTCGGGCCCCGGAACGTGCGCCGGTACGCCGCCGGGGTCGTGCCCAGCGCCCTGACGAACTGGTGGCGCAGCGCGGCCGCGGTGCCGAACCCGGTGCGCCAGGCGATCGAGTCCATGGTCTCGTCGGTGCCCTCCAGCAACCGCTGGGCGAGCAGCACCCGTTGGCGCAGGATCCAGCGGTACGGCGTGGTCCCGGTCTCCTGCTGGAAGCGGCGGGCGAAGGTGCGCGGGGCCATGTGGGCGCGGGCGGCGAGCTGTTCGACGGTGACCTCCTCGTCGAGGTGCTCCTCCATCCACGCCAGCACCTCGCCCATGGTGTCGCAGGGCCCCTTGGGCAGCGGCCGCTCGATGTACTGGGCCTGGCCGCCGTCGCGGTGCGGGGGGACCACCATCCGGCGGGCGATCTTGTTGGCGACCTCCGGGCCCTGCTCCTTGCGCACGATGTGCAGACAGGCGTCGATCCCCGCGGCCGTGCCCGCCGAGGTGATCAGCGGGCCCTCGTCCACGTAGAGCACGTCGGGCTCGACGGTGACCCGGGGATGGCGCCGGGTGAGCTGGTCGGCGTGGCGCCAGTGCACCGCGCAGCGCCGGCCGTCCAGGAGACCGGCGGCGGCCAGCACGAAGACGCCCGAGCACACGCTCAGCACCCGGGTGCCGCGCGCGACGGCGCGGCGCAGGGCGTCGAGCAGCTCGGGCGGGTAGTCGCGCTCGGCGTAGGTCTCGCCGGCCGGGACGGCGATCAGGTCGGCCTCCTCCAGCCGCTCCAGGCCGTGCGGGGTGGAGACGGTGAAGCCGCAGTGGGTGGAGAGGGTCGGGCCCTCCGCCGAGACCACGGCGAAGTCGTAGACCGGCAGACCCTCCTCGCTGCGGTCGACGCCGAACACCTCGCACACCACGCCGAGCTCGAAGGGGTGGACCCCGTCGAGCAGTACGGCCGCCACGTTCTTCAGCATGGGGCCAGTGTGCCGCGCGGCTGGCAGGAAATCGAGGGTGCGCGGCAGTCCTGCCAGTGCCGGTCAGGAGTCAAACGCAGGACAGTGGTGTCCATGAACGGAAACCAGATCGAAGGTCTCATCGGAATGGTCGCCACCCTCGGCATCCTGGTCCTCCTGGCCCTTCCCTCGGTGCTCGGCACGCTGCGCGACAGGCGCGTCGACCGGCAGATCGGGAAGGCCCAGGAGGACCGGGGACACCAGGAGGCGTCCGTGAGGGGTCAGGCTCAGAAGTCCTCGTCCAGGTCCACGGTGCCCTCCACCGCGACCTGGTACGCCGACGGGCGGCGCTCGAAGAAGTTCGTCAGCTCCTGAACACCCTGGAGCTCCATGAAGGAGAACGGGTTCTCCGAGCCGTACACCGGGGCGAAGCCCAGACGCGTGAGGCGCTGGTCGGCGACGCACTCCAGGTACTGCCGCATCGACTCGGTGTTCATGCCCGGCAGGCCCTCACCGCACAGGTCGCGGCCGAACTGCAGCTCGGCCGCGACGGCCTCGCGGATCATGTCCGTGACCTGCTGCTCCAGCTGGTCGTCGAACAGCTCCGGCTCCTCCTTGCGGACGGTGTCGACCACGTCGAAGGCGAAGGACATGTGCATCGTCTCGTCGCGGAACACCCAGTTGGTGCCGGTCGCGAGGCCGTGCAGCAGACCCCGGCTGCGGAACCAGTAGACGTACGCGAAGGCGCCGTAGAAGAACAGGCCCTCGATGCACGCCGCGAAGCAGATCAGGTTCAGCAGGAACTTGCGGCGGTCCGCCTTGGACTCCAGACGGTCCAGCTTGTCCACCGAGTCGATCCACTTGAAGCAGAACTCGGCCTTCTCGCGGATGGAGGGGATGTTCTCCACCGCCGCGAACGCGTCCGCGCGGTCCTGCGGGTCGGGCAGGTAGGTGTCGAGCAGCGTCAGATAGAACTGGACGTGCACGGCCTCCTCGAACAGCTGACGGCTCAGGTACAGCCGCGCCTCGGGGGAGTTGATGTGCTTGTACAGCGTCAGCACCAGGTTGTTCGCCACGATCGAGTCACCCGTGGCGAAGAACGCCACCAGGCGGCCGATCAGGTGCTGCTCCTCGGGGGAGAGCTTCGCCAGGTCGGCGACGTCCGAGTGGAGGTCGACCTCCTCGACGGTCCAGGTGTTCTTGATCGCGTCCCGGTAGCGCTCGTAGAAGTCCGGGTAGCGCATGGGGCGGAGAGTCAGCTCGAAGCCGGGGTCGAGCAGGTTCTTCGTTTCGTTGGACATTACTGGCAGGCCTCGCAGGACTCGGGGTTTTCCAGGGAGCAGGCGACGGCGTCGGGGTCGGCCGCCTGCTGGACGGGGATGGTCTTGGCCGGCTGCGCCTGGCCCTGGGCGGCACGGGCGATCCGGGTCGCCGGGCGCGAGCGCAGGTAGTACGTGGTCTTCAGACCCGACTTCCAGGCGTAGGAGTACATCGAGGAGAGCTTGCCGATGGTCGGCGTCTCCAGGAACAGGTTCAGCGACTGCGCCTGGTCCAGGAACGGGGTCCGCGCGGCGGCCATGTCGATCAGGCCGCGCTGCGGGATCTCCCACGCGGTGCGGTACAGCGCCCGCACGTCCTCGGGGATCCAGACGAAGTCCTGCACCGAGCCGTTGGCCTCGCGCAGCGCCTCACGGGTGCGGGCGTCCCACACGCCGAGGTCCTTCAGCTCCTGCACCAGGTAGGAGTTGACCTGGAGGAACTCGCCCGAGAGCGTCTCGCGCTTGAACAGGTTGGACACCTGCGGCTCGATGCACTCGTAGACGCCCGCGATGGAGGCGATGGTGGCGGTCGGGGCGATGGCCAGCAGCAGCGAGTTGCGCATGCCGGTGGCGGCGATCCGCTCCCGCAGGGCGGCCCAGCGCTCCGGCCAGGTCAGCTCGACGCCGTAGTGGTCGGGGTGCAGCACGCCCTGGGCGGTACGGGTCTGCTCCCAGGCCGGCAGCGGGCCGCTGCGCTCGGCCAGGTCGGCGGACGCCTCGTAGGCGGCCAGCATGATCCGCTCGGCGATCTTCGTGGAGAGCGCCTTCGCCTCGGGGGAGTCGAAGGGCACGCGCAGCTTGAAGAAGACGTCCTGGAGGCCCATCGCGCCGAGGCCCACCGGACGCCACTTGGCGTTGGAGCGGCCCGCCTGCTCGGTCGGGTAGAAGTTGATGTCCACGACCCGGTCGAGGAAGGTCACGGCCGTGCGGACGGTCTCGTCCAGGCGCGCCCAGTCGATGTCGCCGTCCACCACGAAGGCGCCCAGGTTCACCGAACCGAGGTTGCAGACCGCGGTCTCGCCGTCGTCGGTGACCTCCAGAATCTCCGTGCAGAGGTTGGAGGAGTGGACCACGTTGCCCGGCAGCGCCGTCTGGTTGGCGGTGCGGTTGGCGGCGTCCTTGAAGGTCATCCAGCCGTTGCCGGTCTGCGCGAGGGTGCGCATCATGCGGCCGTACAGCTCACGGGCCGGCATGGTCTTCTTCGCCAGACCCGACGCCTCGGCCTTGCGGTAGGCGGCGTCGAACTCCTCGCCCCACAGGTCGACCAGCTCGGGCACGTCCGCCGGGGAGAACAGCGACCACTGCTCGTCGGCGTTGACCCGGCGCATGAACTCGTCCGGGATCCAGTGCGCGAGGTTCAGGTTGTGCGTACGGCGCGCGTCCTCACCGGTGTTGTCGCGCAGCTCCAGGAACTCCTCGATGTCGGAGTGCCAGGTCTCCAGGTACACCGCGGCCGCGCCCTTGCGCCGCCCGCCCTGGTTCACCGCGGCCACCGAGGCGTCCAGCGTCTTCAGGAACGGCACGATGCCGTTGGAGTGCCCGTTGGTGCCCCGGATCAGCGAACCCCGGCTGCGGATGCGGGAGTAGGACAGACCGATGCCGCCGGCGTGCTTGGAGAGGCGGGCCACCTGGTGGTAGCGGTCGTAGATGGAGTCCAGCTCGTCCAGCGGGGAGTCCAGCAGGTAGCAGGACGACATCTGGGGGTGCCGGGTACCGGAGTTGAACAGCGTGGGGGAGGACGGCAGGTAGTCCAGGCGGCTCATCAGGCCGTAGAGCGCGGCCACTTCATCCACGGCGGGGGCGCTGTCGTTCTCCGCCAGACCGCTGGCCACGCGCAGCATGAAGTGCTGCGGGGTCTCGATCACCTTGCGGGTGATGGGGTGGCGCAGCAGGTAGCGGCTGTGCAGGGTGCGCAGGCCGAAGTAGCCGAAGCGGTCGTCGGCGCCGGTGTCGATCAGCGCGTCGAGACGGGCGGCGTGCAGCGCGACGAAGTCGGCCGTACGGTCGGCGACCAGGCCCTCGCGGTGGCCCACGGTCACCGACTCGGTGAAGCAGGTCACGCCCTGCGAGGCGGCCTCGGCGCGGATGGAGAGCGTGAGCAGCCGGGCGGCCAGCCGCGAGTAGGCGGGGTCCTCGGAGATCAGACCGGCGGCGGCCTCGGTCGCCAGCTCGCGCAGCTCGGCCTCGTCGGCCTTCGCCGAGCGGCCGCGCAGCGCGGCGGCGGCGACCCGTCCGGGGTCGGCGTCGGGAAGGTCCGCGGTCAGCTCGGTCAGGGTCCGCAGCAGCACTGCTCCGGGACCGTCGTTCTCCACCCGGTTCACCGGGGTGGCTGAAGCCGGGTCGGACGGCGCGATGGTCACGTGGGGCTCTCCCTCGCTGGGCACGGGGGCCGGGCGGAGGGCAGGGGAGGGCACGAGCGCGCACGCGTCGCGTCCACCAGCCCACTCCGCGAGGCCCGGACGTCTTCGGGGCACCCGGACCGGACGGCCGGGCGCGCTGTCGGCAGGTCCTCGGACTGAAGCGGGCGTGCACAAAGCACGCGAGTACACCGTTGCGGGACAGTTCCGGATTCGCACCGGATTCCCCTGCGACGACAGCGAGGATGAGCATACATCTAGTGCCGTGCTGTCGCGTCACCCCCAGATGTTGTGTCTGTCGTGTGTCGCGGTGATCTCAGAGCGTGAACTCGTAGGTAAGCAGGGCGATCTCCGGCAGGCCGGGCAGGGGGTTCCAGTCCCGCTCGGGTGTGCGAACAAAACCGAGGCGCGCGTAGATCCGATGGGCGGTGCGCATCGTCGGCTGGGTCGACAGCACGACCCGTACACACCCCTCCACGGCCCGCGCGCGCTCCACACAGGCCCGTACGAGCGCTTCCCCGGCTCCCTGCCCCCGGCCCGCGTGCCCGACCGCCAGCATCCGGATCTCCGCCTCGCCCTCACCGGCGATGTCGGCCATCGGACCGCCGGACGGGACGAACGTCACACCGCCCAGCAGCACCCCGTCCCGCACCGCCACCAGCACCTCGGCGGCGCCCGCCCGTTTCGCCACGTCCCGCAGCTCCGCCAGATACGCGTCGCCCTCCCCGAAGTCGAGGAGCCCGTCCTGGAGGTATGCCCGTGCGGTGATCTCGCCCAGCTCCGTGTACTCGTCGGGGCGGGCCGGCCGGATGAGGAAGTCCATACCGGGAGTGTGGACGACAGCGGGCCGCCGGCGCTCTCGCATTACCGGCGGCCCGCAAGGGAGTCGAGCGATTCTGGGACTAGTGCGCGCTTCCTGCCGTGGCGGGCGGCAGCTCGACCTCGACGCCCGCGTCGCCCGCGTCCGCCGTGTAGTCCCCGGGCCGGGTCTCGTCCACGCCCTCGGGGGCCTTCAGAGCCTTCAGGACGAAGGTTCCGACCACGGTGACCACGACGTTCAGCACGAAGGCCGTCAGGCCGATGTAGCCGATCTCACCGATGCCCGGGATCTCCTTGGCCGAGCCGCCGAAGTGCGCCTGCGTCGGCGAGGCGACCCCGTACGCGGCGAGCGTGCCGTAGACCATGCCGACCGCCCAGCCGGCGAGCAGCGCCCAGCGGTGGAACCAGCGGGTGAACAGACCGCCGACCAGCGCCGGGAAGGTCTGGAGGATCCAGATGCCGCCCAGGAGCTGGAAGTTGATCGCCACCGTCTTGTCCATGGTGAGGACGAACGCCAGCGCACCCACCTTCACCAGCAGCGACACCAGCTTGGAGACCTGCGCCTCCTGCTTGGGGGTCGCGTCCGGTTTGATGAAGTCCTTGTAGATGTTCCGGGTGAACAGATTCGCGGCCGCGATCGACATGATGGCCGCCGGGACCAGCGCGCCGATGCCGATCGCCGCGAAGGCCACGCCCGCGAACCAGCTCGGGAACATGTCCTCGAACAGCTGCGGGATCGCCAGCTGCCCGTTGGCCACCTTCACCCCGGCCGCGATCGCCATGAAGCCGAGCAGCGCGAGCAGGCCCAGCATCAGGGAGTACAGCGGCAGGATCGTGGTGTTGCGGCGGATCACGTCACGGCTCTTGGACGACAGGGTCGCCGTGATCGAGTGCGGGTACATGAACAGCGCGAGCGCCGAGCCGAGTGCCAGCGTGGCGTACGTCCACTGGCCCGCCGGGGCCGGGACCAGGCCGCCCGCGCCCGCCGTCGTGAACTTCTTGTCGGCGGCCGCGAAGATGTGGTCGAAGCCGCCCAGCTTGATCGGGATGTAGATGATCGCCACCGCGATGACGAGGTAGATCAGCCCGTCCTTCACGAACGCGATCAGCGCCGGGGCGCGCAGGCCCGAGGAGTAGGTGTAGGCCGCGAGCACACCGAAGGCGATCAGCAGCGGCAGGTCCTTCACGAACCAGTTGGTGTTCTCGCCGCCGCCCACGCCCATCACGTCCAGGACGGCCTGGATGCCGACCAGCTGGAGCGCGATGTACGGCATGGTCGCCAGGATGCCGGTGACGGCCACCGCGAGCGAAAGACCCTTCGAGCCGAACCGCCCGCGCACGAAGTCCGAGGTGGTGACGTACCCGTGGCGGTGCGAGACCGACCACAGGCGGGGCAGGAAGGTGAAGATCAGCGGGTACACCAGGATCGTGTACGGCACCGCGAAGAACCCGGCGGCACCGGCCGCGTAGATCGCCGCGGGCACGGCGACGAAGGTGTACGCCGTGTAGAGGTCGCCGCCCAGCAGGAACCAGGTGACCCAGGTGCCGAACGAGCGGCCGCCCAGGCCCCATTCGTCCAGCGAGTGCTCGTTCTCGGCCTTGCGCCAGCGCGCGGCCAGGAAGCCCATGACCGTGACGGCCAGGAAGAAGAAGACGAAGACGCCGAGCGCCACGCCGTTGACGCCGTCCTTCACTTGGACGCACCCCCGCTCTGAGCCGCGGCCTTGCGGGCGCGCTGGTCACGCTGCCACAGCTGGTACGCCAGCACGGTGAGCGAGGTCGAGACCAGCACCCACAGCATCTGGTACCAGTAGAAGAACGGGATGCCGATGAACGCCGGGTCCGTCTTCGCGAACGAGCCGACCCACAGCATCGCGACGAACGGCGCGAGAAGACACAGGCCGATGACGACGCGCACCGGTGTCACCACCGGAGGCCTCACTTCGGGTGATTCGGACATGCCACCGCTCCGTCCCCTCGTTGATCAGCGTTGATCACTGCGTAATGCGCTGGCAATTTAGGTGACGGCAGGCGGGAGCGGAACCCCTCGTCCGTGTATTGATATGCCGCTGTGAGGTGCGGGGATCGGTGGGAGCGCCGCAGGTCAGTCCCGGGACGGCGGAATTCTCAGTCCATCGGCCGCTTGAGCCGGGCCACGAACTTGTAGCGGTCGCCCCGGTAGACCGAGCGCACCCACTCCACCGGGTTGCCCTCGCGGTCCAGGGAGTGGCGGGACAGCATCAGCATGGGCAGGCCCACGTCGGTGCCGAGCAGGCCGGCCTCGCGCGGGGTGGCCAGCGAGGTCTCGATGGTCTCCTCGGCCTCGGCGAGATGGACGTCGTAGACCTCGGCGAGCGCGGTGTAGAGCGAGGTGTACTTCACCAGCGAACGGCGCAGCGCGGGAAAGCGCTTGGCGGAGAGATGGGTGGTCTCTATGGCCATCGGCTCGGCGTTGGCCATGCGCAGCCGCTCGATGCGCAGCACACGCCCGCCCGCGGCGATGTCCAGCAGCCCGGCGAGCCGGTCGTCGGCCGTGACGTACCCGATGTCGAGGAGCTGCGAGGTCGGCTCCAGGCCCTGGGCGCGCATGTCCTCGGTGTACGAGGTCAGTTGGAGCGCCTGGGAGACCTTGGGCTTGGCGACGAAGGTGCCCTTGCCCTGGATGCGCTCCAGGCGTCCCTCGACGACCAGTTCCTGGAGGGCCTGGCGGACGGTGGTGCGGGAGGTGTCGAACTCGGCGGCGAGCGTGCGCTCGGGCGGGACCGGGGTGCCGGGGGGAAGCGTCTCCGTCATGTCCAGCAGATGCTTCTTCAGGCGGTAGTACTTGGGCACGCGCGCGGTACGGACGGTCGCGCCGGCCTCGTTCTCCGCCCTGCTGACATCGGTGCTCATGCTCTGCCTTCCCGGCTCCGGACGCCGAAAGCGACCGACGTCCATCGGCCACGGCCCACATCGTGGCACGGCTGCGCGCGACCGGTACCGGCCCGCACGCTCCGTGACCTCCCTGTATACCGCCGCTACTTCTGCTGGTCTAGTCCACACCGCGTTTCACGCCAGTGGTCCACCGGAACTGGTCCGTCCGATCTGTCGCTTGAGCAATGAAAGGTCCCTGCATATCTCGGTCGCATCACGGACGCCCGTGGCCCGCAGGAACACCCTTGACATGCTCATTGGCGTGGGTCAGGCTCCCGGTGCTGGTCTACACCATTGGTCCAGTTCCCGGTCCCACGGATGGTTCGGCGCGCAGCCGTGCATCGAGGGGGTGGCAGGGGGGTGGGTGGCGTCCCTTGAGGAGGGTGGCGTGAAGCGCAGACTGACAGCCGCGATCGGCATCGCGGGCATGATCGTCTCTGTCGCGGCGTGCGGGAGCGGGAGCGACGGCAAGGGCAAGGGGGCGGCGGACGCCAAGGAGCTGACCGTCTGGCTCACCGTCGACGCGCAGAACAACTGGCCCGAGCTGGTGAAGGCCGCCGACGCGGCCGTCGTCAAGAAGCACCCCGGCCTGAAGATCAAGCACGAGTACTACGGCTGGCCGGACAAGAACACCAAGCTCGACGCCGTCCTCGCCACCGACAAGGCCCCCGACGTGGTCGAGATGGGCAACACCGAGATGCTCGGCTACACGGTCAAGGGCGCCTTCGCCCCCCTCGACCCGGCCAAGTTCACCAACTCCGGCGCGTGGCTCGACGGCCTGAAGTCCTCGGTCACCTACGACGGCAAGACCTACGGCGTGCCGTACTACGCGGGCGGCCGGGTGGCCAACTGGCGCAAGGACGTGGCCGCTTCCGTCGGCGTCAAGACGCCCCCGAAGACGTACAGCGAGCTCACCGCCGACCTGGACAAGATCCAGAAGAAGAAGGGCGCCACGTTCAACGCCTGGTACCAGCCCACCCGTGACTGGTACGCCGCCATGTCCTTCGTCTACGACGCGGGCGGCGCCATCGCCAAGGAGAGCGGCGGCCAGTGGAAGGCGAGCCTGTCCTCGCCGGAGTCGGTCAAGGGCCTGACCGAGTTCAAGAAGGTCGTCGACAAGTACATGCACGGCGACAAGACCAAGGACGAGTCCGACCGCTACATCGTCTACGGCCAGGGCAAGTCGGCCATGATCTTCGGTGCCGCCTGGGAGGGCGCGACCGCCGCCGACCCGAAGAACGACAAGACCGGCAAGCTCAAGGACAACCTCGAGAACTTCGTGATGCCCGGTCCGTCCGGCAAGAACATGCCGGTCTTCCTCGGCGGCTCCGACCTCGCCGTCCCGGTCAAGTCCAAGGCCCAGGCGCTGGCCGCCGAGTGGATCAACGCGTTCACCGGACCCGCGGGCCAGAAGGGCCTGATGGCCAAGGGCAACCTGCCCAACAACAAGACCGACCTCGCCACCCTGAAGGACGACCCGGCGACCGCCGTGCCGGCCACCGCGGCCGAGTCCAGCTGGTTCGTGCCGATGGCGCCCGGCTGGGGCCAGGTCGAGAAGGCGCAGATCCTGCCGACCCTGCTGCAGAACATCGGCACCGGCAAGCAGACGCCGCAGGCCGCCGCGAAGCAGGCCGACGCCGCCATCGACAAGGTCATCAACACCAAGTAGCCCGAGCGCGGAGCACACCGGCCCCGGACGCGACCGGGGCCGGTGCCCGCGTACTTCCCGCCCGGGGACCGGCGGCCGGCCGCGCGGGCCGCCGCGTGGCCGTCCGCGCAGGACCGGGAGCCACACGGCGCGGCCCGCGCAGGACCGGAGCCACACCGCGTGGTCGCCCACGCATCACCCAAGATCCACGGCGTGGCCGTCCACGCAGAACCCGAGACCCACGGCGCGGCCGTCCACGCAGAACCCGAGACCCACGGCGTGGCCGTCCACGTAAAGCCCGAGACCCACCGCGCGGCCGCCGCCCGCGTACGACCACAGGGACCGCTGAGGAGCGCGCGATGAGTGCCGCAGACACGACCACCCCGGCCAAGGTGCCGCCACCGCGCCGGGAACCGCCACCGGCCGCGTCGGACGGAACACGCCGGCCCGGCGCGAAGGGCGGCGCGGCCACGCCCTGGCTGCTGCTCGCGCCCTGTCTGCTGATCCTCGCCCTCGTCATGGGCTACCCGCTCGCCCGCCTGGTCACCCTGTCCTTCCAGAAGTTCGGGCAGTCCCAGCTCTGGGGCTTCCAGCCGCCGGAGCCGGCGGGCCTGGCCAACTTCTCGGCGGTGCTCGGGGACGGCGAGTTCTGGCAGGTCGTCCTGCGCACCCTGATCTTCGCGGCCGGCTCGGTGATCGTCACCATGGTGCTCGGCATGCTGATCGCCCTGCTGCTCCAGCGCGTCTCCGGCTGGGTCCGCACCCTGGTCAACATCGCCCTGGTGGCGAGCTGGGGCATGCCCGTCATCGTCGCCACCACCGTCTTCAAGTGGCTCTTCGACTCCGACTACGGCATCCTCAACGCCCTGTTCAGCCGGCTGCCCGGGGTCGATCTCGTCGGCCACAACTGGTTCGCGAGCGGCCCCGAGGGGCTCGCGGTCATCATGCTCCTGGTGGTCTGGGGCGCGGTGCCCTTCGTGACCATCACGCTCAGCGCCGGACTCACCCAGGTCCCCGAGGAGCTGGAGGAGGCGGCCCGGCTCGACGGCGCGGGTGCCTGGGGCGTCTTCCGCCATGTCACCGTGCCGATCCTCAAGCCGGTCGTCGTCATGCTCACCACCCTGTCGGTCATCTGGGACATGGGCGTCTTCCCGCAGGTCTTCGTGATGCGCGGCGGCCACCCCGAGCCCGAGTTCCAGCTGCTGACCACCTACTCCTTCGACCGCGCCTTCGTGGTCAACGACTACGCGCAGGGCTCGGCCATCGCCGTCGTCACCATCCTGCTGATGCTCGCCGTGGTCGCCGTCTACATGCGCCAGATGCTGAAGATAGGAGAGGTCGAATGAGCGCGGCTTCCCACGCCCCCCGCCGCCGCACGGCCCGGTTCGGCTGGAACGTCCTCGGCCTCCTCGTCTTCGCGACCGCCGGCTTCCCCGTCTACTGGATGCTCGACACGGCCATCAAGCCGGCCAAGGACGCCATCGACCCCGACCCCAGCCTGCTGCCCACGGGGTTCACCCTGGACAACTTCCGCCGCGCGCTGGACATCGCGGACTTCTGGGGCCCGGTCGGCCGCAGCCTCCTGGTGTCCCTGTCCGTCGTCCTGATCGGCCTCGTCGTCGGGACCCTCGCCGCGCTCGCCATCTCCCGGTTCGCCTTCCGTGGCCGCAAGGTCGTCATCGTCGGCATCCTCGCGGTGCAGATGGTCCCGCTCGTCGCGATGATCATCCCGGTGTTCCTGCTGCTCAACGACCTGGGCCAGTACGACAAGCTGCCCGGCCTGGTCATCACGTACCTGACCTTCATCCTGCCGTTCACGGTGTGGACCCTGCGCGGCTTCATCGTCAACATCCCGCGCGAGCTGGAGGAGGCCGCCATGGTGGACGGCTGCTCGCGCACCGGCGCCTTCCTGCGCGTCGTCTTCCCGCTGCTGGCCCCCGGCATGGTCGCCACCTCGGTCTACGGCTTCATCCAGGCCTGGAACGAGTACCTCTACGCCCTGATGCTGCTCAGCCAGGAGCACCAGACGGCCACCGTGTGGCTCGGCAACTTCACCACCAAGCACGGCACCGAATACGCCCCGATGATGGCCGGCGCCACCATGATGGCCGTGCCGATCGTCGTCCTGTTCCTGTTGGTCCAGCGCAAGATGGCCGCGGGTCTGACCGCGGGCGCCGTGAAGGGATAACGCCACCGATGACGACACTCGCCCGCGGCAGCGACACCCTCACCCGGGACGCGCTGACCGTCCTCCAGCCCGGCTTCACCGGCACCACCGCCCCCGACTGGCTGCTGCGCCGCCTCGGTGAAGGCCTCGCCTCGGTCGGCCTGTTCGGCCGCAACATCACCTCGCCCGAGCAACTCGCCGCGCTCACCGCGCAGTTGCGTACCGAACGGCCCGACGTCCTGGTCGCCATCGACGAGGAGGGCGGTGACGTCACCCGCCTGGAGGCCCGCAGCGGCTCCTCCTTCCCCGGCAACCACGCCCTCGGCGCGGTGGACGACACGGAGCTGACCCGCGCGGTTGCCCGGGAGCTGGGCCGCCGCCTGGCCGACTGCGGGGTCCACCTCAACTGGGCGCCCTCCGCCGACGTCAACTCCAACCCCGCCAACCCGGTCATCGGCGTCCGCTCCTTCGGCGCCGGCACCGAACTGGTCGCCCGGCACACCGCCGCGTACGTGGAGGGCCTCCAGTCCGCCGGGGTCGCCGCCTGCACCAAGCACTTCCCCGGGCACGGCGACACCGCCGTGGACTCCCACCACGCGCTGCCCCGCATCGACGTGGACGCGGACACCCTGGACCACCGCGACCTCGCCCCCTTCCGGGCGGCGATCGAGGCGGGCACGCGCGCGGTGATGAGCGCCCACATCCTCGTCCCGGCGCTGGACCCGGACCGCCCGGCGACCCTCTCCCGGGCGATCCTCACGGACCTGCTGCGCGGCACGCTCGGCTACGAGGGGCTGATCGTCACCGACGGCATGGAGATGCGCGCCATCTCCGCCGGCTACGGCATCGAGCGCGGCAGCGTCCTCGCCGTCGCGGCCGGCGCCGACGCGATCTGCGTGGGCGGCGGACTCGCGGACGACGAGACGGTACGACGGCTGCGGGACGCCCTGGTGACGGCGGTGCGCTCCGGTGACCTCCCCGAGGAGCGGCTCGCGGACGCCGCCCGCCGGGTGCGCGAACTGGCCGCCTGGGCCACCGCCGCGGCCGGCACCGCCACCGCGCCCGACCCCGAGGTGGGGCTGCGCGCGGCCCGCCGGGCCCTGCGGGTGACCGGCGGCGCGGACTTCACCCCGCTCACCGAGGCGCCGTACGTCGCCGCGTTCACGCCCGTCGCCAACATCGCGGTCGGCGCCGAGACCCCCTGGGGCGTCGGCGCCGAACTGGCCCGCCTGCTGCCGGGCACCCGCACCGGCGGCTTCTCCGGCGAGAAGGCGGGCGAGGAGGCGCTCGCGGCGGCGGGGCAGCGCCGGATCGTCGCCGTGGTCCGCGACGAACACCGTCACCCCTGGATGCCCGCCGCCCTCGACACCCTCCTCACCGCCCGCCCCGACACGATCGTGGTGGAAATGGGCGTCCCCCAGGCCCCCGCCCGCGGCGCTTTGCACATCGCGACCCACGGCGCGGCCCGGGTGTGCGGGCAGGCGGCGGCGGAGGTGATCACGGGGGCGGTCTGAGCCGGAGCCTCTGCCCGGGGCCGAGAGGCCCCGTGGGTCAGATGCCCTGCCAGGCCGGTTTGTGGGCGTAGGTGTGGCGGAAGTAGTCGGCCAGCTTCAGCTTGGACGCGGCCGCCTCGTCGGCGACCACCGTGGCGTGCGGGTGCAGCTGGAGCGCGGAGGCCGGGCACACGGCCGCGACCGGGCCCTCGACGGTCGCGGCCACCGCGTCCGCCTTGCCCTCGCCGGTCGCGAGCAGCACCAGGTGCCGGGCCTCCAGGATGGTGCCGATGCCCTGGGTGATGACGTGGTGCGGGACCTGCTCGATGTCGCCGTCGAAGAAGCGCGCGTTGTCGACGCGGGTCTGCTCGGTCAGCGTCTTGATCCGGGTGCGCGAGGCGAGCGAGGAGCACGGCTCGTTGAACCCGATGTGCCCGTCCGTGCCGATCCCGAGCAGCTGGAGGTCCACCCCGCCGGCCTCGGCGAGCGAGCGGTCGTACGCCTCGCACGCCGCCCGGAGGTCCTCGGCCGTGCCGTCGGGGCCCAGGAAGGCGTCCATTGGGATGCCGAGCGGTTCGAGGACCTCGCGGCGCAGCACCGAGCGGTAGGACTCGGGATGGTCGGCGGGCAGCCCCACGTACTCGTCGAGCTGGGCGATCCGGGCGCGCGAGGTGTCCGCGGCACCGGAGCGCACCTTGGCGGTCAGCGCCTGGTAGACGGGCAGCGGGGTGGAGCCGGTGGCCACGCCGAGCAGGGCGTCGGGCTTGCGCCGCAGCAGCTGGGCCATGGCCTCGGCTATCAGCTCGCCGCCCGCCGCGGCGTCCGGAACGATGACAACTTCCACGCTGGGCCTGCCGTTCTGAAGAGGGCTGGGGATGGGGGAGCGCGCGCCGCGCGTCGCCATGTGGTTTAGACCAATCTAGCAGAGGGGCCCTTTCCCGGACCGGCTCCACGAGGAGGACCGCGCGGCGGCACTGGGTGCCCCTCCCGCGCCCCCCTGTGCACCCGCGTGGCGTAAATCGCCCCCGCCGACCGCTCCCCTGAGGGGCGCCCCCGGGCTAGGCTGCGTGGCATCGGGTGCCACCTGGCCCCGCCGTCCGTCGTTCATGCCCTCGTCCCCGTTACGCGGCGCAATCCGCGCTGCTCCATGCATGGACATGCCAGCGTGGTCTAGTCCACAATGCAGGCAACGAACACCGCAGGGCGAACAGCTGAAAAAGCCTCCGTCCTCCCCGCACAGGAGGACGGATCGAGGAACCGGTGCTCTCTGCCCTGACTGCCCCGGCTCCTCGGCCTTCGGCCGACCGGGACCGCACACCCCACGGCCGATGATGCTCCGGGCTGCGGTGCCGGGAGGGTTGAGGGTCCCTCTCAGGCGCCGCGGCCCGCGGGTGTTTTCCGGCCGGTCCGAGTGCCCCGGTACGCTCGCACTCGTGCCCTCCATGAACGAACTGGTCCGCCAGCACACCGCCCTCGGCGACTCCGACCTCGAGTGGCTTCACCTGCTGGTATCGGAGTGGCAGCTGCTCTCCGACCTCTCCTTCGCCGACCTGGTCCTGTGGGTGCCCACCGAGGACGGCACCCGGTACGTCTCGGTGGCGCAAATGCGCCCCAACACCGGCCCGACCTCCTACCAGGACGACATGGTCGGCCACCTCGTGCCGCGCGGCCGGCGCCCCCTGCTGGACGCGGCGCTGGACGAGGGCCGCATCGTGCGCGAGGGCGACCCCGAGTGGCGCGAGGAGGTCCCCGTACGGGTCGAGTCCATCCCCGTGCGCCGCAACGGCCGCGTCCTCGGGGTGATCGCCCGCAACACCAACCTGCTCACCGTGCGCACCCCGAGCCGTCTGGAGCTGACCTACCTCCAGAGCGCCTCCGACCTCGCGCAGATGATCGCGGCCGGCACCTTCCCCTTCCCCGACCAGCACGTGGACATGGACGCGTCCCCCCGCGCGGGCGACGGCCTGATCCGGGTGGACGCGGACGGCATCGTCCAGTACGCCTCCCCGAACGCGCTCTCCGCGTACCACCGCCTCGGCCTCGCCGCCGACCTCGTCGGCCACCACCTCGGCACCACCACCGCCGAACTCGCCCCCACCCGGGGCCCGGTGGACGAGGCGCTGGCCAAGGTGGCCAGCGGCTGGGCGCCCCGCGAGTTCGAGATCGAGGCCCACGACGGGGTCATCCAGTTCCGGACGATCCCGCTCAAGCCCAAGGGCACCCGCATCGGTTCCCTGGTGCTCTGCCGCGACGTGACCGAACTGCGGCGCCGCGAACGGGAATTGATCACCAAGGACGCGACCATCCGGGAGATCCACCACCGGGTGAAGAACAACCTCCAGACCGTGGCCGCCCTGTTGCGGCTCCAGGCCCGGCGCATCGACTCCGAGCGCGGCCGGGAAGCCCTGGAGGAGGCGGTACGCCGGGTCGGCTCGATCGCCATCGTGCACGAGACGCTCTCCCAGAACCTGGACGAGCGCGTGGAGTTCGACGAGATCGCCGACCGCGTGCTCGCCATGGTCGCCGAGATCTCGCCCGGCCGCGTCACGGGCCGGCGCAGCGGACGCTTCGGCGTGCTCGACGCCGAGGTGGCCACCCCGCTGTCGATGGTCCTCACCGAGATCCTGCAGAACGCCCTGGAGCACGGCTTCCGCGAGGGCGACACCGGAACCGTCGAGGTCTCCGCGGTCCGCGGCGGCACCACCAAGGAGGGCCGCCTCCTCGTCACCGTCCAGGACGACGGCGTGGGCCTCCCCGAGGGCTTCGACCCGCGCACCGCGGGCAACCTCGGCCTCCAGATCGTACGGACGCTGGTGGAGGGCGAGTTGTGCGGCACCTTCGACATGGTGCCGGGCCCTGAGCGCGGGACGCGGGTGATCCTGGACATCCCGGTGCGGCCGCAGCGGTAGGGGAGCACGGGCCGGGGTTCTCCGGCCCGTTCGTCCGGCCCGTCCATCTCCGCCCGGCGCGGCCCGACTTGGCGCGGGACAGCGAAAAGCCCCGGACCACTGGGTGGTCCGAGGCTGGTGCTCGTTGCTGCTGCCCCTCGGTGGGGGCACCCCCCGCCCGGCCGGAGCCGGGACCTGGAGGAGCATCGGGGAACTGCGCGCTGCGGCTCGGGGGCGGGAGAAGCGCACGTGGTGTGCGCGCCGCCAAGCTCAGGCTGTCAGCAGGGGTGGGAGTGTCAGGCGGAGGCCTGACGAGCCCGGTTGCGGGCGGCGCGGCGCTTCATGGCGCGGCGCTCGTCCTCGCTGAGACCACCCCAGACGCCGGAGTCCTGACCGGACTCGAGCGCCCACTGCAGACACTGCTCGATAACGGGGCAGCGACGGCAGACGGCCTTGGCTTCCTCGATCTGCAGCAGCGCAGGACCGGTGTTGCCGATGGGGAAGAAGAGCTCGGGGTCTTCCTCGCGGCAAACGGCGTTGTGACGCCAGTCCATGGCTGCTACCTCTCCTTGGTACGTGCAGGTATTACGTGCAAGTTGCTTGTGAATGTGAACGCTTTCACGAGTCCCCCAACAAGTGAAGGGCCGACTGCCGAGTTGTCCCGGTGTGGTCCTGTGATTGAAGGGAGATCGGTGATCAGTGGACGCCGATGTCGCGGGCTGTCCCGACCGCCACGTAGAGACTCGCAAACCTCGGCGGCGGATACAACCCCTTCCGGAAGATTTTTTTTGATTCCTCGGTGTCGACTAGGTCACAGCCGTACTTCCATGGGGTGGACCCTGGCCTAAACGTTCGAGTGAAAGGACTTTTGCCTGTTCCGCTCACACAATCACACGCAGTGCACGGCGAACGCCTGTGAACGTCACGCTGGTCCGCAGCCCCAGGTGGTCACCGTCCATCTGAAGGGGCAGAGGGACCTTCGAATGCAAGGTGAAGCGGTCCAGATCGTGCAGGGAAAAAGCGTGTCTTCCCTGGGGTCCACGCTCGGGGGACGAAGTGAGCAACTGGGTCGCATACCGGGCAACGGCGGCTGTGGACAAGCGACTTAGGCCGAGTACGTCGAGGCCTTTATCGAACGACGCCTTAGGCGACGTGTACATCGGGCGATTGCCGAGATAGGTCCAGGGGGACGTGTTCGAGACTATGGCGACAACCAGGTCCGTCACCGGGTCCGCGCCCGGCCGCTCCAGCTCGATCGTGCCGTGCCGGCGGTTGGGCTCACCGAGGAACTGCCGTACCACCTGGCGCACGTAAAGGGCGTGCGTGGACTTCCGGCCGCGCTCCCGCTCCCGCTCGACCCGGCCGACCACGCCCGCGTCGAAGCCGAGCCCGGCGTTGAAGGTGAACCAGCGGTCCGGCACCGCCTCGTCGGCCGTGCCCGGCGTCCCGGAGGTCAGACCGAGCCCGACCACCCGCTCCCGGCGCTCGCGCAGCGCGTCGAGCAGGGCGCCGGTCGCCTCGACCGGATCGTTGGGCAGCCCGAGCGCGCGGGCGAAGACATTGGTGGAACCGCCGGGCACCACGGCCAGGCCGGGCAGCCGCTCCAGGTCGGGACCGGCGTGCAGCAGGCCGTTGACCACCTCGTTCACCGTGCCGTCGCCGCCGAGGGCCACGACCATGTCGACGTCGTCACTCTCCGCAGCCGACCGGGCCAGATCGCGCGCGTGGCCGCGGTACTCGGTGGTGACCGCCTCCAGCTTCATCTCGCTCGCCAGCGCGTGGATCAGCACATCGCGTCTGCGTGCGCTGGTGGTGGTTGCCGCCGGATTGACCACGAGAAGTGCACGCATGACTGGCAGCGTACCTACTGGGGGGTATCGGGCCCAGGGCGAGTTGAGGATCGGGTAAGAGAAGACGGCGTGAGCCTCGCCACGCACCGCCCGGCGCCCCTCGGGCACGGGGCTACCCTTCTCGGGTGAGCAGTGAGCAGACTTCCGCCCCGGAGACCGCCGGGGACACGGCCGCCCCCGGACCCCGCCCGCGCCGGCTGACCTGGGCGGCCGCGCTGGCCGCCGTGGAGGGCGCCGGACTGGTGATCGCGGCCGTGTGGATCCTGGTGCTCGGCCTCACCGGCACCCCGGACGACCGGCAGCAGGCCGTCACCGGCGGGATCACGCTGGCGGTGCTCGCGCTGCTGCCGCTGCTGGCCGCGCGGGGACTGTTCCTCATGCGCCGCTGGAGCCGGGGCCCCGCCGTCATCACCCAGATCCTGGCCCTGCCGGTCGCCTACAACCTGCTCAAGGCCGACAGCATGGCCATCCCGGCCGGCATCGTCCTCGCGGCGGTGGCCGTGGCCTCCCTGGTCCTCCTGGTCAACCCGGCCACGGCCCAGGCCCTCGGCATCAAGGGGCCGGGCCGCGCGGGCTGAGGCCCGCCCCTGCGGCCGTACGCGCGAAGCCCCCGCCTCGGCGGGGGCTTCGTGTTTCCTGCGGACGTTTCCCTGCGGACGTTTCCTGCGGGCGCTTGCTGTCGGCGTTTCCCGGAGGGCTACTCCTCCACCAGCAGCTTCTCCCGCAGCTGCGCCAGCGTGCGGGCCAGCAGCCGCGAGACGTGCATCTGCGAGATGCCGACCTCCTGCGCGATCTGCGACTGGGTCATGTTCCCGAAGAAGCGGAGCAGCAGGATGCGCTTCTCCCGGGGCGGCAGGTCCTCCAGGAGCGGCTTGAGCGACTCCCGGTACTCCACGCCCTCCAGCGCCTCGTCCTCGGCGCCGAGCGTGTCCGCGACCGCCGGGGACTCGTCGTCGGTGTCGGGGACGTCCAGGGACAGCGTGGAGTAGGCGTTGGCCGACTCCAGGCCCTCCAGGACCTCCTCCTCGGAGATGGCCAGCTTCTCGGCCAGCTCGTGCACCGTGGGGGAGCGGCCGTGCAGCTGGGACAGCTCCGCGGTCGCCGTGGTCAGCGCGAGCCGCAGCTCCTGGAGGCGGCGCGGCACCCGGACCGCCCAGCCCTTGTCCCGGAAGTGCCGCTTGATCTCGCCGACGACCGTCGGGGTGGCGTACGTGGAGAACTCGACGCCGCGCTCCGGGTCGAACCGGTCCACGGACTTGATCAGGCCGATGGTGGCGACCTGGGTGAGGTCGTCCAGCGGCTCGCCGCGGTTGCGGAAGCGGCGCGCCAGGTGCTCGACGAGCGGCAGATGCATCCGGACCAGCCGGTTGCGCAGTTCCGCGTACTCCGGGGTGCCGTCCTTCAGGCCGCGCAGCTCGATGAAGAGCGCACGGGCGCCGCTGCGGTCGTGCGGGTCGTGCGGTGCCGCGCGTACGGCCTCCGTCGTGCCGCCCGGCGCCGCGTCCTCGGCGTGTCGCTCGTGCTCGCTCATCGTCCCGCCCGTCGCCCTTCCCCGAGCCCTCGCCCCGGCGCGGGCGGCGGTGCCGCCGCTGCCGCGCTGCCCCAAGGGCGCGCTCCGCACGGTCCCCTCGCCGACGGCCCGCGCGGAGTCGTCCTCCGGGTGGGGTCTGGCCTGCTCGGGAATGCCGTCGATGCCGTCGGCCATGTGCCGGGGTACGTCCGCCGGGCTCTGCCTCGGGTTCCCGGCCTCGTCCGGGCGGGGAGCACCCGTCTCCCCGGCCGGCAGCCGCTTTGTGCCGCGCTCTTCGTCCCGCACCGGACCGTCCCCGTTCCTCACGCCGGGCCGGGGCCCGCGCCGCGTTGTTTGTACAGGCTGATCGACACGGTTCGGTCCTCGTCCACGGCGGACGAGACCTTGCCCGCCAGAGCCGAGAGAACGGTCCAGGCGAACGTGTCCCGTGACGGGGCGTGGCCGTCCGTCGTCGGCGCCGACACCGTGACTTCCAGCGAGTCGTCGACGAGCCGGAAGACACAGCTCAGCACGGACCCCGGCACGGCCTGCTGCAGGAGGATCGCGCAGGCCTCGTCGACCGCGATGCGCAGGTCCTCGATCTCGTCCAGGGTGAAGTCCAAACGGGCCGCGAGACCGGCCGTGGCCGTCCGCAGCACCGACAGGTAGGCACCCGCGGCCGGCAGACGGACTTCCACGAAGTCCTGGTTCGCCGTGGGCTCGCCTGCGATCTGGGACACCCTCACCTCCATGGTGGTACAAGCTTTACGGGGCCGAGGGTCGCCCCCCGGCGTAACGCGTTGGTGGTTCCGCGGTGACGCTATCGCGCCCGGAACGTTCCTGTCCCCATGACCCCGACCCCCTGGCGTCACTCACAGTAAAACTCTGAATACGCTCCGTGTCTAGGGGGTTTGCGGGTCCAAATGGGAAGAGCGCGCGCCGGGTTGACGTACCCAGGCGTCGGGCGGTCGAACCGTCCGAGGCGGGGGCGGCTCTCACACACGCGGCCACATCACGAAACGCATGGTCACGGGTACATCGCCGCGAGCACATGCCCGCGCGGGCACATGATCGTACGAGCGTGTGGCCGCATGAGTGCGTGATCGCACGAGCGCGTGACCGTACGGGCCGGTCGTCATACGAGTACATGATCGACGAAGCACCACCGCCAGTCCTCGCCCGGTTCGTAGGTGCGCATCACGGGATGACCCGAGTCCGCGTGGTGCTTGGTCGCGTGCCGGTTCGGCGAGGAGTCGCAGCAGCCGATGTGGCCACAGGTCAGGCAGATCCGCAGCTGCACCGGGTCCGTCCCGTCCGCCAGGCACTCCAGGCACGTCTCGCTGAGCGGTCCGGGTTCCGGGAGCGGCAGCGCGTCGACGTGCGTGCACTGTTTCATGATTGCCAGATTACGTCGGGTGCGCGGATGACCGCGCGGAAAAACGAGGGCGGGCGAGGACCATGGACGTGTTGCCGCTGCTGTTGCTGGTGGCGGGCAGCGCCGCGGTCGCCGGCGCGGCCCGGCGCACCCCCGTACCGGCACCGCTGCTGCTGGTCGCCGTCGGCCTCGCCGCCTCGTACATCCCCGGGGTGCCCGACTACACCCTCGAACCCGAGGTCGTCCTGCCGCTGCTGCTGCCCCCGCTGCTGTACACCTCCGCGACCGACAGCTCCTACCTGGACCTGCGCGCCCAGGTACGGCCGGTCGCCCTGCTCTCGGTCGGCTACGTCCTCTTCGCGACCGTGGCCGTCGGCTGGGCCGCGCATCTGATCGTCCCCGGGCTGCCGCTGACCGCCGCCCTGGTCCTCGGCGCGGTCGTGGCGCCGCCCGACGCGGTCGCGGCCACCGCCGTCGCCCGCCGGGTCGGCCTGCCGTCCCGGATCACCACGATTCTCCAGGGCGAGTCCCTGCTGAACGACGCCACCGCCATCACCGCCTACAAGGTGGCCCTCGCCGCCGCCATCGGGGAGGGCGCCACCTGGTCCGGCGGGGTGGAGGAGTTCCTGCTCGCCGCCGTCGGCGGGGTCGGCGTCGGCCTGGTCCTCATGGCCCCGCTGCACTGGCTGCGCACCCATCTGAAGGAACCCCTCCTCCAGAACACGCTCTCCCTGCTCATCCCCTTCGTCGCCTACGGCGTCGCCGAGCAGCTGCACGCCTCCGGGGTGCTCGCGGTCGTGGTCGTCGCGCTCTATCTCGGCCACCGCGCGTGGGAGGTCGACTTCGCCACCCGCCTCCAGGAGGAGGCCGTGTGGAAGATGGTCGCCTTCATCCTGGAGTCCGCCGTCTTCGCCCTGATCGGACTCCAGCTGCACGGCGTCCTCAGGGGACTCGGCGCGTACGAGGCCGCGGCCGCCGCCGGATACGCCGTCGCCCTCTTCGCGGTCGTCGTCCTGGCCCGGTTCATCTGGGTCTACCCGGCGGCCTTCCTGCCCCGCGCCCTCTCCGCGCGCGTACGCACCCGTGAGGAGAACCCCACCTGGCGCGGCGTCCTGGTCACCGGCTGGGCCGGGATGCGCGGTGTGGTCTCGCTCGCCATCGCCTTCTCCATCCCGGTCACCGTCCATGGCGGCGAGCCCTTCCCGCAGCGCAACCTGATCCTCTTCCTCACCTTCACGACCGTCATCGGCACCCTCGTCATCCAGGGGCTGTCGCTGCCGCCGCTGATCCGCCTCCTGAAGTTCCCCGGGCGCGACCAGCAGGCCGAGACCCTGGCCGAGGCCAACGCCCAGGCGCAGGCGTCGCTCGCCGCCGAGTCCCGGCTCGACGCCCTCCTGTCCGACGAGCGCAACACCCTGCCCGCCCCGCTCGCCGACCGGCTGCGCGCCGTCCTGGAGCGCCGCCGCAACGCCGTCTGGGAACGGCTCGGCCAGGTCAACCCGGTCACCGGCGAATCCGTCGACGACACCTACCGCAGGCTCTCCCGCGAGATGATCAGCGCCGAGCGCGAGGTCTTCGTCCGGCTGCGCGACCACCGCTACATCGACGACGAGATGCTGCGGGCGCTGCTGCGCCGGCTCGACCTGGAGGAGGCGGCGGCCTACCGGGAGGCGGGGTAGGTCACTGGTTCTCCAGGGGGCGCCCGGTGATCACCGCCGCGACCGTCGTCCCGCGCGGGAAGGCGCCCTCCTCGGCGAGCGTGGTGAGCGCGAACAGCAACTTGGCGACATACAGCCGCTCCACGGGCAGTCCATGGAGCCTCTCGAACTCCTCGGCGAACGCCTCCAGCTCCGGTGTCGTCCGCGCGTAACCGCCGCAGTGGAAGCGGTCGTCCAGCGACCAGGAGCCCCTGCGGGCGCCGTACGCGCGCTCCTGGAGGGCGCGTATCTCCTCCTCCATGAAGCCGCCTTTGAGCACCGGGATGCCGAGCGCCCGCTGGCCTGGCGCGAGCCCCGCCGCCAGCCCGGCCAGCGTGCCGCCCGTACCGCAGGCCACCGCGACCACGTCGGCCTTGCCGCGCAGCTCCGCGCCGAGCGCCTCGCAGCCGCGTACCGCCTCGGCGTTGCTGCCGCCCTCCGGGACGACGTACGCCCCCTCGGCGCCCGCCGCGCGCAGGATCGCCGCCAGGGTCTCCGGCTCGTCCTTGCGGCGGTACGACGTCCTGTCCACGAAGCGCAGCCGCATCCCGTCGGCCGCGCAGCGCGCCAGCGAGGGGTTGAGCGGGCGGTCCGCCAGCTCCTGGCCGCGCACCACCCCGGTCGTGGCGAAGCCGAGCAGCCGGCCCGCCGCCGCGGTGGCCCGCAGATGGTTGGAGTAGGCCCCGCCGAAGGTGACCAGCTCCCGGCCGCCCGCCGCCTCGACGTTCGGCATCAGCTTGCGCCACTTGTTGCCGGTCAACTCCGGGTGGATCAGGTCGTCCCGCTTGAGCAGGAGGCGTACGCCATGCCGGGAGAAACGGTTGTCCTGGATCTCTGCGAGGGGGGAGGGCAGGGCGGGGGCGAGGGTCACGGGGTCATTGTCGCGCGGGACGGGCCGCGCGGCGGCCGGGGCCGCCCCCGGTGGCCGCCGGCCGGTCAGCCCTTCAGCTGCTCCTTGATCCGCGCCCGCAGCCACTTCATCGTGAAGCCGCGCGGGTCCACCTTGCCCGGCTGCCACTCCAGGTGGCCGATGACCGACCGTTCCGTCCAGCCGTGATGGCGGCAGACGGCCGCGGCGGCCCGCACGATCGCGTCCAGCTGGTCCTCCGGCCAGGGGTCCTTCCCGTCGCCGAGGTTCTCGCACTCGAAGCCGTAGAAGTACCGGTTGCCGTCGGTGTTCGCCTCGTTGTCCGGCGGCAGCCCCTTCTCCGCGATCACCGCGCGCAGCACGTCGTCGTCGCCGAGGCCCGCGTGGTTCGTACGGCCGTAGCCGACCAGGTGGACCTTGCCGTCCTTGGTGATGACGCCGTGGCAGAGCGGTCCGGGCAGGTCGTCGTGGCCGGTGCGGCACAGCTCCACGGTGCGTTCGCTGCCGCTGGTCGCGGTGTGGTGGATCACCACGCCGTGGACCGGGCCCCACGGCCCCTTGTGGTTGCGGCTGTGGTGCCGCCAGCCGTCGACGCCGACGACCGTGAGCCCCTCCCGCTTGAGGGCGTCCAGAAACGCGCTCGCGGACATGGGTGAGGACATGACCGCCTCCTTCGTGCTCCGTGCCGTACGGGGCCGCGGGAAACGGCCCGTTCTTATCGGTGCTTCTACCGATGTCCGGGGTCGGGAGCACATCGTTCGCACGGTGTGCGAGCCGATCCGGACACGTTGGTGCGGCGGCGGGGGAGAACCGGCGCGGCCCGGCTGCCGGCCGACCCGCGAGCTGGACAAAGTCGCTCCATTTGCCCAGAAGTCGCATGATCCATTCCCCTTCTTTCGGGTAATGGCGCGGGCACACTCCGTGATGGAAAGCTCGGTCCCGGGACCGGCGCCCCGCGAGATCGGGCACCGGGCATACATGGGAGGGCATTTCCTTATGTCGGTAGGCGAAGAGGTCCGCACGGAGCAGGCCAAGCCGCAGCAGTCTCTCGGCACGGCCGCGGCGCGGAACCTGGCCACCACCACCAAGTCCGCACCGCAGATGCAGGAGATCAGCTCCCGCTGGCTGCTGCGCGGTCTGCCCTGGGTCGACGTGAAGGGCGGGGCGTACCGGGTCAACCGGCGGCTGACGTACACCGTCGGGGACGGCCGCGTCACCTTCGTGAAGACGGGCGACCAGGTCGAGGTCATCCCGGCCGAGCTGGGTGAGCTGCCCGCCCTGCGCGACTACGAGGACGAGGAGGTGCTGACCGAGCTGGCCCGCCGCTGCCGCCAGCGGGACTTCGCGCCCGGCGAGGTGATCGCCTCCTTCGGCAGCCAGTCCGACGAGGTGTATCTGCTGGCCCACGGCAGGGTCGAGAAGATCGGCACGGGCCCGTACGGCGACGACGCGGTGCTCGGCGTCCTCGCCGACGGCGCCTACTTCGGCGAGCAGTCCCTGCTCGACCCGGACGCCATCTGGGAGTACACCGCCCGCGCGGACACCGCCTGCACGGTGCTCATCCTCACCCGCCAGGACTTCGAGCAGGTCGCCGAGCGCGCCGACTCGCTGCGCGGCCACCTCCAGCAGCTGCGCGCGATCCCGGACCAGCGGACCAACAAGTACGGCGAGAAGGAGGTCGCGCTCGCCGCCGGCCACTCCGGCGAGCCGGACATCCCGCACACCTTCGTGGACTACGAGGCCCGCCCGCGCGAGTACGAACTCAGCATCGCCCAGACCGTGCTGCGCATCCACACCCGCGTCGCCGACCTCTACAACCAGCCGATGAACCAGACCGAGCAGCAGCTGCGGCTCACGGTCGAGGCGCTGAAGGAGCGCCAGGAGCACGAGCTGGTCAACAACCGGGAGTTCGGCCTCCTGCACGCCTGCGAGTACGACCAGCGCATCCAGCCGCACGACGGCGTCCCCGGCCCGGACGACTTGGACGAGCTGCTCAGCCGCCGCCGGGGAACCAAGTTCCTGCTCGCCCACCCGCGCGCCATCGCCGCGATCGGACGCGAGCTGAACAAGCGCGGACTGGTCCCGGAGACCATCGACGTCGGCGGCAACCGCATCCCCACCTGGCGCGGTGTGCCGATCTACCCGTGCAACAAGATCCCGGTCACCGAGGCCCGTACGACCTCGATCATCGCCCTGCGCACCGGCGAGGCCGAGCAGGGTGTCATCGGCCTGCGCCAGTCCGGCATCCCGGACGAGATCGAGCCGAGCCTGTCCGTCCGCTTCATGGGCATCAACGAGCAGGCCGTCATCAACTACCTGGTCACCGCCTACTACTCGGCGGCCGTCCTGGTGCCGGACGCGCTCGGCGTACTGGAGAACGTCGAGATCGGCCGGTGGCGGTGACCTCGCGCCACCGCGCTCCCGGGTTCCCGCCCCGCCGGGCGGGAACCCCTTCGGGGGGGAGGGCCCGCCCGGCGCCGTGCCGGACGGGGTCACGCGTTCGCACGTCGGGAGGGGGAGCCATGACCGAGTTCATGACACAGGCGGAGCAGCGTCCGCCGGGCACGAGGAGGGCCGGTACGGGGAGGGCGGGCGCGGGGAGTGCGGTCACGCCGCCGCGCCCGCCGGGACAGCGGGAGCCGGTCGAGGACACCGGGGCGCTCGACGGGCGGGGGCCGGCGGGGGATGCCGGGACGCTCGATGAGCGGGGAGCGGCGGAGGGCGCCGGATTCCTTGACGGGCGGGAGGCGGCGGAAGTCGCCGCGTCGCCTGGGGGGACGGGTGCGACGGAGGTCGGCGGGCCGGGTGCGGCGGAGGCCGCCAGGTCGGCCGGCGGGCCGGGGGTGGCGGAGGAGGAGGCCGGCGCGGCGGACGGGCAGGAGGCGACCGTTCTGCTGGAGCGGACCCGGGAGCTGGTGGACCCGGAGCTGCGCGCCGCGATCGAGTCGCTGCCCGCGCCCCTGCGCCGTATCGCGCTCTACCACTTCGGCTGGCAGCACGCGGACGGCAGCCCGGCGGCGGGCAACGCGGGCAAGGCGATCCGCCCCGCCCTCGTCCTCGCGGCGGCGTCCGCGCTGGGCGGCCCGTCCGCCCGGGAGGCGGCGGTGCGAGCCGCCGCGGCGGTCGAACTGGTCCACAACTTCACGCTGTTGCACGACGACGTGATGGACCGCGACACCACCCGCCGGCACCGCCCCACCGCTTGGACCGTCTTCGGCGACGCCGACGCGATCCTCGCCGGGGACGCCCTCCAGGCCCTCGCCCTGCGCCTGCTCGCCGACGACCCGCACCCGGCGGCCGGACCGGCGGCGGCCCGCCTCGCGGAGTGCGTCATCGAACTGTGCGCGGGCCAGCACACGGACACGGCCCTGGAGCAACGCGCGCCCACCGAGGTCGGGTTGGCCGAGGTGCTCACCATGGCCGAGGCGAAGACCGGCGCCCTGCTCGGCTGCGCCTGCGCCCTCGGCGCGCTGTACGCGGGCGCGGACCCCGCCGAGGTGGCGGCGCTGGACGGCTTCGGCCGGCAGGCGGGCCTCGCCTTCCAGCTGATCGACGACGTGATCGGCATATGGGGCGACCCGAGGCGTACCGGCAAGCCGGCCGGCGCGGATCTCGTCGTCCGCAAGAAGTCCCTGCCGGTCGTCGCCGCGCTCACCTCGGGCACCCCGGCGGCCGCCGAACTGGCCACGCTGTACGCCCGCCCGTACGCCGACGACGACGGCGAGATCGCCCGTACGGCCCTGGCCGTGGAACAGGCGGGCGGCCGCGACTGGGCCCAGGCCGAGGCCGCCGACCGCATGGCGCGCGCCGTGCAGGAGCTGTCCCGCGCCGTACCCACCCCGGAGACGGCGGGCGGCCTGCTGGCCCTGGCGGAATTCGTGACCCGCCGGACCAGCTGACCCCTCCGTCCCCCTGCTCCGGAGCCCCCGAGCCCGTGCGGCCCCTGACCCCGCACGGTCGTCGGGGGCTCCGGTGCCGTATCCGCGGCTCAGGTGTCGTACCGGTGCCGTACTTACGGGCAGGTGACGACCTGTCCGGCCCAGGACAGCCCGCCGCCGAACGCGAGCAGCAACACCGGGCCGCCGCTCGGGAGTTCACCGCGCTCGGTGAGCTTGGACAGGGCGAGCGGCACGGAGGCGGCGGACGTGTTGCCGGACTCCACGACGTCCTGGGCGATCACCACGCTGTCGGGCAGGCCGAGTTGGCGCAGGACGGCGTCGATGATCCGCAGGTTCGCCTGATGGGTGACCACACCGGCCAGGTCGGACAGGGCGATCCCGGACCGCGCGCAGGCCTCGCGGGCGATGGCGGGGAGTTCGGTCGTGGCCCAGCGGAAGACGGTCTGGCCGTCCTGGGCGAAGCGCGGGTGCCAGTCGCCGGTCAGCCGTACGGCGTCGCCCCGCGTGGGGTCGGAGCCCCAGGTGACCGGCCCGATGCCGGCCTCCTCGGCGACGCTCAGCACGGCGGCGCCCGCGCCGTCCCCGAGCAGGACGCAGGTGCGGCGGTCGGTCCAGTCGGTGACGTCGGACATCTTCTCGACGCCGATGACCAGGGCGTTCCTGGCGGCGCCCGCGCGCAGGGAGTGGTCGGCGCAGGCGAGCGCGGTGCAGAACCCGGCGCAGCCGTTGTTGAGGTCGAAGGCGACGGGGGAGGGCAGTCCGAGCCGCCCGGCGACCTGGGCGGCGATGGAGGGGCACCGGTCGATCGCGCTGCACGTCGCCACGGTGATCATCCCGATGTCGGCCGGCTGGAGTCCCGACGCGGCCAGCGCGTTGCTCGCGGCGGCGGTGGCCATGTCGGTCACCGACTCGTCCTCGGCGGCGATGCGGCGGGTGGCGATGCCGGTACGGCGCCGGATCCACTCGTCGTTCGTGTCGACCATGGTGGCCAGGTCGTCGTTGGTCAGGACGCGTGCGGGCTGGTGGTGACCCAGCGCGGTGATGCGGCTTCCCGGCGCGGCGGTGACGGGCACAGGTGATCTCCTCGGCTCGGCGTCGATGACGACGGAATATAGCAACCGACCGATCGGAAGTTAAATGGGGGCGGCTCGCTACGATGGCTGTCATGAGCCCTCGCAAGTCCGCCGCCGAAGCCCGCCGCACCCGGCAGCGCATCGTTCAGCGCGGTATCGCCCTCGCCTCGGTCGACGGCCTCGAAGGGCTCACCATCGGCCGCCTCGCCGCCGACCTGTCGATGAGCAAGGCGGGCGTGCTCGGCCACTTCGGCACGAAGGAAGCCCTCCAGCTGGCGACCTTGGAGGGCGCGGCCGCGGAGTTCTCCCGCCTGGTCTGGGAACCCGCCGCCGCCGAGCCCCCGGGCCTGCTCCGCCTCCGCACGATCTGCGAGGCCTGGATCACCTACCTCGAAACCGCCCGCGACATCTTCCCCGGCGGCTGCTTCTTCACCACGGCCTCGGTCGAGTTCGACGCCCGCACCGGGCCCGTCCGCAACACCGTCGCCCGCCTCTCCCTCCTCTGGCGCCGCCGCCTCGCCACGGAGATCCGCGCGGCGACGGCCTCCGGCGACCTCCCCCCGGACACCGACCCCGACCAGCTCGTCTACGAACTGATCGGCCTCTACCTCGCCCTCAACCAGGAGATACAGCTCTTCGCCCACCCGGCGGCGGGCACCCGGACCCGCCGGGCACTGGA
Organism: Streptomyces sp. NPDC005435; assembly: GCF_040703155.1. NCBI lineage: Bacteria > Bacillati > Actinomycetota > Actinomycetes > Kitasatosporales > Streptomycetaceae > Streptomyces > Streptomyces sp. NPDC005435. The sequence goes on from NZ_JBEXEQ010000002.1 coordinate 225,869, forward strand.
CCGGCTGCTGGGCCCCCGCGCCTGAACGCGCGCCTACGCGCCGGCCCAGCCGGCGGTGTTGGAGTACGACTCGTAGCTGTAGCGGGTGCCGCGGTCCCAGTCGACGCCGGTGAGGTGCTCGTACGCGCTGTCGGGCACGTAGAGCAGCGCCTCCGCCCAGACGAGGTCCTCGACGTACGGCCCGAACAGCCGCGGATCCCGAAGAACCCTCCGGTACTCCTCCCGGCCCGCCGCCACGACCGCCGCCCCACCAGCGCCGCGGCCAGCCCCTCACCCTCCGGGTCCGGCACAGCGGGCCTGCACGCTTCGATCAGCTGCCAGAAGGCGTCTTCGTCCATGCCGGAGAGAATGCCGCAAGGGTCTGACGCCCCCCGGTCAGCCGCCGAGGGCTTCCCCCCAACCACCGAGCGAGACCTGCGGGCCTCCCGCGAGATACCGACGGAGGGCACCGGCCGTGGTGTCCACGAACTCTTCGGGCAGCGCATCGGCGTCGACCCACCGGACTTGGCCGTGCTTGCGCGGTTCGCGGTTCTCGGGTTCGCCGGCCCATTCGTGGGCGGCGAAAACGACCGTGAGGAAGCCGTTGGGCGCCTCCACGCCCCACGCCCCGTGGATGATGTGGGCGACCTTGAGGGACTCGGGCTTCACGGTGAGGCCGGTCTCTTCGTAGAGCTCGCGGACCGCCGTCTCCGTGATGGGCTCGCCCGGCTCGCTCTTGCCGACCGGGAGGTCCCACATGCCCTGGGCGAACTTGGCGTTCTCGCCGCGCTGGAGGAGGACGACGCGGTTGGCGGCCTTGTCGTGGACGATGACGGCCGCGACGAGCAGGGTCATGGATCCGAACGCCGGCTTGAGGGCCTTCGGCTGAGCGTCGGTTGTCGGCTGAACCACGGTCATCCCTTCGTCAGGCGGGTTGTTGGGCATGTTAGGCGAGGGCCTCGCGGGCTCGGTGAGCGAGATCGGCGGCGCCGGGAACGCGGCGGCGTTGGTAGACCGCGAGGGTGGAGCGGATTGAGGTGATCGCCTTCCGAGTCCGTTCGGAGGTCATGCCCGCCATGAGGGCCAGGGCTTGGGACCATGCGGCGACCGCTTCGTCGGCGCGGGCCTGCGCGGCGAGGCTGTCGCCGAGGTCGGCGTGAGTGAGGGCGTGGACGCGTTTGTACTTCTCCGGGTCCCAGCGGACCAGGGCGTCCCGGTGTTGCTGCTCGGTTCCCTTATGGTCGGCGAGGTCGGTGAGCGTGCGGGCGGTATGACTTGCCACGGTGCCGATGGCGGGGCCGCTCACGCGTGAATAGCCGGGCTGAGGGCCGCAATCCCGTAGGAGCGCGTCTTGGGCGGCGAGGAGAGCACGCGCGGCCAAGGGGCGCTCGTTGACGGCCGCGTACGCGCGGGCGTGGGTGATGTGGAGCAGGGCCTCGGTCTGGCTGTCGACATGGCCGAGGCCGCGTCGCAGCGCTCCCTCGACCAAGTCGACGCAGTGGTGAGGCTGTTTGAGGCTCAGGGCCTGGTGGGCGAGGGCGCGCATCATCCAGGCGGCGTGGCCGTGGGGGTCGGCTTCGCAGGCGAGTTGGTAGCCAACCTGGTAGTAGCGCTGGGCGGCGCCCTCTTGACCCAGGTCGTGGTGCTTCCATCCCGCGAGGTAAGCGAGTTCGGCGACCGCTCCGAACGCGGTCCGACGTAAGGCTTCGCTGGGGAATCGGCTCCGAAGCATGGGGGCGGCGGTGTCGGCGAGGTACGCGGCGACCGTGGTCAGGCCGTGACCGCCCCCGAGGCGCTCGTCGGCCGCGCTGAAGGCCGCGGTGATCTGCCGTACGACATCCACGTCCTCCGGGCCGACCACGGACGTGCCGGTGCGGACGCGGAGCATACGGGCGGTGGCCTGGTGGTCGTAGCCGAGCGGCATCGTGACGCCGGCGACGGTGAAGGCCGCGATGGCAAGGAAGCGGTGGCGCTCGACATCGGCGCGGCCCAGGTCGGTGACTGCAAGGACGGGGTCGGCTTCCGTCGGCTCCCCGGCAGCGTCATCGGCACTCAGGCCGATCTCGGCCTGAGTGATCACACGTTCCGTTCGGCGGGACAGCGCCTCGGCCAGGTACTGGCCTGCCCGGCCCGAGGGCGTCCGGATGCCGTTCACCCAGTGCGAGATGGCCGACTTGTTGGTCTGGAGGATCTCGCCGTTCTCGGCGGCGATACGCCGCACGTCCCTTGAGAGGGCTTCGTAGGTGCAGCCAGCCGCGTCGATGGCTTCACGCAGGAGGGAGTTGGGTTCTCTCTGCGCCGCCACGATCGCCTCCACTTCGGGGCTGTAAACCGCGTATACCGCTTCAACAGGCTTCCACCGTACCCACTGAGCGTGACCATCGGTTCACTAATCATCAGCCGCCCGGAACGGCACGACCTCGATCTGGGCTTCCCCTTGGTCCGGGCGGCTTCTCGAAGTTCCGTACACCTCAATCGGGTTCGGGCATCGCTGTGCCCGGTTCCGCCGAACAGAGACGGAGACACGGTGACCACCATCGACACCACGGCCATCACGGTCGAGCTGCCCGAGGCGTTCGACCCGCGCTGGAGCCGCCTGCCCGGCATCCAGGTCGACGGCCGACGCATCACGATCGACCCCGCCGAGTACTTCTTCCGCTTCGAGTCGAACACGTGGCTCGTCGCCGACTGGGAGCTGGTCAGGGCCGAACTCCTCGGCGTGGACGAGACGACCGAGAGCGCGGTGGAACAGCTCGCGCTCGACTTCGTCAAGAGCCACGCCGAGTCCACCTCGGACGCCGCCCACGTCCTGGCCACCGCGTACGAGGTGTACGCGTACCTCTTCCGCGACGAGCACCTCGCCGGCCTCGGCCTGCCGCAGATCACCGCCGACCACCTGCGGATGCTCCGCGAGGCGGCCACGCTCATGGCGCTCAACAAGGTCGAGCTGGACGGGCACATCTCCAACGTCGGCCCGTGCTGGTTCTTCCCCGCAGCCACCTCGGTCGTCTTCGACCTGGACGACGAGATGGGCGGGATGCTCGACGAGGTCTACCACGGTGGCTGGTTCAACGAGCACCGCCGGATCGAGTCCATCAAGGCCCATGCCGCGCTCGGCGGACGCCTGGTGCACGGCTGCCAGTCCGTGCCGGACCAGACCGGCGGCGTCGTCGCGCCCTACGGCGCCTCGATGGCCAACTTCCGCGACGACCTCGCCGCGTTCAAGGCGGGCTGGATCGAGCGTGTCTACGCCCACCGTGTGAGCCCCGCCGCGTAACCCACCACCCGATCAGGCTCCGGGGCGGGCCGGTATCCCTCGCCCGCCCCGGACGCCACCGTCTCTCCGGAGCCCTCCCGTGACCACGAACCCCAGCGCCGAACTCTTCGAGAACCTGCTCGCCGTGACCGGCCAGACCACCGCCGTACGAGAGGAGGTACGCGTGTGGGCGATGTCCGGAGTCGAGCGCGTGGCCTTCCCCGACGGCTCGACGGCCATCTTCAAGTACGCCAAGAAGCCCTTCGACGGCGAGGACCGGGCCCTCCGCCTGGCCCACGTCGTCGGCGTCCCCGTCCCCCAGGTACACGCCTCCGTCGCCCTGGACGGCTGGCTCGGCATGCTCATGGACGACCTCGGCCCCACGGACCGCGCGGCCGACGACCTCGACGGCGTCGCCGCGGCTGTGGTCCTGCACGGCACCGGTACGGCTTCCGCCCTGCCCGTCCTCGACCAGGACCGGCTGCGGACACTCCCGGTCCGGGCGCTGGAGCACCTGGAACGGCTGCGCAAGGCCGACCGGTGGCAGGAGGCCGATGACGTCGAGGACGCACTCGACCGTATCGTCCGGGCCGCCGGGGCCCGCTCGTCCGGAGCGACGCTGGAACCGTTCGGCTGGGTGCACTCCGAGTTCCACCCCACCAGCCTCCACATCGCTGAGCGCGGCTGGCGGCTGCTCGACTTCGCCCGCACCTTCACCGGCCCCGGCCTGCTCGATCTCGCCAGCTGGCACGGCACCATCGAACCCCCGCACCCCGTGCGCCTGCGCGTCTTCCTGGAGCAGTACGTCACCGCCGGCGGCACCCCCGACACCCTCGTCCCACGCGGCGGGCTCGCCGCCGAGAACTGGGCCCTGGGCTGGCACCGCATGTGGGCGGTCGAGTGGTTCATGGAGCAGTCCGTCCGCTGGATCAACGACCCGGCCACTGATCCCGCCTACGTCAAGGTCGTCCGCCGCCACCTCACCGACGTCCTCCACCTCCTGGAGATCTGACGTGCTCGCCCCGGCATCCCCATGGCACGCGCACGCCCTCCAGCGCACCGCCGCCGGACTCGCCGAACCCCTCGCCGTACCCGCGCGGATGGAGTGGACCACGAGACCCGGCCAAGGGCCGGGCGCCGATGTCCTCGGGGCCGACCTGCGCGGCAAGCGGCTCCTGGAACTCGGCTGCGGCCCCGGCCACAACGCCGCCCACCTCGCCACCCGGCACGGTGCTCACGTCATCGGCGTCGACCTGGTCGGGCTCCAGGTCCGCCGCGCCCGTTCCCACTACGGACGGCTGAACAACCTCACCTTCGTCGCCGGCCACGCCCTGCAGTATCTGCGAGCCTCCGACGAGCAGTTCGACGCGATCTACTCCGTCTTCGGCGCCGTAGGACTCGTCGCCCCCGGGCTCCTGCTGCCTACCGTCGCCCAGCACCTCACACCCGGACGAGTACTCGCCTTCTCCGTCCCCCACCCGCAGCGCGGTGGGCGATCCCCGTCCGGTGATGACCGGCCCCGCCGCGACTTCGTCAGCCTCCCGGACCGGACACGGCTTCCCGTCGCCCGCTGGGAGTTCGCCACCGACCGATGGGAGCGGCACCTCGGCCAGGCGGGTTTCCGGCTCACCTGGGCCCAGGAGTTTCACGACTCCCGCATGGGCCACTGGCCCACCACCCTGCTGATCCGCGCTCGCAGACTCTGACAGTCATCCGCCCGGCTTCCCTTGGAGGAACCGATGCGTCCGCCCTACCTGCTCCTCGACATCGACGGCGTCCTCATACCGTTTCCCGACGCGGACGGCTCGACCCCGGCCACCCACAATCGCCACGACGTCGTCCCCACCGGTCGGAGCGCCGACAACCCGGTCACTGTCTGGCTCGACGCCGCTCATGGCCCGCTGCTCATGGACGTGATCCGGAGCGGCCTTGTGACCCCTGTCTGGTGCACCAGTTGGCGCCAGGACGCCGCCACCCTCATCGGGCCGCTCCTCGGCCTGCCGCCCCTGCCGTATGTCCACTTGCCGCGCCCGCAGATCGCGACCAGCCACCCCGATGGCTACCTGTGGAAGCGCGATCACGTCAACACCTGGCTCGGCGATGCGGACGTCGTCTGGATCGACGACGACTTCACCGCCCTTGACCACGAGTGGGCGCACATGCGCGACGCCCGAGGTGAGGCGACCTTGCTGATACAGCCCGATCCGTATGTCGGGCTGCGGGCGGAACACCTGGCCGAGGTCCGGGCGTGGACCGAGCGTCGGGCCGGTGCGCCTGCCGCGGTGAGTGGAATCCGGGCGGAGTGACATGAGAAAAGACCGCACCCGGACCGCCGGAACGTCCGCCGTGGGCGGACTCTGGCGGGCCGGGTGCGGCCTGGGGGAGACGCTGCAACCAAGGGAATCGCAGGTCAAGCGGCATGACCGGACGTCACGCCTTCTTGGTCTCCCAGAAGATCTTGGCGACCTGGTCGATGTAGTCCAGCGCCTTCTGGCCCGTCGCCGGGTCGGTGGAGGCCTTGGCGGCGGACAGCGACTTCACGGCCTCGTTCAGGAGGTTCTGCAGCTCGGGGTAGCTGTCGAAGTGCGGCGGCTTGAAGTAGTCGCTCCAGAGCACGTCCAGGTGGTGCTTCGCGAGCTCGGCGCGCTGCTCCTTGATCACCGTCGCGCGGATCTGGAAGTGGGGGTCGTCGTTGGCGGCCATCTTGTCCTGGATGGCCTTCACCGACTCCGCCTCGATGCGGGCCTGAGCCGGGTCGTACACGCCGCAGGGCAGGTCGCAGTGAGCGCTCACCGTGACCGTGGGGGCAAACAGGCGGGAAAGCATGGAGCGTTCCTTCCTCGTGATCGTCTTCTCAGGTGGGACATTACTCCCTGAGGGACTGGTTTTCCCGAGTGCCCCCCAGGGCTTAGGACAAAAGTCCGGGGTCAGACTGAGACTGTGGAGGAACGGACCGGGGAGGTGCCGGGGATGCCGGAGCTGTCGCAGGAGAGCGAGCGGGGCAGGGTGTTGCCGCCGTTCGGGCTGGCCGAGGTCACGGGGCCGTCCATGGTGCCCACGCTGCACCACGGGGACCGGCTGCTGCTGCGGTACGGCGTTCAGGTCAGGCCCGGGGACGTGGTCGTGCTGCGGCACCCCTTCCAGCAGGACCTGCTGGTGGTGAAGCGGGCCGCCGAGCGGCGTGAGGGCGGCTGGTGGGTGCTCGGCGACAACCCGTACGCGGGCGGCGACAGCACCGATTACGGCGTCGTACCCGAGGAACTGATCCTGGGCCGGGCCTGGCTGCGCTACCGCCCGCTCGGTACTCAGCGTTCGCCGCTCGCGCTGGCGCGCTGGCTGTTCTCGGCCGCCAGGCCGCTGCTGTCGGACCGGTCGGCGGCCAGGCGCTTGCGGGCGCGGTAGGCGGCGACGTTGGCGCGGGTGGCGCAGCGGTCGGAGCAGTAGCGCCGGGAGCGGTTGGTCGAGGTGTCCAGGTAGGCGTTGCGGCAGGGCGCGGCCTGGCACAGGCCGAGGCGGTCCACGCCGTACTCGGTGAGGTGGAAGGCGAGGCCCATCGCGGCGATGGCGGCGTAGCCCGCGGTCGCGTTGGAGGGGTGGTCGGCCAGGTGCATGTGCCACAGGGGGCGGCCGTCGTCGTCGCGCTGGTCGTGGCCGGAGATCTGCGGGCTGACCGGGAACTCCAGGAGCAGGGAGTTCAGCAGGTCGACGGCGAGGGTCTCGTCGTTCTGGTCGGCCGCCTCGAAGACCCCGCGCAGCCGGGCCCGTACCGAGCGGAAGCGGGTGACGTCGGCGTCGGTGGCGCGCCGGGCCGCCTGGGCGCCCGCGCCGAAGAGGTCGCGGACGGCCTCGACGGAGGTCAGGGAGTCCTTGCCCCGCGCCGGCTCCTCGCTGTTGACGAGGCGTACGGCGTAGTCCGAGTAATAGGCCAGTTCCACTAGTAATCCTTACGCGGGCGCTCTATGGTCATGTCGGCGGGCGGGTAACAGACGATCGCCCGTCCAGGGTATTACGTCTGATGCGGGAGGGACGGGGAATCATGACCAGTGGCATCGGCACGGACTGGGCGGCCTGGCAGGAGAGCTGGGACCGGCAGCAGGAGTGGTACCTGCCGGACCGCGAGGAGCGGTTCCGCGTCATGCTCGACATGGTCGAGGCGTTCGCCGGACCCGCCCCGCGCGTGCTCGACCTCGCGTGCGGCACGGGCACCATCACCGCCCGGCTGCTCGACCGCCTCCCCGGCGCCACCAGCACCGGCGTCGACCTCGACCCGGCCCTGCTCACCATCGCCCGCGGCACCTTCGCGGGCGACGACCGGGTCACGCTCGTGGAGGCCGACCTCAAGGACCCCGAGTGGACGTCGGCGCTGCCGTACGACTCCTACGACGCGGTCCTGACCGCCACCGCGCTGCACTGGCTGCGCCTCGACGACCTCACCACCCTCTACGGCCGGCTCGCGCAGCTGACCCGGGACGGCGGGGTCTTCATGAACGCCGACCACATGCCCGACGCGACCACGCCCCGCATCAACGCGGCCGAACGCGCCCAGCGGCACGCCCGGATGGAGGAGGCACGGCGGGCGGGTGCCCTGGACTGGGCGAACTGGTGGCGGTTCGCCGCCGAGGACCCGGTGCTCGCGGCCCCGACCGCCCGCCGCTTCGAGATCTACGGCGAACACGCCGACGGCGAGACCCCGTCCGCCGCCTGGCATGCGTCCGCCCTGCGCGAAAAGGGGTTCGCGGAGGCCCGGCCGGTGTGGTGCTCGCCGTCGGACACCCTGCTCCTCGCGCTGAAATAGTCAGACTTAATTGCCGGAGGAATTCCCGGAGACGCCGGAAACGGCGGACGGTGCCCCCTTTCGCGCGCATCGCGTGAATTCGGGAGCACCGTCCGCCGTTTTTCAAGGAACCTTCGTCAGAGGACCTTCGAAAGGAATGACTTCGTCCGGTCGTGCTGCGGATTCGTCAGTACCTCGCGCGGGTGACCCGCCTCGACCACGACGCCGTCGTCCATGAAGACCAGCGAATCGCCGACCTCACGGGCGAAGCCCATCTCGTGCGTGACGACGATCATCGTCATGCCGTCCTCCGCGAGGTCGCGCATCACGTCGAGGACCTCGCCGACCAGCTCCGGGTCGAGCGCCGAGGTGGGCTCGTCGAAGAGCATCAGCTTGGGCTGCATCGCCAGGGCGCGGGCGATGGCGACGCGCTGCTGCTGGCCGCCGGAGAGCTGGGCCGGGTAGTGGCCCTTGCGGCTGCCGAGCCCCACGCGGTCCAGGAGCTGCTCGGCGCGCTCGCGGGCCACGGCCTTGCTCTCGCGCTTGACCTGGAGCGGCGCCTCCATGACGTTCTCCAGTGCCGTCATGTGCGGGAAGAGGTTGAAGCGCTGGAAGACCATGCCTATCTCCCGCCGCTGCGCCGCGACCTCCTTCTCCTTCAGCTCGTAGAGCTTGTCGCCCTTCTGGCGGTAGCCGACCAGCTGGCCGTCGACGGAGAGCCGTCCGGCGGTGATCTTCTCCAGGTGGTTGATGCACCGCAGGAAGGTGGACTTGCCGGAGCCGGACGGGCCGATCAGGCAGAACACCTCGCGCGGGTTCACCTCCAGGTCGATGCCCTTGAGGATGTGCGCGGGCCCGAACGACTTGTGCACGCCCTCGGCCCTGACCATCGGACCGCCGCTCGTGCTCGGCGCGAAGTCCTTGGAGAGCTTGCTCATCGGGCCACCTCCGGGCGGCGGAAGGAGACGAACAGGCGGAGGTTCTTCCGCAGCCGCTCCAGCGGCGTCGGCGGCAGGGTCCGCGTCGAGCCCCGGGCGAAGCGCCGTTCGACGTAGTACTGCACGATGCTGAAGATCGTGGTCAGGAACAGGTACCAGATGCAGGCGACGAAGTACATCTCGACGACCGCCAGCGAGGTGCTGGAGATGTCCGTGGAGTTCTTGATCAGCTCCGGCAGCTGTACCGCGTAGGCCAGCGACGAGGTCTTCAGCATGTTGATGAACTCGTTGCCGGTCGGCGGCACGATGACGCGCATGGCCTGCGGCAGGATCACCCGGCGCAGCGTCTTGCCCTGGGTCATGCCCAGCGCGTGCGACGCCTCGGTCTGGCCCTCGTCGACGGACTGGATGCCGGCGCGGACGATCTCCGACATGTACGCGGCCTCGTTCAGACCGAGCCCCAGCAGGGCGGTCAGGATCGGCGTCATGACGTCGTTCATCTCGTTCTTGTAGAACCCGAGGTTGAGCACCGGGAAGACGAGCGAGATGTTGTACCAGAGCAGCAGCTGGACCAGGACCGGCGTGCCGCGGAAGAGCCAGATGTAGCACCAGGCCACGGTGCTGGTGACCGGGTTCGACGACAGCCGCATGACGGCGAGCACCACGCCGAGGACGACGCCGAGCACCATGGCCAGCACGGATATGTACAGCGTCGTCCAGGCGCCCGAGACGATGTCCGGGTCGAAGATGTAGTCCGGGATGACGCCGTAGTTGATCTTCGCGTTGGAGAAGGCGATCCCGATCATCGCCAGGACGGCGAGGACCAGGACGCCGGAGACCCAGCGCCCCCAGTGGCGTACGGGGATGGCCTTGATCTGCTCCGGCGGCACCGAGGGCGCCGGAGACTTGTCGACCGTGTCAGTCACAGCGACTGCCTTTCGTGATGCGCGAGGTTCAGGAGCCGCCGTTGATCTTCGCCTCGGTCACCGCACCGGCCGTGACATTCCACTTCTGCAGGATCTTCGTGTAGTCGCCGTTCTTGATGATGGCGTCCAGTGCGGCCTGCAGGGCGTCGCGCAGCTGGGTGTCGTCCTTCGCCACGGCGATGCCGTACGGACCGGCCTCGATCTGGTCGCCGACGACCTCGAAGTCCTTGCCGCCGCCGGAGGTCTTCGCGTTGTACGCGGCCACCGGGAAGTCGTTGAGGTCGGCGGCGGACGCCCCCTGCTTCAGGCGCAGCAGGGCCTCGGGGTCGGTGCCGAAGGTCTGCAGTTCGATCGGCTTCTTGCCGTCCTTCTTACACTTCTTGATCTGCTCGCGGGCGATGCCCTCGGACGTGGTGCCCTTCTGCAGGGCCACGACCTTGCCGCACAGGTCGTCCAGCGACTTGATGCCCTTCGGGTTGCCCTTCTGGACCAGGATCGAGGTGCCGGCGGTGAAGTAGTCGACGAAGTCGACGCCCTTGCCGACCTTCTTGCCGTTGCTGGAGTCGACACCGTTCTGGCGGTCCTTGGTGTCGTTCATCGCCGACATGATCACCTGGTAGCGCTTGGCCTGCTGGCCCACGATCAGGTTGTCGAACTTGTTGTTCTGGAACTCGAAGGTGACGCCGAGCTGCTTGCCGAGGGCGGCCGCGATGTCCGGGTCGATGCCGGCGGGCTTGCCGCTCTGCATGAACTCGACCGGCGAGTACGCGATGTCGGAGCCGACCTTGATGACGCCCGCCTTGCGGATGTCGGCGGGGAGCTTGCCGGCGAGCGGGGCGGAGGCGTTCGACGTGTCGGTGCCGCTGCCGGTCTTGTCCGTGTGGTCACCGCAGCCGGTGAGCAGCAGGGTGCCCGCGACCGCGATCGCACCGCCCGCTGCGATCCGGGTGCGAGTGGTCGTGCGACGGGTGGAGCTTGCGGTCATCGTGGGTTCCTCCGGCGGATGGGAAGAGGTCCGATGGGACGACGACAACACACACCTTCGTGTGTCGCGACCTCATGGGTTTACGGCATCCTGCCATTCGGACTGGGCCATTCAGGGCCGTCACAATGTCAAAATCGGATAACGGGTGATCCCGAACCGCATCAGGTCGGTACAACCCCGCTGCACCCCCGCCGGAGAATCTGCGGAAATTCGCTCACCAGGCCGGAAAATCGTCGACATGTCTCACGATTCGGATGGCCGGACCGCGTGCATTCGGGGCATTCGCGCACCGGGGGAAGTGGAGGCCGGGGCGCCGCTTCCGGGCAGTTGCCGGGGGCCGTCACGGCGGCGTGGAGCGGTTCGGCGGCGCTTCGGTGGCGGTTCGGCGGCGGTTCAAGGGTGGCTGGTTGGCGCGGCCACGCCATGTGACCTTGCGCCCAATGGACTCGTGGTCGGACCGTCCGTCCGGTAAGAAGGTTCTTTACACCCCTCATCCGGGGCTCAGGGCGCGTGTGCGGCGCGCCCGTCGCGTATGTGCTCCCGCTTCACCTTCGACGAGCCGTACGCGGTGCCCGCCCGCTCCTCACCCGGAGCGGCCGACCCTCAAACCATGCATACCTAAGGGGTAAGACAAAGTGGCAGCGGAGATCGTCAATCCTCGCAGCGACAGCGGTACCGGACCGGAGGGCGGGGCCGAGCCCCTGGACTCCTTCGATCCGGCGTTCGCGCTGCATCGTGGCGGCAAGATGGCCGTGCGGGCCACCGTGCCGATCCGCGACAAGGACGACCTTTCCCTCGCGTACACGCCCGGTGTGGCGCGCGTGTGCACCGCGATCGCTCAACAGCCCGAGCTCGTCAACGACTACACCTGGAAGTCCTCGGTCGTCGCCGTCGTCACCGACGGCACCGCCGTGCTCGGCCTCGGGGACATCGGTCCCGAGGCGTCCCTGCCCGTCATGGAGGGCAAGGCGATCCTGTTCAAGCAGTTCGGCGGGGTCGACGCGGTGCCGATCGCGCTCGCCTGCACCGACGTGGACGAGATCGTCGAGACCGTCGTCCGGCTCGCCCCCTCCTTCGGCGGGGTGAACCTGGAGGACATCTCGGCCCCCCGGTGCTTCGAGATCGAACGGCGCCTCCAGGAACGGCTGGACATCCCGGTCTTCCACGACGACCAGCACGGCACGGCCGTCGTGACCCTCGCGGCGCTCAGGAACGCGGCCCGGCTCAGCGGCCGGGAGATCGGGCAGCTGCGCGCCGTCATCTCCGGCGCCGGAGCGGCCGGGGTCGCCATCGCCCGGATGCTGGTCGAGGCCGGCATCGGGGACGTGGCGGTCGCCGACCGCAAGGGCGTCGTCTCGGCGGAGCGCACCGATCTGACCGACGTCAAGCGGGAGGTGGCCGGCTTCACCAACAAGGCGGGCATCAACGGCTCGCTGGAGGACGCGCTCGTCGGCGCCGACGTCTTCATCGGCGTCTCCGGCGGTACGGTCCCCGAGGAGGCCGTCGCCTCCATGGCCGAGGGAGCCTTCGTGTTCGCGATGGCCAACCCGAACCCGGAGGTGCACCCGGAGGTGGCGCACAAGTACGCGGCGGTCGTCGCGACCGGGCGCTCGGACTTCCCCAACCAGATCAACAACGTGCTCGCCTTCCCGGGCATCTTCGCCGGGGCGCTCCAGGTGCGGGCGAGCCGGATCACCGAGGGCATGAAGATCGCCGCCGCGGAGGCGCTGGCCGCCGTCGTCGGCGACGACCTCGCCCCCGACTACGTGGTCCCCTCGCCCTTCGACGAGCGGGTCGCCCCCGCCGTGACGGCGGCCGTCGCGGCGGCCGCCCGCGCGGAGGGCGTGGCCCGGCGCTGACGTCCACGGGCGCGGCGGCGATGTCTGCGGGCGCGGCGACGATGCCTGTGGGTCTGATGCCGAGCGGCTTGGTGCCGAGCGGCCCTGTGCCGTAGCGCATGTGTGCCGTGCTGAACGGCCTCGCCCTTTCCGGGCGGGGCCGTTCAGTCGTTCTGGCGCCTTGGTGCGCGGGGCGCGTTGCGCCGCACGGGTGCCGGAGGCAAGAGGGCGTGTGTCACACCGTCCGCCGGTTCCGCCCGGGGCGGGACGGAACCTATCGTCGGGCCCATGTTCGCTGTCTACGCCGCCCGGATCGACCGTGACCAGCCGCTGTCCGGCCTTGAGTTGGGGGAGCGCCCGGCTCCCGGGGCCCGGCCCGGCTGGAGCACCGTCGACGTCCGCGCCGCCTCCCTCAACCACCATGACCTCTGGTCCCTGCGGGGCGTCGGGCTCCCCGAGGAACGGCTGCCGATGATCCTCGGCTGCGACGCCGCCGGGGTCGACGCGGACGGCAACGAGGTCGTCCTGCACTCCGTCATCGGGCAGACCGGCCATGGAGTCGGCCCCCGCGAACCCCGCTCCATCCTCACCGAGCGCTACCCGGGCACCTTCGCCGAGCAGGTCGCCGTGCCCACCTGGAATCTGCTGCCCAAGCCGGAGGGCATGTCCTTCGCCGAGGCCGCCTGTCTGCCGACGGCCTGGCTGACCGCGTACCGGATGCTGTTCACCAACGCCGGGGTACGGCCCGGCGACTCGGTCCTCGTACAGGGCGCGGGCGGCGGGGTCGCCACCGCCGCGATCATGCTCGGCAAGGCGGCCGGGCTGCGCGTCTTCGCCACGAGCCGGGACGAGGCGAAGCGCAAGCGGGCCCTGGAACTCGGTGCCGTCGAGGCGGTGGAGCCGGGGGCGCGGCTGCCGCAGCGGGTCGACGCCGTGATCGAGACCGTGGGCGCGGCCACCTGGTCCCACTCGGTGAAGTCGCTACGGCCCGGCGGCACGCTGGTCATCTCCGGCGCGACCAGCGGCGACCGGCCCTCGCACGCCGAACTGACCCGCATCTTCTTCCTGGAGCTGAAGGTCGTCGGCTCCACCATGGGCACCAAGGACGAGCTGGAGGACCTGCTCTCCTTCTGCGCCGTCACCGGTCTGCGGCCCGTCATCGACGAGGTGCTGCCGCTGGACCGCGCCCGCGAGGGCTTCGAACGGCTGGAGTCCGGCGAGCAGTTCGGGAAGATCGTGCTCACCAACTCCTGAACTCCCCACCGATGACGGTGGCGGTGGCGGTGGCGTCAGGGGTGACGCAGGGGTGACGCAGGGGCGGGTCCGGTGGCGGGCCCGCCCTTTTTCCGCGCCGCATGTCAACTTGGGTTGACATTCGAATCGGTGTCAACCTAAGTTGACGTCATGACGGATGCAACGGATCTCGCCCAGCGGGCCGGCGACCGCGATCCGCGGGTCGGGCTGCGCGCTGTGGCCGCGCTCCGCAGGCTGCTGGAGCAGCTGGAGGCGGTACAGGTGCGTGCCGCGCGCCAGCAGGGCTGGTCGTGGCAGGAGATCGCCGCCGAGCTGGGTGTCAGCCGGCAGGCCGTGCACAAGAAGTACGGGAGGCAGTGATGTTCGAACGCTTCACCAAGGACGCCCGCGAAGTCGTCACCGGCGCGGTCGAGCACGGGGAGCGGGCGGGGGCGCGGTCCATCGGTGCCGAGCATCTGCTGCTCGCCCTCCTGGACCGCGAGGGAACCCGGGCGTCCTTCGCGCTGGCCGCGCTCGGCCTGGGCGAACGGAAGGCCTCGCTGCGCGAGGCGCTCGACCAGGCGCGGCGGCGGGCGGGGCTGTCCCGCGCCGAGGCGGACGCGCTCGCCGGACTCGGCATCGACGTCACCGAGATCGTCTCCCGCGTCGAGGAGGCGCACGGCGCCGGGGCGCTGACCGGCGACCACCGGAAGCCGGGCGGCCGGCCCGGCCGCCAGCCCTTCGACCGGGACGCCAAGAGCGTCATGGAGGGGGCACTGCGCGCCGCCGTCGCCCGCCGCGACCGGCACATCGGTGACGAGCACCTCCTGCTCGCCCTGACCACGCGCCCCGGAGTCCCCGCCGAGGTGCTCGCCGACCACGGGGTCACCCACGAGGCGCTGCTGCGCGTCCTGTACGGCGAAGGCACCGCCCAGGCGGGCTGAACCGGTTGTTCCCGGCCGGTTTCCGGGACGGGGGCGGCCGCTGATCGCGACACCGACTGGCGCGGGCGCCCCTGACCCCGGCACCAGGCCGGCCGCGACCCTCGCGACGCGCCAGGCCGGCCGCGACCTCCGCGACGCGCCAGGCCGGCCGCGACCTCCGCGACGCGCCAGGCCCGCCGCGACCCCTGCGACGCACCAGGCCCGCCGCGACCTCCGCGACGCGCCGGGCCGGCCGCGACCCCCGCGACGTACCAGGCCGGCCGCGACCCCCGCGACGCACCAGGCCCGCCGCCCCTCTCGCGACGCGCCAGGCCAACCGTCCCCCCCTCGCGACGCGCCAGGCCAACCGTCCCCCCTCGCGACGTACCAGGCCAACCCCTCTCCGCCGCCACGCCCGTGACCCCGGCCGAAGCCCCGCAGGGGACCCGCCGGGATCGCGGGCGGTTCAGCCTCTCGGCCCGCGCAGCGTCGCGCCGACATGGGCCGCGGCCGTGGAGAGGCGGTGGCGGATGTCGTGGAGCTGGGCCTCGGTGACGCCGTGGTCGCGGGCCGCGTCCCGGATGTCGTCCCGGAAGCGGTCGAGGAGGCGGTCCAGGTCGCGGGCCGGGTCGCCGGAGGGCTCCTCGTGGGCCCAGGACGGCTCGTACTCCGCGGGGAAGTCCTCCGGGACGGTGCCGTACTCCGGTGTCGTCCTCGGGTCGGCGCCCTTGGCGGAGGCCGCCGGGCGGGCGTACTCCTTGCCGAACTCGCCGAATTCCCGGGCCAGTTCCGAGATGCCCTCGCGCACTCCGGTCGGCCAGTCGCCCCGGCCGAAGGCGTCCTGCACCCGCTCCTGGACCCGGCGGGCGACGCGCTGCATCTCCTCCTGCGCCTGGGCCCGCGCCCTCGACTGCGCCTCCTGGGCCTGGCGGCGGGCCCGCTGGGCCTCCTCGCGGGCCCGGCGGCTCTCGTCCTTGGCCCGCCTGGCCTGCTCCTTCCACTCCTGCTTGGCCCGGCGCAGCTCCTCCTTCGCGGCCCGCCACGACTCCGGGTCGCCGCCCTGGTCGCCGTAGGCGTGGGACGACTGGGCGGAGCCGGTCCGGGCGCCCTGGCGGGCCTCGGTCGCGGCCGCGCGCATCTCGCGGCGCAGATCGCCCGCCGCGCCGCGCACATCGGCCTTGATCTCGGCGGCCAGTTCCGCGACCGAGTCGCGGATCTCCAGCTCCAGGTCGGCCAGTTCACCGCTGCGGTCGGCCAGTTCGGCGCGGCCCGCGTCGGTGATCGCGTACACCTTGCGGCCGCCCTCGGTGGTGTGGGTGACCAGGCCCTCCGCCTCCAGCTTGGCCAGGCGGGGGTAGACCGTGCCCGCCGAGGGGGCGTAGAGGCCCTGGAAGCGTTCTTCGAGGAGCCGGATCACCTCGTAGCCGTGGCGGGGCGCCTCGTCGAGCAGCTTCAGCAAATACAGGCGCAGGCGGCCGTGGGCGAAGACGGGAGGCATGTCAGAGCACCTTCTTGTCGGTCGTGAAGGAATTGTCCCCCGGAGCGGCGCCGGGCCCCGCCGGCCCGCCCGCGTCCTCGCCGGCCGGGCGGCGCAGCAGGGCGATGGAGCCGGAGACCGTGGTGGCCTTGAGCCTGCCGCTGCCCGTGCCCAGCCGGCCCGTGACCTTGTGGGCGCCCCACTGGCCGTGCACCCGCAGTCCGTCGAAGGCGTTGGAGATCTGCCCGCTCGCGGTGTTCGCCTCCACCTCCGTGTCCGCCGGGTGCGGCAGACGGATGGCGATCTCGCCGGACACGCTGGTCAGGCGGACGTCGGTGGGGCCCGCCGGATCCAGGTCCACGATCATCGAGCCGCTGACGGAGTCGGCGCGGACGGCGGGGCCCGAGCCGTCCATCACGGTCAGGTCGCCCGAGACGGAGTTGAAGCGCAGGTCGCCGGTGACGGTCTGGGCCTCCAGATTGCCGGAGACGGTGTCCGCGCGGACCGGACCGGAGAGCCCGACCAGCGTCGCGTCCCCGGTGACGCCCTTGACCACCGCCGGGCCGCGCAGCCCCGAGACGACCGCCCCGGCGCCCACCACGCCCACCTCCACACGGGTGTCCGCCGGAACGGCGAGGGAGACCACCGCGCTGCGGCGCCAGCCCTTGCGGTCGAGCCACTTCAGGAAGCCCTTCCAGGGCAGGTCCTCGTACGCCACCGTGAGCGTGCCGCCCTGCTGGGTGACGATCAGGGGCGGGCCCTCGATCTCGGAGACCTCCAGGCGGGCGGAACTCTCCTCCGTGCCCACCACGTTCACCAGACCGTTGACGATGCGCACGTGCAGTTCGCTCACGGGAGCGTCGAAGGTGAGCTTCTGGGGCTCGGCGACGGACCACTCGGACATGGGGCCTCCTCGGCAAGGGCGGGACGTGACACGCCATATCGCGTCTTCCGGGAAACACGATATATCGTGGCTCCGGGAAGTCAAGACACTCTTTCGTGAGCGCCCGCGGGCCCACCGCCCGGACACTTGCGCGACCACCGCCCGGACAAACGACAGCAGGCCCGCGACGGAAGCCGAAGCTCTCCGTCGTGGGCCTGCCGAAAGCAGCCGGGGGTCTCCCCGAGGGGTCCTACTCGTCGTCCTCGTCGTCCAGCCGCGCCAGCCACGTCGCCAGCCGCTCCACCGGGACCTCGAAGTCCGGGTTCAGGTCGACGAACGTCCGCAGCTGCTCGGCGAGCCACTCGAAGGTGACCTCCTCCTCGCCGCGCCGCTTCTCCAGTTCCTCGATGCCTCGGTCGGTGAAGTACATGGCTGGAGCTCCGTCGGTGGGTGTGCGAAGGGACATCGAAATCATAGGCAGCCGCGAGCCCGAACGGGAAAGGGCCCGGCCCCCGGACGCATCCGGAAGCCGAGCCCTCTCGCCGAAACGCGGCCCGTGCGGGGCTACGCCTCGAACACCTCACGCACCAGCTGCTCCTGCTCCGCCTGGTGGCGCTTGGCGGAGCCGACCGCCGGGGAGGAGCCGTGCGACCGCGAGATGCGGCGCAGGCGCTCGCCCGCCGGGACGTCGGCTCCGACGGCCAGGTCCAGGTGGTCGATCAGGTTGAGGGCGATGAAGGGCCACGCGCCCTGGTTGGCCGGCTCCTCCTGGGCCCAGATGTACTTCTCGGCGTTGGGGTACTTGTTGACCTCCGCCTGGACCTCCGCACCCGGCAGCGGGTACAGACGCTCGAGGCGGATGATCGCCGTGTCCGTGATGCCGCGCTTCTGCCGCCCGGCCTCCAGGTCGTAGTACACCTTGCCCGAGCAGAACACGACCTTGCGGACGGCGGCCGGGTCGACCGTGCTGTCGCCGATGACCGGACGGAACTCGCCGGAGGTGAACTCCTCCGCCGTCGACGCCGCCGCCTTCAGACGCAGCATCGACTTCGGGGTGAAGACGATCAGCGGCTTGTGGTCCGGGTTGTGGACCTGCCACCGCAGGAGGTGGAAGTAGTTCGACGGGAGCGTGGGCATCGCGACCGTCATGTTGTTCTGCGCGCAGAGCTGCAGGAACCGCTCCGGGCGGGCCGAGGAGTGGTCCGGGCCCTGGCCCTCGTAGCCGTGCGGGAGGAGCAGGACCACACCGGAGGTCTGGTTCCACTTCTGCTCGGCCGAGGAGATGAACTCGTCCACGACGGTCTGCGCGCCGTTGACGAAGTCACCGAACTGGGCCTCCCACATCACGAGCGCGTCCGGGCGGGCCAGCGAGTAGCCGTACTCGAAGCCCATGGCCGCGTACTCGGACAGCAGGGAGTTGTAGACGTTCAGCCGCGCCTGGTCCTCGGAGAGGTACTGCAGCGGGGTGTACTCCTCGCCGGTCTCCCGGTCGATGAGCACCGCGTGGCGCTGGCCGAAGGTGCCGCGCTGGGAGTCCTGGCCCGCGAGGCGGACCGGGGTGCCCTCCAGGAGCAGCGAGCCGATGGCCAGGGTCTCGCCCATGCCCCAGTCGATCGTGCCGTCCTCGACCATGGACGCCCGGCGCTGCAGCTGCGGCAGCAGCCGCGGGTGGGCGGTGATGTGGTCGGGGATGTCGATCTGGGACTCGACGATCCGCTTCACGGTCTCCGCGGAGATCGCGGTCGGCACCGCCACCGGGAAGTTGTCGCTCGGCGCCTGGGACTCGCCCTGGGCCGGCTGCGCGGTGGCCTCGCGGACCTCCGTGAAGACCTTCTCCAGCTGGCCCTGGTAGTCCTGGAGCGCCTGCTCGGCCTCTTCCAGGGTGATGTCGCCGCGACCGATGAGGGACTCGGTGTAGAGCTTGCGCACCGAGCGCTTCTTGTCGATCAGGTCGTACATCAGCGGCTGGGTGAAGGCCGGGTTGTCCGACTCGTTGTGACCGCGGCGGCGGTAGCAGATGAGGTCGATCACCACGTCCTTGTTGAACGCCTGGCGGAACTCGAAGGCGAGCCGCGCGACGCGGACCACGGCCTCCGGGTCGTCGCCGTTCACGTGGAAGATCGGGGCCTCGATCATGCGGGCCACGTCGGTGGCGTACATGGACGAGCGGGAGGACTCCGGGGCGGCGGTGAAGCCGACCTGGTTGTTGATGACGATGTGGACCGTGCCGCCGGTGCGGTAACCCCGCAGCTGCGACATGTTCAGGGTCTCGGCCACCACGCCCTGGCCCGCGAAGGCCGCGTCGCCATGGATCGCCACCGGCAGGACGGTGAAGTCCGTGCCGCCCTTGTTGATGATGTCCTGCTTGGCGCGGGCGACGCCCTCCAGGACCGGGTCGACCGCCTCCAGGTGCGAGGGGTTCGCGACCAGGGAGACCGCGATCTGCTCGCCGTCCAGGCCGGTGAAGGTGCCCTTGGCGCCCAGGTGGTACTTCACGTCGCCGGAGCCGTGCATCGACTTCGGGTCGAGGTTGCCCTCGAACTCCCGGAAGATCTGCGCGTACGACTTGCCGACGATGTTGGCGAGGATGTTCAGGCGGCCGCGGTGGGCCATGCCGATGACGACCTCGTCCAGGCGCGACTCGGCGGCGGAGTCGATGACCGCGTCGAGCAGCGGGATGACGGACTCGCCGCCCTCAAGCGAGAAGCGCTTCTGGCCGACGTACTTCGTCTGCAGGAAGGTCTCGAACGCCTCGGCGGCGTTCAGACGGCGCAGGATGCGCAGCTGCTCCTCGCGCTCCGGCTTGGAGTGCGGGCGCTCGACGCGGTCCTGGATCCACTTGCGCTGCTTGGGGTCCTGGATGTGCATGAACTCGATGCCGATGGTGCGGCAGTACGAGTCGCGCAGCACGCCGAGGATGTCGCGCAGCTTCATGAGGGACTTGCCGGCGAAGCCGCCGACGGCGAACTCGCGCTCCAGGTCCCACAGGGTGAGCCCGTGCTCGGTGATGTCGAGGTCGGGGTGCTTGCGCTGCTGGTACTCCAGCGGGTCGGTGTCGGCCATGACGTGGCCGCGGACCCGGTAGGAGTGGATCAGCTCGAAGACGCGGGCGGCCTTGGTGACGTCGTCGTCGTGGCTGGCGTCGATGTCCTTGAGCCAGCGGACCGGCTCGTAGGGGATGCGCAGCGCCTCGAAGATGTCGTCGTAGAAGCCGTTCTCGCCGAGGAGAAGGTTCGCGACCTGGCGCAGGAACTCGCCGGAGGCGGCGCCCTGGATCGTCCGGTGGTCGTAGGTCGACGTGAGCGTCATGACCTTCGAGATGCCGAGCTTGTTCAGGGTGTCCTGGCTGGTGCCCTGGAACTCCGCCGGGTAGTCCATGGAGCCGACGCCCATGATGACCGACTGGCCGGGCATCAGACGCGGGACCGAGTGGACGGTGCCGAGGCCGCCGGGGTTGGTCAGGGAGACCGTGACGCCGGTGAAGTCGTCCATGGTCAGCTTGCCCTCGCGGGCGCGGCGGACGATGTCCTCGTAGGCCTGCCAGAACTCGAAGAAGTTCAGCGTCTCGGCCTTCTTGATCGCCGCGACGACCAGCTGGCGGTCGCCGTTGGGCTTGACCAGGTCGATGGCGAGACCGAGGTTGACGTGCGGCGGCTTGACGAGGGTGGGCTTCCCGTCCTTCTCGCCGAACGACCAGTTCATGGACGGCATGGCCTTGATGGCCTGCACCATGGCGAAGCCGATCAGGTGCGTGAAGGAGATCTTCCCGCCCCGGGCGCGCTTCAGGTGGTTGTTGATGACGATGCGGTTGTCGAACAGCAGCTTCACCGGGACCGCGCGGACCGAGGTGGCCGTCGGCAGCTCCAGCGAGGCGTTCATGTTCTTGACCACGGCGGCGGCCGGGCCGCGCAGGGTGATCAGCTCGGGGCCTTCGGCGGCCGGCGCGGCGGCCTTCGGCTGAGCGGCGGCCGGGGCCTGCGCGGGCCTGGCGGGGGCCGGGGCGGCCTTCGCCGCCGGGGCCGGAGCCGGGGCCTGGGCCGGAGCGGCGGGCTTCACGGCGGCCGGGGCCTGCGCGGCGGGCGCGGCCTGGGCCGGTGCGGCCGAGGTGGTCCCCGCGGCCCCCGCGGCCGTGGCGCTCACCGGAGCCGAGGCGGCAGGAGCCCCCGGCTTGTAGTCGGCGAAGAAGTCCCACCAGGCGCGATCAACCGAATTCGGGTCCTGGAGGTACTGCTGATAGATCTCGTCGACGAGCCACTCGTTCGGGCCGAACGCCGCGGCGGGGTTCTTCCCGGCTTGGTCGTCGGTCGAAAGGTTCGAGTTACTGGGGGACTGTGGCGACACGGCGGCAACCGCCCTCTTCCGCTTCACAAGGTGATGGACAGCGGGAATAAAGGCTACGCCTCCCGGAGCGCGATGGTCAGGTCGGGCCCGTTCATCGTCGTGTAAGTCACATCGGGAACCGCGTTTCGGGGCCTGAAATGGCGGGAAACAAGCGTGGTTCCGCACGTCAGAGCGAGGGTGAGGGTGCGAGGAACCAGGCCCTTGAAACGCCGTCGTTCGTCGACCGGCGCGGGCCCGGACCTGATCACACGGTTCCGGCGGCGCGGATCTTCGGTGATCTTGGTCTTCCGGAGTGAACTCTACGTCAACTCGGCTACGAGGAAAGCCCCGGAAGAGTGACGATGATCCGGCAGCCGCGCTCGGATTCGGCCACGCCGATCCGTCCGCCGTGCAGATCCACCGCCCAGCGGGCGATCGCGAGACCGAGTCCCGTGCCCCCGTCGCTGCCCGGACCGTGCGGACGGGTCACCGAGCCCCGGTTGAACCGCTCGAACACCCGGTGCCACTCCGACCTGGGGATGCCCGGACCCTCGTCCTGGACCTCCAGCTCCAGCGACTCCGGCTGTGCCCCGCGCCGCGCCCGCACGGTCACCCGGCCGTAGGCGGGGCTGTGCTTGACGGCGTTGTCGATCAGGTTGGCGACGACCTGGTGGATGCGCTCGGGGTCCGCGTGCGCGGTCAGCTCCGGCGGGGAGACGTCCAGGTGCAGATGCACATCGGTACGGGTGTGGGTGCCCGAGCCCGAGGCGATGCCCGCGCGCGCGGAGGCGACCATGTTGGCCTCCTTCAGCACCCCGGACAGATACGGCCACACCTCGAAGCGGCGCAGCTTCAGCGGGACGACGCCGTTGTCGAGCCGGGAGAGGTCGAGCAGGGTCTCCACGAGCCGGCCCAGGCGCTCGGTCTGCTGGAGCGCGGTGCGCATGGTCTCGGGGTCGGCCTCGGTGACGCCGTCGACGATGTTCTCCAGCACCGCGCGCAGGCCCGCGATCGGGGTGCGCAGCTCGTGCGAGACGTTCGCCACCAGCTCCTTGCGCTGGCGGTCCTGGGCCTCCAGCTCGTCGGCCATGACGTTGATCGTCACGGCCAGGTCGCCCAGTTCGTCGCGGCGGCCCTCGCTCACCCGGCGGGTGTAGTCGCCGTGCGAGATGGAGCGGGCCACCGCGTTCATCTCGTCCAGCGGGGCGGTGAGCGAGTGCGCCACGAACTGGGTGATCAGCAGCGTGGCGATCATCGAGAAGACCGTGATGAAGCGCAGCTCGGTCTTGGTGTGCACCGCGATCATGGACAGACCGGTGGTGATCAGCACCGAGATGACGACCAGGGCGCCCAGCTTGGTCTTGATCGAGAACGGGCGTACGCCGCCCCAGGGCTGATTCCTCCCGGAGCCATTCCGTGCGGCTTCCCGTCCCCCGCTCACGGCGTCGGCGTCTCCAGCGCGTACCCGACACCGTGCACCGTGCGGATGCGTTCGGCGCCGATCTTCCGCCGCAGGGCCTTGATGTGGCTGTCCACCGTCCGGGTGCCGGAGGCGTCCGCCCAGTCCCACACCTCGGCGAGGAGCTGCTCACGGGAGAGCACCGCGCGCGGGGTGTTGGCCAGGCACACCAGCAGGTCGAACTCGGTGGGCGTCAGATGCACGTCCTCGGCCTTGACCCGCACCCGGCGCTGGGCGTGGTCGATCTCCAGCTCGCCGAGGCGCAGTATCCCGGAGCGGGGCGTGGTGGCCGCGATGGCGGCGCGCTCCATGCGGCGCAGCAGCACGTGCACACGGGCCGCCAGTTCCCGCATGGAGAACGGCTTGGTCATGTAGTCGTCGGCGCCGACGCCCAGGCCGACCAGCATGTCGGTCTCGTCGTCGCGCGCGGTGAGCATCAGCACCGGCACCGGGCGGGCGGCCTGCACGCGGCGGCAGACCTCCAGGCCGTCGAAGCCGGGGAGCATGATGTCGAGGATCAGCAGGTCGGGCTGCCATGCCTCGGCGGTGTCGACGGCTGCCGGGCCGTCGCCGGCGGTCTGCACGAGGAATCCCTCCGCGCGCAGCCGGGCCGCGATGGCGTCGACGATCGTGGGGTCGTCCTCGACGACCAGCACCCGGCGCTGGGCGCCCTGGGTCGTGGTCGCCGCACCGGTCTGGGAGGTCTGTGTCTGCTCCATCGCCCGCCCCTGCTGCTTTCCGGAATCCGTGGGGTGATCCCATGACTGCGTTCGACGCCTGATGATCGGTGTCAGGGCAGCACATTACGGGGACACGCCGGGCCGTCGCTATCCAGGGCGGACGGCGAGATGCACCACGTCGGGAACGCCACGGGCAACGGGCACCTCTTCGGTACGCACCTGCCGGAACCCGGCATTCCGCAAGGTTCCTTCAAATTCCGGAGAGGGCTGGGCCGACCACACCGCCAGTACCCCGCCCGGCCTCAACACCCTTGCGCAGGCGGCGAGTCCGGCCTTCGTGTACAGCCCGTCGTTGTCCTCGGTGACGGTCCATCCAGGGCCGTTGTCGATGTCGAGGCACAGTGCGTCGAACGTGTCCGATGTCTCATTGACGTAAGAGACGAGATCGTCCTCGACCACGGCGGTGCGCGGGTCCGCGAGCGCGTCCGCCGACAGGTCCCCGAGCGGTCCGGACCGGTGCCAGCCGATCACGGCGGGCTCGCGCTCCACCACGACGATCCGGCCCCAGTACGGATCGGCCGCCGCGTGGGCGAGCGAGAAGCCGACCCCCAGGCCGCCGATCAGCACGTCCGGCGCCGGGCGGCCGTCGAGCGCGGTCCGCGCGGCGTCCACGAGCAGCCGCTCCGAGCGCCCGTCCGAGGTGTCCATCAGGAAGCATCCGTTGGCGATGATCTGGAGCAGGCCGCCGTGCCGGCGCAGGACCACCTCGCCGTACGGCCCGTCGCGCCGGTCCAGGACAACGGGGCTGTCGTGCGTCGTGGTCATGCGGGTCATCCTGCTGGACCCGGCGGGACCGGGCCACGCGTTTTGCGGAACCCGCCCCGGCCCGCCCTCGCCCGCCCCCGGCCCGCCCTCGCCCGTCCCCCTCCCGACCCGCTTCCGGCTGCGGCGACGCATCCGCTCCCGCCTGTTCGCTCAGAGTGAACAAGCGGTGGGGAACATTCAAGGGCTCACGAGCATTGAGTCAGTGTTGCTCAAGTTGACTGTCAAAGGGGAGATCATGGCTGATGAGTCCACGGCGTTCACGCTCGTCCTGCCCGTGCTGCCGCTCGACGGTGAAGTCGTGCTGCCGGGGATGGTCGTACCGCTGGACCTGAGTGACGCCGAGGTGCGGGCGGCCGTTGAAGCCGCGCAGGCCGCGCAGGCCGCCGCCCGCTCGGAGTCGGGCAAGCCCAAGGTGCTGCTGGTGCCGCGCATCGACGGCACGTATGCCAGGACCGGCGTCCTCGGCACCGTCGAACAGGTCGGCCGGCTGGCCGACGGCGACCCCGGTGCGCTGATCCGGGGCCGCGACCGCGTGCGCATCGGCGCCGGTACGACCGGTCCGGGTGCCGCGCTGTGGGTCGAGGGTGTCCGGGTCGAGGAGACCCTGCCCGACCCGCTGCCCGGTCAGGTGACCGAGCTGGTGAAGGAGTACAAGGCGCTGGCCAGCACCTGGCTGAAGAAGCGCGGTGCCTGGCAGGTCGTGGACCGGGTCCAGGCCATCGACGGCGTCTCCGCGCTCGCCGACAACTCCGGTTACTCACCCTTCCTCACCGCCGAACAGAAGATCCAGCTCCTGGAGACCACCGACCCGGTGGCCCGGCTGAAGCTCGCCACCCAGCAGCTCCGCGACCACCTCGCCGAGCAGGAGGTGGCCGAGACCATCGCCAAGGACGTCCAGGAGGGCGTCGACAAGCAGCAGCGCGAGTTCCTGCTCCGGCGCCAGCTGGAGGCGGTCCGCAAGGAGCTGCGCCAGCTGAACGGCGACGGCGACGACACGGCCGAGGAGTCCGACGACTACCGCGCCCGTGTGGAGGCCGCCGACCTGCCGGAGAAGGTCCGCGAGGCCGCCC
Organism: Streptomyces sp. NPDC005435; assembly: GCF_040703155.1. Taxonomy (NCBI): domain Bacteria; kingdom Bacillati; phylum Actinomycetota; class Actinomycetes; order Kitasatosporales; family Streptomycetaceae; genus Streptomyces; species Streptomyces sp. NPDC005435. The sequence continues at coordinate 251,435 of NZ_JBEXEQ010000002.1, forward strand.
TCAAGGAGGTCGACAAGCTGGAGCGCGCCTCCGACCAGTCGCCCGAGGGCTCCTGGATCCGCACCTGGCTGGACACCGTCCTGGAGATGCCGTGGAACGAGCGGACCGAGGACGCGTACGACATCCAGGGCGCCAAGGAGATCCTGGACGCCGAGCACGCCGGTCTGGAGGACGTGAAGGAGCGCATCACCGAGTACCTCGCGGTGCGCAAGCGGCGCGGTGAGCGCGGTCTCGGTGTGATCGGCGGGCGGCGCGGCGGTGCCGTGCTCGCGCTGGTCGGGCCGCCCGGCGTCGGCAAGACCAGCCTGGGCGAGTCCGTCGCGCACGCGATGGGGCGGAAGTTCGTCCGGGTCGCGCTCGGCGGTGTCCGGGACGAGGCGGAGATCCGGGGCCACCGGCGCACCTACGTCGGCGCGCTGCCCGGCCGTGTCGTCCGTGCGATCAAGGAGGCCGGGTCGATGAACCCGGTCGTGCTCCTGGACGAGATCGACAAGGTGGGCTCGGACTTCCGGGGCGACCCGGCCGCCGCCCTCCTCGAAGTCCTCGACCCCGCGCAGAACCACACCTTCCGGGACCACTACCTGGAGGTCGAACTCGACCTGTCCGACGTGGTGTTCCTCGCCACCGCCAACGTCCTGGAGGCGATCCCGGAGGCGCTGGCCGACCGGATGGAGATCGTCCGGCTCGACGGCTACACCGAGGACGAGAAGGTCGTCATCGCCCGCGACCACCTGCTCCCGCGCCAGCTGGAGCGCGCCGGTCTGACCGGCGAGGAGGTCGTGATCGACGAGGGCGCGCTGCGCAGGCTCGCCGGGGAGTACACCCGCGAGGCGGGCGTGCGCACCCTGGAGCGGACCATCGCGCGGCTGCTGCGCAAGGTCGCGGCCCAGCACGAACTGGGCGAGCGGGAGCTGCCGTTCACGGTCCGCGACGAGGACCTGCGCGGCCTGGTCGGGCGTCCGCACCACGTGCCCGAGTCCGCCCAGGACCCGGCCGAGCGCCGTACCGCCGTACCCGGTGTCGCCACCGGACTCGCGGTCACCGGCGCGGGCGGCGACGTCCTCTATGTCGAGGCGTCCCTCGCGGACCCCGAGACGGGCGCGGCGGGGCTCACCCTCACCGGTCAGCTCGGGGACGTGATGAAGGAGTCGGCGCAGATCGCGCTGAGCTTCCTGCGCGGTCACGGCGCGGAGCTGGAGCTGCCGGTGGCCGACCTGAAGGACCGGGGCGTGCACATCCACTTCCCGGCGGGCGCGGTGCCGAAGGACGGGCCGAGCGCGGGCATCACCATGACGACCGCGCTCGCGTCGCTGCTCTCCGGCCGGCTGGTCCGCACGGATGTCGCGATGACCGGCGAGGTGTCGCTGACCGGGCGCGTCCTGCCGATCGGCGGTGTGAAGCAGAAGCTGCTCGCCGCCCACCGCGCCGGGGTGAGCACCGTGATCATCCCCAAGCGCAACGAGGCCGACCTGGACGACGTCCCGGCCGAGGTGCTGGACAAGCTCGACGTCCACGCGGTGACCGACGTGCGCCAGGTGCTGGAGCTGGCGCTCGCCCCGGCCGCGCAGGGCGTGGAGGCGGAGGTTCCGGTGGCGGCGTGACGGACGTCACTGGAAGAGGGAAAGGCCCGGGTCCCGCGAGGGAAACCGGGCCTTTCCCGTGCCCGAAGGCCGGAAATGTCCCTTACTGAACAGGGCGTGAACATTTCTTGAAGGCAAGGTGCACAACTCTTTGCCCCCTTCCTTGGTCGAACAGTTGAACAGGCAGCATTTAGCTCGCCGTGCGACCTTGTGAAGTCCTTTGGGGGAGAAGTCTTGTCCATGATCATTCGTCGGCTGTGCGGCGTTGTACGTGTGCGCGGGGTGACCGACTTGCTGCTCGTATTCCTGCTCGCCGCGACGTTCGTGGCACTTCCCGTCTTCGCCCTCATGCCCTCGGTCCGCTGGTTCGCGGTGGCCTCCGTCGTGAGCTACGCCGTGGACGAGGCGCTGCACAGCCGGGCCCCCGGCTTCATCCGCCGGCTGACCGCGCTGCAGCTCAACCGCACCATGCGGTTCGCACTCCGGACGACGATGCTGCTCGCCCTGGCCGGCCGTATCGGTGTGTCGCACCGGGTGCTGGCCGTCGCGGTGGCCGTCTTCGGCGCGCACTTCGCCCTGGTGATGCTGTACTCGGCGGTGCACCACGCCATCCGGCGCCGCCGCGTGCTGCCGCTGGTGGTGCGCAACCTCGACCTCTCCGCGCTGGACGTGCCGCGGCAGCCCCCGGCGATCCTCTTCCGGCGCTACCTGCGCAAGCTGCTCCACTTCGACATACCGGCGCACGCCGGTCTGCTCGTCGCGCTGGCGACCGGCACGCGGTACCCGGCGTACGCCGGCTTCGCGGTGACGGCGGCGCTGTCCGTGACGGCGATGCTGGCCCTGCTGGACCAGTACCGCCGGGTGCGGCGGATGCCCGGCAAGGAGGAGGTCTTCGCCGAGGTCAACCGCCAGCTGGCGGCCTACCGGCCCGAGGTCGCGCTGTACTTCAGCTTCGCCTCGGTCTCCCGGAACTTCATGTACCAGGTCAACATGTGGATCGAGACGCTGGAGCAGCTCGACCTGCGCCCGGTGATCGTGCTGCGCGAGCGGGCCTCGTTCCGCTATCTGAGCCGCACCCGTCTCCCGGTGATCTGCGTGCCCAGGGCCGACGACCTGGCCGAGCTGGAGCTGTCCGACGTCCGCGTGGTGCTGTACCCCGGCAACGCGGGCAAGAACGTGCACATGCTGCGCGTGGCCGAGGCCAAGCACGTCTTCATCGGCCACGGCGACAGCGACAAGCTCGCCAGCAGCAACCGCGTCAGCAAGGTGTACGACGAGATCTGGGTGGCCGGACGGGCCGGCCGCGACCGCTACCAGCGGGTGCGGCACGCCATCAGCGACTCCTCCATCGTCGAGGTGGGCCGCCCGCAGCTGGCGCCGATCCGGCTGCACGCCGACCACGTGCCGGGCCCGCTGCCGACCGTCCTGTACGCCCCCACCTGGGAGGGCTGGAGCGACGACGACTGCCACACCTCCCTGATCCCGATGGGCGTCGCGCTGATCGAGCGCCTCCTCGCGGAGAACGTCCGCGTCATCTACAAGCCGCATCCGCTCACCGGCAAGCGCTCGGCCGAGGCGGCCGAGGCGGACCGGACCATCCGCCAGCTGCTGCGCGACGACAACGAGCAGCGCGGGGCGGCGGAGGCGGAGGCCGCCGCGGCCGCCGTCGAGCCGAGGCTGAAGGAGATCAGCGAGCGCATCGGCGAACTGGCCGGAAGCCAGGCGGGCGACGACGCCGAGCAGATCCGTGAGGCGCGGCTGCCCGAACTCGACGGCTCCGCCGAGTGGCAGGAACTGCACGACGAGTGGCACCGCCTGTTCTGGGAGAGCAGCGGCCAGATCCGCCACCACGTCGTCGTGAAGCAGCTGCCGACGCTGTACGAGTGCTTCAACCAGGCGGACATGCTCATCAGCGACGTCTCCTCCGTGGTCGCCGACTTCGTCGCGAGCCTCAAGCCGTACGTCCTGACCAACGCGCACGACCTGCCCGACGAGGAGTTCCGCGCCGCGTACACCACCGCCGGCGGCGCCTACCTGCTCGACCGGGCGTGCACGCGGCTGCCGGAGATCCTGCGCTCGATCCGCGAGCCGCTGCACGACCCGATGGCCGCGCAGCGCCGCACCCTCAAGGAGTACGTGCTCGGCCCGGACCGGCCGAGCTCCATGGAGCGCTTCAACACCGCCGTCAACGCGCTCGCCGACCTGGCCGCGGCGGAGCGGGCGGAGGACCTGGCGGCGGCCTCCCAGAGCCTCGTCATCCCGCAGCAGCGGGTCCCCTCGGCGGCCGTCGAGCTCTCCCTGGAGCCGGAGGGGATGGCCGGCTGAGCGGTCTCCCTCCGTCCGCACGCACGGGACCCCCGGCGGCACACAGGTGCCGCCGGGGGTCCGGCGTTTTCGCGGGGCGCTCACCCGTTGCCGGGAGGCGGCGTGCTCACCCGTTGCCGAGGCGCGGGGTGCTCACCCGTTGGCCAGCGCGACCACCCGGTCCAGGGCGCCGTTGAACCGGTCGTGGTCGCCGACGGTCGGTCCCGACGAGGTGTACTGCCACATCGTCTGGTAGCCCCAGCCCGCCGGGAGGGTGCCCGGGTCGGCGGCGTAGCGGGCGATCCACAGCGGGTTGTTCGCGGCGAACGCGGCGGAGTTCCCGGTGCACTGGGTCCACCAGCTGGTCGCCGTGTAGATCACGGCGTCGCGGCCGGTGCGGGCCCGGTAGGTGTTCAGGAAGTCCGCGATCCAGGAGACCATCGCCGCCGGGGTCTTGCCGTAGCAGGCGTCGCCGTACGGGTTCCACTCGATGTCGAGGGTGCCGGGCAGGGTCTTCCCGTCACGCGACCAGCCGCCGCCGTGGTCCACGAAGTAGTTCGCCTGGGCGGCGCCGGTCGTGGTGTCCGGGGTGGCGAAGTGGTACGCGCCGCGGATCATGCCGACGTTGTACGAGCCGTTGTACTGCTGCGCGAAGGACGGGTTGGTGTAGTAGGTGCCCTCGGTGGCCTTCGTGTAGGCCCAGCGGACGCCGCTGTTCCAGAGGGTGGCCCAGTCGACGCCGCCCTGGTGGCCGGAGACGTCGACGCCCTCGGTCTGGACGGCGGCGGCGACGGTGGGGGGAGTGCCGGAGCGGCCGTCGTGGGCGGCGACGCCGATGCCGAGCCAGGCGGAGCCCCGGGCGGGCGCCGCGGCGGTGCGGGCGGCGGCGGGTACGGCGGTCAGGGCGGCGAGCGCGAGCGCCGTCAGCAGGGCCGGGACGAGCCGCGTGCGGGGACGCGGACGGGGGGAGCGGGGTCTGTGCACGGGCATGACGTACCTCCTGGGCGGTTCCGAGGAGAAGTGGGGGATCGTGGCCATGTCACGGGAACTGTCGGGCCTGTCTGGCATGTCGGGCCCGGTCATCGAAGCTACGCACGTAGATGAGCGGGTGGAAGAGGGCTTCGATGCCGCCGTTGGTCTACGCCTGCGAAATACTGACGGAGCTGCGGTGATGACCGGGTTCGGCAGAAAATTTCAGGACGCGAAACCGATTCAGGGGTGCTGACGTGCACGAGGACGGAAAGTGCGGCGCGCACGGCGCCGGCGGCCAGGAGGTGCCGCGCTGCGCGGACCAGGAGTTCCTGGCGCTGGAACGCGAGCTGACCGTGCTGCTGCGGCGCGCCCGCGCCAACCAGGGGGAGATGGCCCGTGAGGTCCACCCCGACCTGGAGTCCTCCGCGTACGGCCTGCTCATCCGGCTCGACGAGTGCGGGGGGCAGCGGGCCACCGAGCTGGCCGCGTACATCGGCGTCGGCAAGGCCACCATGTCCCGCCAGCTGCGGGCCCTGGAGGAGCTGGGGCTGATCGCCCGCGAGCCCGATCCGGCCGACGGCCGCGCCTGGCTCGTCACGCTCACCGACGAGGGCCGCTGCCGGGTGGGCACGGTCCGCGAGGCCCGCCGCGCCCGCTACGTCAGCCAGCTCGCCCACTGGGACCGCCAGGAGGTCGCCGAACTGGCGCGGCTGCTGCACCAGTTGAACGGCATCGCGGAGAAGTAGCCCGGCTCGGACGGAGAAGTGGCCCCGCTCAGAAGGCGACGTGGATCACCGACGCGTCGTCGTGCGTCTTGCTCCGGCTCAGGAAGGTCCGCTCCTCGCGGTCCTTGTCCTCCAGTTCGCGCACCCGGGCCACCAGGGCGTCGGCGCCCTGTTCGGCGATCAGGTCGAACAGGGCCGTCCAGTCGCCCTCGTGGAACTTCTCGGTCCAGCGTGTGGCGCCGTCGGTCAGCGCGGCCAGCGCGCGCACGCGGTGGCGCGGCACGCTGCCGGTGACCGCGCGGGCGGCGACCGAGGGATCGGCGGCGGCCGTGAAGAAGCCGCCCTCCTTGTTGCGCAGGTTCGCGTCGATCAGCGCGTCGGTGGTGAGCGCCGCGCGGGGGAGCCGGGCCAGGCGGTCGTCCAGGACCGGGGTGACCGTCCCGTCCGGTGCGCGCAGCAGCAGCGCCGAGTCGGACAGGACCAGGTACTCCAGCAGGTCGGCCGACCAGCGGGCCAGAACGACCGTGGCCTGGGGTGTTCGCGGGTGAGAAAGGTCACAGGTTTGAGAGTGCGCGGAACGGGTTCGGTCGATCGCGCGCGCGAGAATCTCCGGCAGCGTCAGATGTCGGTCGGAAACGGTCAGTTCGGTCAGTGCGCCGCCGAGCCGCGCGGTGAACCAGGGGACCGGGTGGGCGCATCCCGTCTCCGTCCGGGGCGGTGTCACCCCGTCCAGCAAGATCACGCAACCGCCCTGACCGCAGACGGGTAGTCCGACACTCGCGAAGTCCTCGTTGGGGCGGTCCGGGTCGCCGGGTTCCGAGACGAGTTCAGTGCGCACCGGGCCAGTCTGCACGAACCCTCCACGGAAATCGCCAAACATCGTCGACCATGGCGCAATTGAGCCGTCGGGCCCGCATGGCCGCCTGGTTTGCGGGCAATTGGCGTACTACGGCAAGACGTGGCGGCGAATACTGCCAAAGGCTGCCCCGCGCGTCCAACCGGCCCGCCGCACGCGGGTGTCGGACCGGCCGGCGGAACTTGCCCGCCAACTCCCCTCCGATGTTCACTCCTTCGGGTGGCGGGTCAGGTGATGCGCGGCCACTGCCCACCGGCGCTGGGAGGGTCGGGAACCGTACGAACCGGGTGTACGCACCACTTGGCACCGAGACGACGGGGCGCCACCCGGGCCCTTCGGTAGACGAGTTCAGGATTGCGAGCACCGGTGCAGAAGAAGCGGCCTCGGCGCACAGGCAGGCAGACGGCCCCCGAGGGGGCCGCCGAGCAGACCCCCGTGGGCGCCGGACGCCCCACTCATGTGCGCACCCGGCTGATCGTCGCGGTGGCGGTTGTGGCCGCGGCCATCGCCGGAGCAGGCGCGCCCGCGCTGCTCGGCGCGTCCCGGGACCTCAGCGAGTCCCAGGAGCTGGCGACCCTGTCGGCCCGTACCCAGGACGCCCTCGCGCTGGCGCACTCCCTGGCGGACGAGCGCGACGAGGTGACCGCCTACGTGGCGGCGGGGCGCCCCCAGTCCAAGGCACCCTCCGAGGAGCGCGGCGCCCGGGTGGACCGCCAGGTCGAGGACCTGCGCGCCGACACCGGCATCCCGGCCCGGCTGCGGGCCGACCTCGACGGGATAGCGGCCGTCCGCCGTACCGCCCTCACGGGCAAGACGGACGCGCTCCAGACCCACCAGGCGTACTCCGCCACCATCACGGACCTGCACCGGCTCGCCACGGAACTGGCCGAGAAGATGCCTCCGCGCGCCGGTACCGGCGGCTACGCGCTCGCCGAGCTGGACACCGCCGTCCAGCAGTCCGCCGCCGCCCGCGGCCTGCTGCTGGCCGCGCTCAGCGTGCCGTCCACCCCGAACACGGTGGTCAGCCCCGTCACCGGTCTGCCGGTCACCACCCGCACCACCAGCGAGGCCGACCGCAAGCAGCGCGACGCGCTCACCGCCGCCGCCCAGCAGGCCCGGCTGCGCGCCGACTCCTCCCTCGCGGACTTCCGCGCCACCGGCACCAAGCAGGCCGTCACCTCCTTCGACTCGACGGTCACCGGCACCGAGGTCAACTCCGCCGACAAGTACCTCGCCGCCCTCACCGACCAGCCGGCCCTCGGCGACAGCGAGCTGAACACCAGCCCCAAGAAGCTGGACGCCACGCTCTCCGCCCGCGTCGACCTGATGCGCGGCGCCGAGCAGGCCCTCTACGACCGGCGCACCAAGGACCTCGCCCAGCTGCGGGACGACGACGTCACCGCGCTGGAGATCCGCGTCGCCGCGCTCGGCGTGCTGATGCTGGTCGCCGTCGGCATCGCCACCGGCATGGCCCGCACGCTCACCCGCCCGCTGTCCGTGCTGCGCCGCGGCTCGGCCCGGCTGGCCGGCGCCGAGGACCCGACGGCCGAGCAGCCGATCGCCTTCACCGGGCGCAACGACGAGTTCGCCCAGGTCGTCCGCTCCGTCAACGCCCTGCACGCGCACGCCGTCGCGCTGCACGAGCGGATCGCCACGCTGGAGGCCGACCGCAAGCACCTGGTCGGCCAGCGGCAGAAGATGGCCGACGCGCGCGAGCAGCTGCGTACCGAACTGTCCGAGTCCGCCGCCCAGTTGGAGCGGCTGCGGACCAGCATCGGCGGCACCTTCGTCAACCTCGCGCTGCGCACCCTCGGCCTCGTCGAGCGCCAGCTCTCGGTCATCGAGGGGCTGGAGGAGCGCGAGCAGGACCCGGAGCGGCTGGCCACGCTGTTCAAGCTGGACCACTTCGCCACGGTCATGCGCCGCCACAGCGAGAACCTGCTCGTCCTCTCCGGCACCGAGCACGTCCTGCCGCACCCCGGGCCCGTCCCGCTGGTCGACGTGGTCCGGGCGGCCGTCAGCGAGATCGAGCGGTACGAGCGCGTGCGCATCGCCGCGCTGCCGCCGCACGCGCACGTGGCCGGGTTCGCCGCCGACGACCTCTCCCATCTGCTCGCCGAACTCATGGAGAACGCCAGCTCGTTCTCCCCGCCGGACCTGCCCGTCGAGGTCTCCGGCTGGATGCTGGAGTCCGGCGAGGTCATGCTCTCCGTCCAGGACGAGGGCATCGGCATGACCACCGAGCGCATGGACCGGCTCAACTCCCGCCTCGCGGAGTTCGACCCGGAGTCGCCGTACGAGCAGGAGGGCGCCGACGGGCTCGGGCTCGGTCTGTACGTGGTGGCCCGGCTCGCCCACCGGCACGGCATCCGCGTGAAGCTGCGCGAGCAGAAGCAGGGGGGTGTGGCGGCGGTCGTCGTCCTGCCCGAGGCGCTGCTCGCCGAGACCCCGGTCGCCGCGATCCCGCACCCGGCCACCCGCCGGGACACCACCCAGTCCTTCTCCCTCCCCGGCGCCGACGCGGAGGCCAACTCCAACGTCCTGCGCGGCCGCGACAAGGGCACCGACCCACTGGTCGCCCTCGCGGAGAAGGCGGTACGAGACGAAGCCGCCGGCCGCGTACCGCCACTGGTCACCGAGACCACGATGGAGCTGCTGCTCCCGGAGACGGACGCGGACGCCGGGACGAAGGCGGGGGCCAAGTCCGCCAAGGTCAAGGTTGAGGCCAAGGCCAAGGCTGAGGCTGAGGCCAAGTCCGCCGACGCCGGGACCGAGCGGCCCGCCGCCGAGCCCCAGCGCACCGACGCCGGCGCCAGGCGTGCCGATGCCGAAGCGGCCGAGCCGTCGGACGAGGGCACCAGCCGTATCGCCGCCCGCTCCCAGCGCCTGGCCGCCCGCGCGGCCCGCGCCGACGACTGGCCCGGCGAGGCCGACGACGCTGCCGCTGCGGACGACCGGTCCGACGCGGAGGCCGCGCCCTCCGCCGGGGACGCCGCCCGCGCCGCCCGGCGAGCTCAGGGCGACGACTGGCCCGGCAAGGCTGCGGCTCCCGCCGACACCACCGCCCGCCGTGCCCAGGCCGACGACGCTGCCGCTGCGGACGACCGGTCCGACGCGGAGGCGGCGCCCTCGGCCGCAGGTGCTCAGGCTGACGACTGGCCCGGTGCTACGGCCGACCGCGCCGACGACGAGCCCGGCGAAGCCGCTGCCCGCGCCACTCGCCGTGCCCAGTCGGACGATTGGCCCGACGCGGAGGCCGCGTCCCCCGCCGGGGACGCCGCGCGTGCCGCCCGGCGTACTCGGGGCGACGACTGGCCCGGCGGAGCCGCCGACAACGCCGACGACCGGCCGGGCACGGCGGACGACCGCTCCGACGCGTCGGCCGAACCCGCCCGTCGCGCTCAGGCTGACGACTGGCCCGGGGCTGTAGCCGGCCACGCCGACGGCGAGCCTGGCGACGCCGCCGGTTCGTCCGATGCCGCTGCCCGCGCCAAGCGCCGGGCCCAGGCCGATGACTGGCCTGGGGCTGTGGCCGACCGCGCCGACGGCGAGCCTGGCGACGCCGCCGGTTCGTCCGATGGCGCTGCCCGCCGCAGCCACGCTGACGACTGGCCGGACGCGGAGACCGCGTCCTCCGCCGACGCCGTCGCCCGCCCCGCCCGTCGCGCTCAGGCCGATGACTGGCCTGGGGCTGCCGTCGGCCGCGCCGACGATGAGCCCGGCGAAGCCGCCGACTCGTCCGACGCCTCCGCCCGCAGCGCGCGCCGCGCTCAGGCTGACGACTGGCCCGGGGCTGTGGCCGGCCGCGTCGACGATGAGCCCGGCGACGCCGCCGACTCGTCCGACGCCGCCGCCCGCAGCGCGCGCCGCGCTCAGGCCGATGACTGGCCTGGGGCTGCGGCCGACCGTGCTGACGATGAGCCCGGCGAAGCCGCCGACTCGTCCGACGCCGCCGCCCGCAGCGCGCGCCGCGCTCAGGCTGACGACTGGCCTGGGGCTGCGGCCGGCCGCGCCGACGATGAGCCCGGCGAAGCCGCCGACTCCTCCGACGCCTTCGCCCGCCCCGCGCGCCGCGCTCAGGCCGACGACTGGCCCGGGGCTGCCGCCGACCGTGCCGGCGACGACGCCGACTCGTCCGACGCCGCCGCCCGCCGGGACCAGGATGACGACTGGCCCGTTGGAACCGACGGAGTCTCCGCGCCCGTTGGAACCGACGGAGTCCCCGCGTCCGCCGAGCGCGAGTGGTTCGTCGGTGAGGGCGCGTCGCGGGGCGGTCGGGAAGAGTTCGTGCCGCAGGCTCGTATTCCCGCGCCCAGGTCCGGGGACGCCCCTGGGGAGGGGGCCGTTCACGGGCGGGCCGCGGAGGAGACGGAGGCGGAGGACCGGCTCACCGCCAAGGGCCTCCCCAAGCGCACACCCAAGATCACCGCACCCGAGGCGCCGGCGGCCCCTCGCGGCGGAAGCGTCGACGCCGAGGCCCTGCGCCGCAGGCTCGGCGGATTCCGCCGCGGAGCCCAGGCCGGCTACCGGGATGTGGAAGCGGAGATCGCCGACAAGACGGGCCGGAACGAGCGGCCCGCCACCGGCGAACACGTCGAAGAAGCCACGGGGGGCCCAGCCGAGGAGGCAAGCAGTTGACCACGCCCAGTACTTACGGACTGAGCAGTGAAGCCCGCAACCTGCACTGGCTGCTGACAAACCTGGTCGAGGAAGTACCCGGCATCCAGTCCGTGGCGGTCGTCTCCTCCGACGGCCTGCTGCTCCTGTCCTCCGACCCCGAGCGGGCGGAGGAGTCCCGGCAGGCACGCCCTGCCAAGGGGCCGCGCGGCAGCGCCGCCGACCTCGCCACCATCGTCTCCGGCATCGGCAGCCTCACCGTCGGCGCCGCCAAGCTGATGGACTCCGGCGCGGTCAAGCACACGATGGTCGCGATGGACGAGGGAAGCCTGTTCGTCATGTCGATCAGCGACGGTTCGCTGCTCGGCGTGCACGGCTCCGCCGAGTGCGACATGAGCGTCGTGGCGTACCACATGGCCCTGTTCGTCGGCCGTGCCGGACACGTGCTCACGCCCGAACTCCGCAGCGAGCTGAGGAAATCGCTGGAGTCCGAGACGACGGGGAGCGGCCGATGAGCAGGACGGGGACGAGGAACAAGTCCAAGAAGGGGCAGCTTCCCGTACGCGGCGGCGACCGCAAGGCCGCCCGCGTCCGCCCCTACTCGCTCACCGGCGGGCGCACCCGCTTCGGCCACGTCCTCCTGGTGGAGACGTTCGTGGCCACCACGGCGGCCATCGACGCCCCCGAGGAGCGCAGGGAACTCACCGACGGTGGTGCCGGCGCCCGGGTCATGCCCGAGATGCTGGCCATCGTCGAACTGTGCCGCCGTATGCGCACGGTGGCCGAGATCGCCGCGCTGCTGAGCATGCCGCTCGGCGTGGTCCGGGTGCTCCTGAGCGACCTCGCGGACCAGGGAAAGATCCGTGTGTACGGCACCGGAACCGGTCACGGCACCGGCCGTCCGGACCGCGCTCTGCTGGAAAGGGTGCTGAGTGGACTCCGTCGTCTCTGACGCCACCGCCTCCGTCGGGAACGTCTCCACCGTCTCCGCCCTCGTCGGGACCGCCGATCCCGACGAGAACCTCAAGTCCTGGCAGCAGGACCGCAGCCGCGCCCCCGTCGCCACCAAGATCGTGGTGGCGGGCGGCTTCGGCGTGGGCAAAACCACTCTGGTCACAGCGGTCTCGGAGATCACCCCGCTGCAGACCGAGGCCCTGATGACCCAGGCGAGCGAGGAGACCGACGACCTCACCGCCACCCCGGGCAAGACGTCCACCACCGTGGCGATGGACTTCGGCCGCATCACGCTCGACGACGATCTGGTGCTCTACCTGTTCGGCACGCCGGGCCAGCAGCGGTTCTGGTTCATGTGGGACGACCTGACGCGCGGTGCGATAGGCGCCGTGGTCCTGGCCGACACCCGGCGGCTCAAGGACTGCTTCCCGGCGCTGGACTACTTCGAGAGCTGCGGCCTGCCCTACGTGGTCGCGGTCAACCACTTCGACGGCACGGAGAACTTCGAGCCGGAGGACGTGCGGGAAGCGCTGACCATCCCGGCGCACGTCCCTGTCATGATCATGGACGCCCGGCGCCGGATCTCGGTCATCGAGACCCTGCTGGCCCTGGTGGGCCACGCGCTGGACGTCACCCCCGAGTAGTCCCAGCCCCCGTAGGAGACACCCCCGTATGCGGAAGATACTCGTCGTCGGGGCCGGTCAGTCCGGCCTCCAGCTCGCCCTCGGCCTCCAGTCGAACGGCTACGAGGTCACCCTGATGTCCAACCGGACGGCGGACGAGATCCGCTCCGGCCGCGTCATGTCGACGCAGTGCATGTTCGACACGGCGCTGGGGCACGAGCGGGACCTGAAGCTGAACTTCTGGGAGTCCCAGGCCCCGAAGATCGAGGGCCTCGGCGTGTCCGTCGCGGCCCCCGGCTCCTTCGATCCCGGCCCCTCCCAGCGGGCCATCGACTGGGTCGGCAAGCTGGACGGCTTCGCCCAGTCGGTCGACCAGCGGGTGAAGATGGCCGGCTGGATGGAGACCTTCGCCCAGCGCGGCGGCCAGCTGGTCATCCACGGCGCGGCCGTCGGCGACCTGGACTACTTCTCCCGCACCTACGACCTCGTCCTGGTCTCGGCGGGCAAGGGCGAGCTGGTCTCGATGTTCGCCCGGGACCCGGAGCGCTCCCCGTACACCGAGCCGCAGCGCGCGCTCGCGGTGGCGTACGTGCACGGGCTCGGTCCGCGCCCCGAGCACCCGGACTTCGAGGCCGTGCGCTGCAACCTGGTGCCCGGGGTCGGCGAGCTGTTCGTCATGCCGACCCTGACCACCTCCGGCCGCGCCGACATCCTGTTCTGGGAGGGCATACCCGGCGGGCCCCTCGACGTCTTCAACGGCGTCAAGGACCCGGCCGAGCACCTCTCCCTCACGCTGGAGCTGATGGAGAAGTTCCTGCCCTGGGAGTACGCGCGCGCCACCAAGGTCGAGCTGACCGACGCGGGTGCCACCCTCGCGGGCCGTTACGCGCCGACCGTGCGCAACCCCATCGGCCGGCTCCCCGGCGGCGGTCTGGTCCTCGGCGTGGCCGACGTGGTCGTGGCCAACGACCCGATCACCGGCCAGGGCTCCAACTCCGCGTCCAAGTGCGCCGCTTCGTACCTCGCCTCCATCCTGGAGCGGGGCGAGGAGCCCTTCGACGAGGAGTGGATGAAGGCCACCTTCGACCGCTACTGGGACACCGCCCAGCACGTCACCAAGTGGACCAACGCGATGCTGGCCCCGCCGCCGGAGCACATCCTCAACCTCATCGGCGCCGCAGGCCAGCTCCAGCCGGTCGCCGACCGCTTCGCCAACGGCTTCAACGACCCCGCCGACTTCGAGAACTTCTTCTACGAGCCGGAGAAGACGGCGGCGTACCTGGCGGAGGTCACGGGCGGCTGACGCCCCTCGTTGCGCAGAGGCCGCCGCGACCCCGTGTCGCGGCGGCCTTCGGCGTGTTCAGAGGCGGCGCGGGGGCGCGTCCGGGCGTACGGCGCCCAGGATGGGGTTGGCGGCGATGGGGGAGATCTTGACGTGGTCGCCGGTGCGCGGGGCCTGGACCACCTTGCCGTCGCCGATGTACATCGCCACGTGGGTGGCCTCGGGGAAGTAGATCACCAGGTCGCCGGGGCGGAGCCGGGTCAGCGGGATACGGCGCAGGGTGGCCCACTGCTCCTGGCTGGTACGGGGGATCGGGGTGCCCGCGCGGGCCCAGGCGCGGGAGGTCAGGCCCGAGCAGTCGTACGCGGACGGGCCCTCGGCGCCCCACACGTACGGCTTGCCGATCTGGTCCATCGCGAAGCTGAGCGCGCGGGTGCCGGCGGTGGACGCCGGCCGGTCGGGGCCCAGTGCGCCGGAGGTGGCGAGACGATTCTGCGCGGCGGTCACCCCGTCCTGCTCCAGCTGGTTCACCTCGGTCAGCTGCGCCGGGGTGAGGGCGGCGAGCATCCGCTCCACGTCCCGCAGCCGGGCCGTCACACCGTCCCGGTCCCGCTTCTGCTTGTCCGCCAGGGTCTCCTGGGTGTCCAGCGCCTTGCGCGCGGCCCGTGCCACCGCGTCCGCCCGCTGCTCGGCGCCGGTCAGCCGGTCCAGCGTCCGGGCGCGCGCGCTCGCCAGGCGGCCGATGACGTGCCCCTCGTCCAGCGCCTGCTGGGGATCGCGCGCGAGGAGCAGGCGGACGTAGGGGGAGAAGTCCGAGCTGTTCTGGTACTGCTCGCGGGCCAGTCGTCCGGCGTCGCCCCGGCTGTCGTTCAACTCCAGCCTCGCCCGCGTCAGTTCACCGTCCAGGCGGCGCACCTCGGCGCGCTGCCGGGTCAGCTTCTCCGAGGTGCCGTTGTAGGTCTCGGCGGCCTGTTCGGTCTGCCGGTACAGCCGCTGAAGATCCGTCAGCAGCTGGGACGCCGAGCGCGGGGGCGCCGGTTCGGCCGCCGCCGGCACGGGCGCGAGGGCGGCCTGAGCGGCCACCGCGGCCGTACAGGCCAGACGCAGAAGCGGTACTGACACGCCATCACCTCCGGTGCGGAGCTGCGGACCTCCCGCCTCCTCCGTACCGCGAGCATCGGGTGCCTGTCGCGGGACGCGCGCGCCGAGCGTGCGCGGTCCGGCGCAACCCTGTCACCCGGTCGGGTCGTCCGGCTTGCCGTCCGGCGTGTTGTCCGGGGTGCCGTCCTGTGCGGGCCGCGCGGCCGGCCGGGACCACGGCCACCGCAGCCGGTCCCCGCTCCGCTCGCCCGCCGGGTCGTACACGTACTTCCACCCCCGCACCAGGCCCAGCCTCCTGGTGTGCCCGAGCGGTTCGCGGCGGTAGTACAGCACGGTGGGCGGGCCGCCGGCCGCGTCGGGGACGGGGATGCGGTACGTCTTCGGGGGGTGCCCGGTGGGGCCGAGCAGTACGGGCAGCACCCGGCCGTCCATGGGGCCGCCCTCGAAGGGGGTGTCCTGACTCTTCACGCGCCCCAGTCTCGGTCATCGCCGCCGAGGTCACCGAGGAGCGCCGCCGTCTGCGGGTCGCGGGCGGCGGTCACCGCGAGGACGGCCGTGAACTGCTCCACCAGCCAGTCGCGCAGCTCGTCCGCCGGGGGCAGCTTGCCGTCGTCCAGCCACATCAGGGACGACGCCTCCACCGCCGCGATCCACATCCGCACGGTCATCCGCAGCCGGGGTCCCGGCTCGGCCACGCCGAGGTGGCGGAAGAGATGGTCGGCGGCGGCCCGGCGCACCCCGTCCACGATGGCGGTCGTCCGGGAGGTCTCCACCACGCTGCCGCCCTGGAGCAGCGCGCTGAACCCGGTGTCGTGCTGGTCGACGAAGGCCAGGTACCGGTCGAGCGCGCGGCCCAGCCGGGGCACGAGCGGGCCTTCGCGGGGCTCGTCGAAGCACTGGCGCAGCGCGTCCGCCGCCGAGGTGAGCGCGGCCTCGTACAGCTGCTGCTTGCCGCCGGGGAAGTAGCGGTACACCAGCGGACGCGAGACTCCGGCCGCCTCCGCCACGTCGTCCAGCGAGACGTCCTCCGGCGCGCGGTGCGCGAAGAGGGACAGCGCCGCGTCGAGAAGCTGACGGCGACGCTGCTCCACGCTCAGGCGTCGGTAGGCGGGGGAGGGGGCCTGCGGGGTCATGCCCGGCAGCGTAATCGCTCCGCGCCGGGCGTCCCGCCGGACCGGGGGGTTCCGGTGTACGGAGGTGCCGTGTGCCCGGTCGGCGACTTCGGCTTGCCCGGTGCCGGCGGTTCCGGCGCGCCCGGTGATGACGACCTCGGCGCGCCCCGCCCATGACCGCGCCGACGCCGCCTGCTCGCGGCGGCTCCGGCGCGCTCGCTCGTGACGTTCCTGGCTTGTGTGCCGGCGGCGGCTCGGGACTGCCCGGTCACGGCCGTGTCCGCCCTGCCCGTGCGCGGCGGCGGAGGTGCGCCGGCTCGCCGCGTTCCCGGCCTGCCCGTTCGCGGACGCTCTTGGTCCCCCCGGCTCACGCCGCTTCAGCGCGCCCGCTCCGGCGGCTCGGCTGTCGCCGGGTCGGTCTGTCGGGGTTCGGGGGCCTGGGTGTGTCCGCTTCTGGCGGCTCGGCTGTCGCCGGGTCGGTCTGTCGGGGTTCGGGGGCCTGGGTGTGCTCGCTTCTGGCGGCTCGGCTGTCGTCGGGTCGGTCTGTCGGGGTTCGGGGGCCCGGGTGTGCCCGTTGCCGGTGGCTCGGCTGCCATCGGTCCGGCCTGCCCGGGCCCGGGGTGCGGGGTGTGCCCGCTTGTGGCGGCATCGGGCTGTCCGCTTGCGGCCGTTCCGGGCCGGCCCCCGCGCTCCCGGCCGCCCCTCGGCTCGCCGCAGCGCGGGCTCCAGGCCGAGGGGCCGTTCCCCGCCTTCCCGGTCGCCCGCTACGCCAGCAGTCCCGACGCCTTCCACAGGCGCCGGCCCGCTCCGCGCAGGACGCCGATCTCGTCCAGGAAGTCGGTCAGCCGCTTCGCTCCGGTCTGCATCACCTCGCGGCGGTGGCCGCTGGCCTTGACCTGGGCCATCGCCTCGCGCCGGTCGAGGCCGACGTTGGTGTAGACCTCGGGGTTGACGAAGGCGACGGAGAAGACGCGCGCGAACTCGCCGGAGGTGACGCGGGTGAACTCCTGGGACCACTTGGGCGCGGTCACCATCTGGCGCCGCAGCTCCTCGCGGGCGTACCGCACATGCCGGGCCTCCTCCACCACGTGGATGCGCGTGACGCCCCGGATCAGCGGCTGGACCCGCTCGTCCGGGAAGGTCAGCCGCTGCATCCAGTCGAGAACCTCTTCACCGAGCAGGGTCGCCGTGAAGGAACCCGGGGTCGTGGAGATGGTCTTGAAGAGCCGGCCGAGGTTCTGGTGGGCCCGGCTGACGGGGTACCAGGGCGTCCCGCCGCGCGAGATCACCCGGGCGAACATCTTCGAGTGCCGGCACTCGTCCTCGATCTCGGTGAGCGCGTACCGCACGTGCGCGCTCGTCGCCGCCTTGTCGTAGATGTGCCGGACCAGCAGCTGCATGAGGATCAGCTCGAACCAGATGCCCAGCGAGGCCAGCGCGGCGGCCTCGTGCCGGGAGAGGTCGATGCGCTGCTCCTCGCTCATCTTCTCCCACAGCGGCGTGCCGTAGAGCGAGACCAGCTCCGGCGGCCAGAACCACTTGCCCTCCTCGAAGGGGGCCTCCCAGTCCAGCTCCTTGTCCGGGTCGAACGAGTGCTTGGCGGACGATACGAGCAGCCGCTCGGCCACCTCCTCACGGTCCTTGAGCAGGCCCAGCGCGTCGCGCAGCCCTTCGAGCGCGTCCGCTTCGGTCAGGGTCGTCATGGCTCACTCACCTCGTCACCCGGGGGTACGTCGTCGTCCGCCTCTTATGAGACTGCGTGTCAGCAAGGGCGTCAATCCCTCCTGCGCGACTTGTTGACGGGGCGTCGGCCGGCTTGACGGGATGTCGGCACCGAGGACCGGGATGTCCGAATGGAGTACCGTGCTGGCGTGTCCATGCCTCCGCAGCCCCCGTCCCAGCCGCCGGCCCAGCCTCCGTACGGCACCCCCGGCCCCCAGGACGCCCCTGGTCCCCAGGGTGCCCCCGGCCCTCAGGGTGCCCCTGGCCCTCAGGGTGCCCCCGGCCCGTACGCCGCTCCCGGCCCCCAGGGCGCACCGGGCCCGTACGGCGCCCCCGCTCCCCAGGGCGCGCCGGGCCCGTACGGCTACCCCGGGCCGCAGCCCTACGGCAGCCCCTACGCCCAGCAGCCGGGCGCGCCCTACCCGCCGCAGCCGTACCCCGCCTGGGGCGCGCCGGTCGCGCCCCCGCCCCGCAAGCGGCGGACCGGGCTCATCCTCGGCATCGTCGGCGGCGTCCTCGCGCTCGGCATCGCCGGCGTCACCGGCCTGGTCCTGCTCGGCAAGGCCGTCGACAGCGGACTCCCGCAGGCCCGGCACAAGCTGACGCTTCCCCAGCAGCTGCTCGACGGCAAGTACGACATAGCCCAGGACCTCTCCAGGACCGAGGGCAAGAAGGTAGAGGAAGAGGCGAACGGCGCCTGGGGCGCGAAGGACATCCACGCCGTCGTCGGCCAGTACAACCAGGGCGGCGACGCCTCCAAGGGCGTGCTGGTGGTCTCCGGCATGTACGGCCGCTTCAGCCACCAGGCCGCGGTACGGCGCGGCATGCTCGACGGCGCCGGCAAGGCCCCGGGCGCGTCGGTGGCCCAGCCCGCCAAGGACGTCACCCCGCCCGGCTCAGCGGTCACCATCAGCTGCGAGGTGCTCCGGCAGAGCCAGTCCGGGGTCCGGCTCGTCTACCCCGTCTGCGCCTGGGCGGACGGCAACACGGGCGCCGTGGTCGTCACGGCCGACCTGACCGCGACCGACCCCTCCGACGTGGACCTCGACGTCGCCGCCCACAACACCCTGAGGGTGCGCGGCGACATGCTCCAGCCGGTGGGCTGAGCCGCCGTCAGCCCTCCAGCACCGCCCGCATCACCTCGCGGGCGATCGGCGCCGCGTCCCCGCCGCCGCTGACCTCGCCCCGGTCGGCGGCCGCGTCCTCCACCACCACGGCGACCGCGACCTCGGCCTGCGGGGAGCGGCCGCCCTGGGCCCAGGAGACGAACCAGGCGTACGGGACACCGGAGTTGTCCACGCCGTGCTGGGCGGTGCCGGTCTTGCCGCCCACCGTGGCGCCCGGGATCGCGCCGTTGCCGCCGGTGCCCCGCTCCACGGCGTCCGTCATCAGCCCGCGCAGCAGGACGGCCGTGGAGGGGCGCATCACCTGGATCAGCGAATGCGTGTCCGCGCCCCGGACCGTCTCGCCGCCCGCCCGCGTGGTGCGCTCCACCAGGTAAGGGGCCCGCGTCTGGCCGCCGTTCGCCACGGCCGCCGCGACCATCGCCATCTGGAGCGGGGTGGCCCGCGTGTTGTACTGCCCGATCGAGGACAGCGCGAGCTGCGCCCGGTCCACCACCGTGTCGAAGGTGGACTGCGACACGGCGAACGGGATACGCAGCCCGGTGTCGTTGAAGCCGAACGCCCGCGCCGTCGCCGCCATGTTCCCGAGCCCCACGTCCACGCCCAGCTTGGCGAAGACCGTGTTGCAGGACCACGCGAACGCCTGCCGCAGCGAGGCGTCCCGGCAGCCGTCGATCTCGTTCGTCAGCCGGGTCGTGGTGCCGGGCAGCCGGTACGGGTCGGGGGAGTCGGTCGGGGCGTCCACATCGGTGATCACCCCGGAGTCCAGCGCGGCCGCCGCCGTCACCACCTTGAACGTCGAACCCGGCGGATAGGTCTGCCGCACCGCCCGGTTGAGCATCGGCTTGTCCGGGTCGCCGTTCAGCCGCGCCCAGGCCGCCGTCGCCGCCTTCCCGTTGCCCGACAGCTCGGCCGGGTCGTACGACGGGGTGGACACCAGCGCCAGCACCCGCCCGGTCGCCGGGTCGATCGCGGCCACCGCGCCCTTGCGCCCGGCCAGGCCCCGGTACGCCGCCTGCTGCGCCTTCTCGTTCAGCGTGGTGACGACATCGCCGCCGGGGGCGGGCTCGCGGGCCACGTCCCGCCACAGCGTGAACGACGACAGCGCCGGGTCGGTGCCCGAGAGCAGCGCGTCCTCGGAGTGCTCCAGGAAGGTGCTGCCGTACAGCTGCGAGGCGAAGCCGGTCACCGGGGCGTACAACGGGCCGTCCCGGTAGGTGCGTTCGTAGCGCAGCTGCTCCCCGGTGTCCGCCGAACCGGTCACCGGCGCGCCGCCCACCAGGATGTCGCCGCGCGGCTGCTGGTAACGGGCGATGGAGGCGCGGCGGTTGGCCGGATTGTCGTTGTACGACCCCGCCTGGACCACCTGCACCCGGGCCGCGTTGGCCAGCAGCGCGGTGAGCAGCAGCCCGCACAGCGCCGAGGCGCGCCGGATGTACTTGGCCATCGGCAGCCCGCCGCCGTACTCGCGCCCCTCCTGGCTCACGGCGCCTCCTCGCCGTCGTACGTCGTCCGCTCCGCCCGGCTCACGGCGCCTCCTTGCCGTCGTACTGGCTGCGGGCGGAGTCGCTGATCCGGATCAGCAGCGCCACGATCGCCCAGTTGGTGACGACCGACGAGCCGCCCTGGGCCAGGAACGGCATCGCCATGCCGGTCAGCGGAATCAGCCCGGTCACCCCGCCGGCGATCACGAACACCTGGAGCGCCAGGATCGAGGCGAGCCCCACCGCGAGGAGCCGTCCGAACGGCTCGCGCAGCGCGAGGCCCGCCCGGTAGCCGCGCTCCACCAGCAGCGCGTACAGCAGGAAGAGCGCGGCGAGCCCGGCCAGGCCCAGTTCCTCACCGGCCGTCGCCAGGATGAAGTCCGACTTGGTGGCGAACCCGATCAGCGTGGAGTGGCCGAGCCCGAGCCCGGTGCCGAGCATCCCGCCCGCCGCGAAGGCGAACAGCGACTGGGCGAGCTGGTTGGGGCCCTGGCCGGCCTCGATGGTGGCGAAGGGGTGCAGCCAGTCCTCGATCCGGCCGCCCACGTGCGGCTCCAGGCGGCCGACCGCCATCGCGCCGAGCACCGCGAGCAGCAGCCCGACCGCGATCCAGCCGGTTCGCCCGGTGGCGACGTACAGCAGCACCACGAACAGCCCGAAGAACAGCAGCGAGGTGCCCAGGTCCCGCTCCAGGACCAGCACCCCGACGCTCAGCAGCCAGATCGTCACGATGGGCCCGAGCACCCGCCCGGTCGGCAGCTGGATCCGCCACAGCCGCCGCCCGGTGTACGCGAGCGCGTTGCGGTTGGCGGCCAGATACGCGGCGAAGAACACCGCGAGCAGCACCTTGGCGAACTCGCCCGGCTGGATGGAGAACCCCGCGAACCTGATCCAGATCCGGGCGCCGTTGACCGCCGGGAACAGGATCGGGGCGAGCAGCAGCACCAGGGCGGCGGCGACGCAGACGTAGGAGTAGCGCTGGAGCACCCGGTGGTCGCGCAGCAGCAGGACCACCCCGATGAACAGCGCCACCCCGAGCGTGGACCACACCAGCTGGGCCGGGGCCGCCCGGTCGCCCGGGGTCTGGAGGTCGAGCCGGTAGATCAGCACCAGGCCGAGCCCGTTCAGCAGCACCGCGATGGGCAGCGGCAGCGGATCGGCGTACGGCGCCCGCAGCCGCACCGCCAGATGGGCGGCCAGGGCGAGACCGCCGAGCCCGGCGCCGTAGCCGAGCACACCGGGCGGTACGGCGCCGGTGCGCGCGAGGCCCACCGCGCAGTAGCCGTACACGCACAGCGGGACGGCCAGCACCAGCAGGGCGAGTTCCACGCCGCGCCGCCGGGCGAGCGGCACGGCGGAAGCCGGTGTCCGCGAGGCGGCCACCGTGATTCCGGCCTTGGTCATGACCGGAACCTACACATATGTGAGGTAATACGCCCGCTCTGTCGGCAGGTCAGCACCAGCGTGGCGCGGGCCCGACATTGCTGATGTACCGCGCGGAACCCCAGGCCCAGGTGCCGTCCGTGAGCAGGTACCACAGGGGGTTGCCGCCCACCGTGGAGCCCTTGACCTTGCAGTAGATGGAGACCTTCGCGCCGTGCGCCGCGAAGCGGACCTTGCGGGTGCTCCGGTCCGGCCGGTCGTGCAACCAGAGGCCGTCCTTGGCCGTGACGACGCCCTGGTAGCGGCGCGGGTCGCGGTCGCCCCGGCCGTAGCCCGGACCGTCGGGGCCGCCGTTCGCCGGCGTGGCGGCGGAGGTGCCGGCGCCCTTGCCGTCGGCGGCACCGGCCGGGACGGCCGCGGCACCGGCGAGCAGGGCACCCGTCGCGGCCGCCAGGGCGACACCGCGGGTGAGGGCGGAACGCAGGGACATGGAACACCTCCGGGGCGGGCGGAACTGACTAATCGCCACATTAGGAGCGGCTTTCGACGGCTGCGCGCCGCAGTGGGCCATCGGGGAGGGGGCGTCCGGGGGCGCCCGGGCGCGGGGTGGACGTGCGCTCGGCCGTACGGGGCCGGGGTGCCCCGGGGTGTTCGCAGTGCCCGGGGTGTCCACGGCGCCCGCGTGTCCGGGGTGCCCGGGGTGTCCACGGCGCCCGCCTGCCCGGGATGCCCACGGCGCCCGCCTGCCCGAGGTGCCCGCGTGCCCACGGCGCCCGGCCGGTGCCGTCCCGCTACGCGTCGTCCCCCGCCAGCCGCAGCGTCGCCACCGCGCCCCCGTCCGCCGCGTTCGCGAACGTCAGCCGCGCGCCCAGCACCTCGGCCTGGCCCAGCGCGATGGTCAGCCCCAGTCCGTGCCCCTTCGAGCCGCCCTCGGTGCGGAAGCGCTGCGGGCCGTGGTCCACCAGGTACGCCGGATAGCCGTCCCCGTGGTCCCGGACCGTCACCACCGGCCCGTCCACCGTCAGCCGTACCGGCGCCCGCCCGTGCCGGTGCGCGTTGGCGACCAGGTTGCCGAGCACCCGCTCCAGGCGCCGCCGGTCGGTCTCCACCCGGGCGTCCCGTACGACCGTCACCCCGGTGTCCGTCCCCGAGGCCCGCACCACGCGCCGTACCAGCGCCCCCAGTTCCTCGGTGTCCGCCTCAAGCCGCTCGCGCCCGCTGTCCAGCCGGGAGATCTCAAGCAGGTCCTCGGTCAGCGTGCGCAGCGCGGCCACCCGGTCGCGGACCAGCTCCGTCGGCCGCCCCGGCGGCAGCAGCTCGGCCGCCGCGTGCAGCCCGGTCAGCGGGGTGCGCAGCTCGTGCGCCACGTCCGCGGTGAACCGCTGCTCGCTCAGCAGCTTGCCCTGCAGGCTCGCCGCCATGGAGTCCAGCGCGGCCGCCACCGCCGCCACCTCGTCCCGCCGGCCCGCCGGGCCCCGCGTACGGGGGTCGTCCACCCGCGCGTCCAGGTCGCCCGCGCTGATCCGCCGGGCCACCCACGCGGTCGTGTGCAGCCGCCGGGTCACCCGGGTCACCGCGAACGCCCCGACCAGCGCCGTCGCGCCGATGGCCAGCGCCGAGGACCACAGGATCGAGCGGTCGAGCGCCGCGATGGTCCGGGCCTGCTGCGAGTGGTCGACCTCCACCGCGATCGCCCGGCCGCCGTCGGCCGGCGCCGCCGCCCACATCGCGGGCCGCGCCTGGTACTCCGCCACCATCGTGCCCCGCTTCCCGGACACCGCCAGCTCGCGCAGCGGCGCGGGCAGCCCGGCCGGGTCGAGTCCGGCGCCGGGCGGCAGCGCGTCCCCGGCCCGGTAGGCGCGCACCGCGTCGTCCAGCCGGTCCAGCGCCTGGCCGCGCGCCTGCCCGACCGTCTGATCCGTCACCGAGACGTGCACCAGCACGCCGAGCAGCGCGGCCAGCGCGCAGCACATCACCGTGATGAACGCGGCGGCCTTCGCGGCGAGCGTCCCGGCCCAGCGGGGGAGCGGGCGCCTCACGGGGCACCCGGGGGCGTGTTCGGGTTGGTGCCCGTCGAGGGCACGGGGGACGGCCCCGGAGCCGCCGTACCGCCGCCCGTGCGCAGGAACTCGTCCCGCGTGAACACCATCGCCCGCTGCTCCGCGTCCCACTCCCAGGTGGTGCGGTACTCGAACCCCGAGATCTCCGCCGGGGAGCGCACGATCACCGAGCGCCCGGCCAGCTCCACACCGGTGATGGCGTCGTTGTCCGACAGCACCCGCACCAGCGCGTGCCCCTCGACCGTGTACACCCGGACCGCCGTCTGATTGGTCGGCCGGAGCCGGAAGCCGAGCGTGAGGTCGTCCCGGCCGTCACCGGTCAGATCCCGGTAATAGGCCTTCAGCACCGGGCACTTGGGGTTCCCGGTGCCCTCCGCGCAGTCCTTCATCCGGTCCACCGTCGCGTGGTACGCCCCCTTCGAGCCGTAGTCGTCGGGGTGCGCGGCCAGCTCCGCCGTCACGACGGCCACCGGATCGACCGCGCGTATGTCCGCCCCCGGCACCCGTATCCCCTCGACCGTCTCCCGGCTGGCCACGTCGTACGGGTACGCCGGGCTCGACGCGGGCCGCAGATCCGGCCACAGCGTCGCGGGGCCGACCGCCGCGGAGGCGGGCCCGGCCGGGACGAGTCCCCCGGAATCACCGCATCCGGCGAGCCCCGCCGCCAGCACCGCGACGAGCCCGGCGACGCGAACACGCCGCGCGGACCTGGGACGACGGTCGGACACGGGGCTCCTGGGCTGCCGGGTGAACGGGGCCCGTCCACCATACGCGGGACGGCTGTGCCGCCGACGGGGCCCGTTCGCCGGGCGGTACTCCTTGCACGGGCCGCCCCCGGCTGGTCCCATGGTCGAGGGGTGATGGCATGAGCGGACTGCGCGTGGTGCCGGCCCGGCTCCGCGGCCGCGAACGGCTGTACGTCCGCGGCACGGACGGGAAGAACGTCGCCTGGTACGACCGAGGGACGGGCCGGGTCAGCCTCCTGGCCGAGGACGCCCGGCAGGCCGTCCTCACCGCCCTGCACCCCTTCCTCACCGGCCCCGTCACCGTGGGCCCGCCGCCGGCCCCCACCCCCGCCGAACTCGCCCGCCTCACCCTCCACCCCGACGACGACCTCGCCCCCAACCGCCCCGGCGAGGCCCTGCTCGTCGCCCTCGACCGCGAGCCCGCCCCGGCCCGCCGGCTCCGCCCCGACCCGCGCCGGCACGCCCTGGCCGCCGAGGAGACGGTGGGCGCCGCCCTGGACGGCCTGGAGGGCGCGGGCTGGCACACCCTGCACTCGGTCCCGCTGCCCGGCGGCGACCGCATCCACCACCTGCTCATCGGCCCCGCCGGCCTCTTCGCCGTCCGCGCGCTGTACGCCCGCAGACAGCGGGTCCTGGTCGCCGACCCGATGGTCGCGGTGGGCCGCCGCGCCCCCGAGCCGCTGCTGCGGCGGCTGCGCGCGGACGCCGACCGGGCCGCGTACGTCCTGACCGCCGAGGTGCGCCCCGTCCTCGCGGTCGCGGGGCAGGCCGAGGTGCTGATCACGGCCGCGCCCCGGACCGTACGGATTCTGCGGGAGGGGGAGCTGGCGGGGCTCGCGCGGCTGGGCGGGGTGCTGAAGCCGGGGGACGTGGAGGCGCTGCACGCGAGGGCGCGGGACCGGAGGACGTGGCTGGTGCTGTAGGGCTTTGCGGGGCGGGGTTCCGGCGCGGGGGTCTGGGGGAGCCCGGTTTCATGGCAGCGCTGCGGCCCGGTTCTACGGCAGTGCTGCGGCCCGCTCCGGGTCCAGCAGCCCCGCCATCAGGTCGCCGTGCTCCGCCACCCGGGGTGCGATGTCACCGGCCAGGAACTCCAGGTCCGCCGGGGCGCGGCACGCCTCGACCTCGTCCCAGGTGACCGGCGCGGAGACGAGCGGGGCGTGGCGGGCGCGCAGGGTGTACGGGGTCGCGGTGGTCTTGCGGGCGGCGTTCTGGCTCCAGTCCACGAAGACCTTGCCGGGCCTGAGGCTCTTGGTCATGCGGTGGGTGACGAGCCCCGGCAGCGCCTCCTCCGCCTCCACCGCGAGCGCCTTCGCGTACTCGCTCGTGGCCTCCGGCGACGCCCCGCGTACGGCCGCCAGCAGATGAAGCCCCTTCGACCCGGCGGTCTTGGCGTACGCCTCGATCCCGTCGGCCGCGAGCCGCTCGCGCAGCCACAGGGCGACCTCGCCGCAGTGGACGACCGTCGCGGGTGCCCCGGGATCGAGGTCGAACACGAGCCGGTCGGCCTCGCCGGGCGCCTGGACCCGCCACTGGTGGGTGTGGAACTCGGTGACGAGGTTCGCCGCCCAGACCAGCGAGGGGAGGTCCTGCACGACCACCATCCGGGCGGGACCCTCCGAGCGGGGCACCTCGGCGGTCGTGACCCAGTCGGGCGTACCGGGCGGCACGTTCTTGGTGAAGAAGACCTGGCCGCCGGGGCCGTCCGGGTAGCGCAGGAAGGAGACCGCGCGGTCGCGCAGGTGCGGCAGCAGGACGCCGGCGGTGGTCGCGTAGTAGTGCAGCAGCTCGCCCTTGGTGAAGCCGCTCTCCGGGTACAGCACCTTGTCCAGGTTGCTGAGCGTGACCCGCCGCCCCGCCACCTCCGTCACCGGCGTCATAGGATGACAATCCCAGAAGCGGGGCGAAAGGGATAAATCGACACCATGCGGAAGGGGCACGGCACGTGCGATCCATATGGAACGGCGCGATCTCGTTCGGCCTGGTCAGTATCCCGATCAAGCTGGTGAACGCCACCGAGAGCCACGCGGTCTCCTTCCGCCAGGTCCACACCGAGGACAACGGCCGCATCCGCTACCGCAAGGTGTGCGAGCTGGAGGACCGCGAGGTCGGCCAGGGCGAGATCGGCAAGGCGTACGAGGCCCCGGACGGCGAGATGATCCCGATCACCGAGGACGACCTCTCGCATCTGCCGCTGCCCACCGCCCGCACCATCGACATCGTCGCGTTCGTCCCCGCCGACCGCATCGACCCGCTCCAGATGGACGCCGCCTACTACCTCGCCGCCGCCGGAGCCTCCGCCGCCAAGCCGTACACCCTGCTGCGCGAGGCCCTCAAGCGCAGCAACAAGGTCGCCGTCGCCAAGTTCGCCCTGCGCGGGCGCGAACGGCTCGGGATGCTGCGCGTGGTGGGTGACGTCATCGTCATGCACGGGCTGCTGTGGCCCGACGAGGTGCGCGTGCCCGAGGGTGTGGCCCCGGACGTGGACGTCACCGTCCGCGACAAGGAGCTCGACCTCGCGGACGCCCTGATGGACACCCTCGGCGAGGTCGATCTCGACGACCTGCACGACGAGTACCGCGAGGCGCTTGAGGAGGTCATCGCGGCCAAGGCGGCCGGCGAGGCCCCGCCCGAGTCCCCCGCCCCGGCCACCGGCGGCAAGGTGCTCGACCTGATGGCGGCGCTGGAGAAGAGCGTGCGGGAGGCGCGGGAGTCGCGGGGGGCGGGGGAACCGGGGGAGTCGGAGGAAGCGGGGGAGTCGGGGGAGGCGGCGGAGGTCCGTACGCTGCCGCGTGGCCGCAGTACCCCGAAGGAGACGGGCGGCAAGAAGTCCACGGCGTCGGCCGCCGCGGCTGCGAAGAAGGCCCCGGCGAAGAAGACGGCCGCGGCGCGGAAGTCCACGTCCAAGTCGGCGGAGCCGTCCGGGAAGCGGGGGGCTGCGAAGAGTACGGCGAAGAAGGCGGCGGCGAAGAAGGCACCCGCGAAGAAGGCGGGGGCGCGGAAGCGGTCGGCGTGACCTCCACCGGGGCGGACTCCCCCCGATTCCACTTCGTCCCAGGCTCCCCTCATGCACGATGAACGTGTGACATACGTGGTGACCGTGACCATGACGCCGCCCGAGGGCACGCCGGACCTCGACGCGCTGCAACGGGAGGGCGTCCTCTTCCTGCTGCGCAAGGGCTTCGACTCCCTGGAGGCCATCGAGGGACCGGACGGCATGGAGGTCGATCTGATGGACGACCTCATCGCCGTCCATCCCGGCGGCGCCCTCCTGAAACTCTTCGTGGACGCGCCCGCGCTGGAATTCGCCGAGGAGGCGGCCCGCGAGGTGGTGACCGAACTCCTCGACGCCACCGAACCCTTGGCGGACTGGCAGATAACCCGCTGCGCCGTCGAGCTCAACTCCGAACTCCTCCAGGAGAGCCTGGACGCCGCCGACGGCCCCGACGCCCCACCCGCCGACCCGGCCGAACGCGCCCGCCGCCACGCGGCCGGCGACCACCCCCAGTCGTCCCCCGGCGGCACCCCGCCCCCCTCGGAAACGCAGGCGATGCGCACCCGCCTGCGCGAACTGGCCCCGTTGCTCGCGTCGTTCCCTCTGACGGCCTTCGGGTACGAGGGGGAGGGGAGCGGCGAGGTGGCCGATACGGGGGCCGGCGAGCCGGTCGGGAGCGGGAGCGGTGAGCGGGCCGGGACCGGCAACGCGACCGGCGAACCGGTCGGCCTCGTGAAGGGCGAGGCGACCCGGACGGTGGGCAAGGAGGCGGCGGAGATCGCCGCGGGCGCCCTGATCTACGCCATCGACCTGCTGGTGGACGAACTCTTCACCGACCTCGCCGCCCTGGAGGAGGACGGCCCCACGGTCGCCCGCAGCAACGCCACCTTCATGATCCTCGACGACCTCCCCCCACACCTGGCCGACGAGTACACGGTCCTCTTCACCCGCCGCCTCACGGTCACCGCCATCACCCTCACCTCCCGCCTGACCCGTCCCCCCTTCGGCCCCCCGACCTGCGTGGCGGAGAAACTCCTCCTCGGCTCCCTCCTCACCCAGGCGGAAGTGACGGCCGACCTCTACGGCCTCCTCACGGACGAGGTCGCCAAAGCCCTCGAAAACTTCGCCGCCTCCCTGAACACGGCAGCCTCCCGCCCCACTCCCGAAGCCCCGGACTCCTGGTTCACCCCCTTCTCCGGGGAATGCCGGGTCCACCCGTACGCGGCGAACGAGGAACCGGAGGAAACACTCCACGAGCTGCCGGACTGACGTAACCGGCCGACGTAACCGGCTGACGTGACAGGGCTGTTGGAACCGGATCGGCGGAACCATCGCATCCCGCCGATACCCGCTGTTACTGTCCGCCTGTGGGTACGCAGCTGCACGTCCAGGTCCCCGAAGATCTCTGGCAGTGCCTCGACGAGGCCGACTTCGACTCGCTGGACTCCTTCCGGGGAGCCGAGCAGTGGGCCGACGCCGCGCACGCCGTCGTCGCCGCGACCGGTCAAGGCCTCGGCATGGGAGCCAATCTCGTCACCGTGCTCCTCGGGCGGGACGCCATCGCCTCCTTCGTCGAGCAGGTGCGGCGCTGGACCGGCAGGCGCCAGGCGGAGGCCAACTCCGGTGAGACGGTGGTGAATCTGACCGTGCGCACCGGCGAGGACGTGACCACCGTGGCGATCACCCGCAGCGGAACGGCGGACCTGGACGCCGAGTTGCTGACCCGGCTCCTGACCTCCGCGATGAACTCCCCTCAGGGGCAGGGAAGATGAAGCTTTTCGGCCGCTCGCCCGCCGGCCGGTATCGCGAGGCGGCGCGCACGTACAAGGACATCCAGGACCGCTTCCACGCCGCGGGCCGGGCCGGGACCGGTCTGGAGAGCGTCCGGGACGATGTGTGGGACCTCCAGCTGAAGCTGTTCGACGACGTGGTCAAGGGCCACACGTCGGTCGCCGGTCCGCTCTTCTCGGCCGCCCGTCTGTCGTTCTTCATCGAGTTCGGCACGGGGAAGGACTGGGTCCGCGCGACCATGTCCGCCCTGTGCCTCTCCACCGCGTGCTGCGTCATCGACCTCCTCAGCAGCTTGCGCGACGCGCCCATGCCCGCGCCCCTGCTGCGCGAGATGCGGGGCATGGCGCTCGGGTCGGCGTACGTGGCCCACCGGTGCGGAGTCCCCCTCGCCGGCGTCATGAACGCCGAAGCCATCACCTCCCTGGCGCTCGGCGAACGCATGCTGACCCGCGAGACGACGGCCGTCCTCACCGCCGACGACGGCACGGCCACCCTCCGCCGGCAACTGTCCGGCATGCGCGACACGGCCGCCTCCGAACTCCGCGCGGCACGCGGCATGGTGGGCCGGCCGGCAGCCCCGGGCGCGAACCTGAGGGAAGCCATGAAACAGCGCTTCCTCGAGGACCTGGCGACGTACGACACCCCGGAAGGAGCCGCGCGACTGGCGACCTCGCCCAACGCCGTAAGTGCCGCCCGGGCGGCCCTGCTCAGCGGCCGCACCCTCGTCTACATCGCCCCCGCACTCCGCAGCGGCGCGGCCCTCAGGGTCAACTCCCCTGGCGGGGAAGGGGAGATATGCGAAAGCGTGGAACTCCCCGGCCTGGATCTCCCTTCGGTACGCGCCCTGGTCGAGCGCGTCCGGGACGGTTACGCCGCGGCCCAGCGCGGTGAACTCGGCCGCAAGGCCCTGAACCGCCTGATCCGCGAGGCCCTCGACCAGGTGACCGCGGCGTTCTGGGACCCGTTGCTGGCCGAATGGCCCGAACTCCGCGACACGCCCCTCGCGTTGATCCCCCTCGGCGAAGCGGCCCTGCTCCCCTTCTCCACCGCCCTCGTGGACGACACCCCCGCCTGCGCGACCCTGGACCTGACCCTCGCCCCTTCCGCCCGCGCCCTCCTGCTGTCCGCCGGCTGGCAACCGGCAGCGGACCGGAAGGTCCTGGTCGCCGCGGACCCCTGGTACGACGGAGACGGCTTCCGGTCGATTCCGCGTACGGTGCCGGAGGCGCGGGCGGTCGCGGCGGTCCACGGCGTGGAACCGAGACTGTTCCGGGCGCCCGATACGGCCGAGGAGCTGACCTCGACGGAAGCCCCCGACCCCTTGCGGACGATCAGCGGCACGCTCCCCGACGACGAACCCGCCCCCGACATCGCCGCCCACCTCACCGGCGCCTCCCTCATCCACCTCGCCTGCCACGGCGAACTCCGCTCCGACGCCCCCCTGTCCTCCTCCCTCCTCCTGGGCGGCCGCCTCCCCCTCACCGGCCTCCTCCGGGACAACCTCCACCCCGGCACGACGGTCATCCTCTCCGCCTGCGAACTGGGCAGCATCACGGGAGACCTCCCGGACGAACAACTGGGCTTCCCCGCCGCCCTGCTGGCAGTCGGCGCCCGCTCGGTCATCGGCGCCCTGTGGCCCGTACCGGACACCCCGGCCACGGTGACCCTGATGACGGACCTCCACCACGCACTGACCGACTCACCGGCCCCGAAAGCCCTGGGCCAAGCGATCGCCAACGCCCACGCGAACGGGGTCCCGCCGTCGGTGTGGGCGTCTTTCGCGTGCTTCGGGGCGTGAGCGGAAGGTCCCCCATCACCCTCCCGGGGCGGACATCCGCCACCGCCCCGACACGGAAGCCCACCCCAACACAACTCGTCCTCGCATCCGGCGCGGCCCTGCCGCTGGTCGCCGCCGCCGGAGTCGCCTACGCGTTCACCCTGCCACCCTTCGAGAAGCAGGGCACCGCAACCCCCTCCGCACCGACCCCTCGGACGACACCTACGAGATCTCGTGCTTCGTCAACGGCGACGGCAAGCAACTGATGTCCGTCACAGCGGAGATGGCCGAGTACGAGAACTCCGGCGCTTGGCTGGAGGAGGCGGTGGGCCGGCTCGTGTCGACTTCCGACCTCACGCCGTTCAACGCCGGTGACAAGGCTGTCACCTCCGCTTCCGCGGCGGCGATCTACGTTCCGTGCGTCTCGAAGCGGATGACCCGGTACCTGAGCGTCGTGGTGCACCTCACGAAGCACGGGGACGCGAAGGGGGAGTAGTCGCGGCGGGACCTGATCACTTTGGCGAGGAGCGCAGCCGTGTACGCCCATGGGAAGGCGAAGTGCGAGGTGCCTTCCAGGGTTTCGGCCGATTGATCGTCCTCGGCCTCAGTCGAGAAGGATCTCTTCGGGACGTCGGCTGGTGATCGGTACGCCCTGTGCGTGGAGGATGTGCTTCAGACAGGCCGTGAGGTCGTTGCCGTGGTCATCGCGGGCCATGTTGCGCAATTCGCGGGCCAGATCCAGTCCGTTGACAAGGAGGATGGGGTACTGGTCTTCCACCATTTCGAGCTGAGCCGGCTCCGAGAAGGATCCGGTGGTGACGTATACGCCGATCCAGCCGCGGCGCAGGCGCGCGACCACTCGGGCGATCTGCTCGGCGGACACGAGGCTGTCGGGGCGTATGCACTTGGCTTGGCCCAGAACGACGAGGCTTGTACCGGCCAGTCCCGATCCGAGGTCGATGCGCCCGACGAAGTCCGCTCCGCCGTCTCCCGAGCGCCGAGTGATCCAGCCCTCACGGTAGTTGTGACCGGACCCCCTCAGCACACGAGCGGCGACCGCGGAGGCGACGGCCTCGAAATCGTGCTTGCGCCCGTCGAACTGCTCGTAGACGAACTTGAGGTCTACCTCTCGCGGGCTCCCCGGTGCAGGACGCTGATCACGCACCTTCGTCACCCGTGCCCGAGCGACCCGCCTGCGAACCCGCGGTAGCGCGGAGTGTCCTCGCTTGACCCACTCCCGCCAGGCGCGAGGCGCCTTGGCCAGGGCTGCCTGATCGGAGACTGCCGGATTGCGCCGTGCGGTGATCCAGTCCCAGTCGACCTGGTCGTTCTCGGCGGCCAGATCGATGAGGGCGATGTCGTACACATAGTTGGTGAACGTGGTGTGCTCGTGTCCGGCCCACTGGACGACGCGTTCGGCCCGCTCTATGACCCCGAGCCCGCAGAACTCGACGAAGCCCTTGACCCTGCCGTTGCGCGACACGGCGCGGAACAGCAGGAGAGGGGCTGCACCGGCGCGCTCCTCCGGGGTCGGAGCCTGGTGTTCCGTGAACGCGTCGAGCAGGGCGGCGTTTCCGGTCGTGGTCCCGGGGAGCTTGGTGAGCCCGGCCTTGTGGTCGCCGAAGTAGCGCACGTGGCCGTTGTCCATGTCGAACACGTCGTGCCACGGTGTCTGCTCGCTGCCGGCCTTCCACGGGCTGGAGCGGATCAGGATCGCCGGCCGTCGCTGCCGCCCGTCCACCGCGACCTTGGCCATGCCGTTGATGCCGGATTCGAGAAGCGCCTTCTTGTGTCCGGGAGCGTGCGTCACATGGTGGAAGTTCGGGTACCCGTCGAGCTCGGCTTCGGCCGGATCCTTGGCACTCGCGTACCGCAGCACCTGCCCGACACGAAGCTTCTCTCCCATGACAACCCTTCTTCAGCACCGAGATCAACGACGTCAAGCGCGACGAGGCCCATGCCGTCGCGATGTTCGCGAGTTGCTGCTCCGGACGGCACCCGGCCGTACATACGCAAAGACCCCGGCCTCAGCGTTTCCGCTGGTGACGGGGTCTTGGACACACTTGCACAGTGTGCCCCCGGCAGGATTCGAACCTGCGCACACGGCTCCGGAGGCCGTTGCTCTATCCCCTGAGCTACGGGGGCGTGTCGGGCGTTGCGCTGGGCGCTTGCGGCGACGGGTAGAACCCTAGCAGGTCTTTCGGGGTGATCAGGAACGGGTTTGGGGGCGGTGTCCCCCGGGAGGCTGGAAGTGGGGAAAAGCCGGACGCGGCGGCCCGGGCCGACCTACTCTCGAGTTGTGTCAGGCGCCACTGGCCGGGTGCTCGTTGTGGACGACAGCAACGTCATCCGGCAGCTGATCAGGGTCAACCTTGAGCTGGAAGGGCTGGAGGTCGTGACCGCGGTCGACGGTGCCGAGTGTCTGGACGTGGTGCACCAGGTGCGCCCCGACGTGGTGACACTCGACGTCGTCATGCCCCGGCTCGACGGGCTCAGTACCGCCGCCCGCCTCCGGGCCGACCCCCGTACGCGTGATCTCCCGCTCGCCATCATCAGCGCGTGCACCCAGTACGAGGTCGAGAGCGGTCTCGGTGCCGGCGTCGACGCCTTCCTCCCCAAGCCCTTCGAGCCCGACGAACTCGTCCGGCTCGTCAAGGGGCTCATGGAGCGGAGTAAGCGGGATAAGGGGAACGGGTGGCATGGGGGTGGCGATGACGACGTCAACGGTGGGGTCGCGGGTGGGTGTGGATCGGTGATCAGTTAAGTCCCGCCCATCCCGCCTATTTGTCCCTCTATCTCTTTGTCATTCGCCGGATGTCCGCCTCCACTTCCGCCTTCGCCCCCGCCTCCCCTCCTCCCCGTCAAACACCCCCCTCTCCCCTCCCCTACGCTTGTCCCGTGACCCCCCTCGACCTCTCCCGGACCGTCCTGGACGCCGTGCGGTGTGCCGTGGACGCGGGGGAGCTGACGGTGGGGCTGCCCGACAAGGTCGTCGTCGACCGGCCCGGGCCCGGGGGATGCGGGGACTTCGCCACCAACGTCGCCCTCAGGCTCGCCCGGCCCGCCGGCCAGACCCCGCTGCGCGTCGCCGAGATACTGCGGTCCCACCTCGCCACAGCCGAGGGCATCAGCGACGTCGTCATCACCGGCCCCGGCTTCCTCAACATCAGCCTCGCCGCCCGCGACGACCTCACCGCCGGCCTCGTCGGCGACATCCTCACGCGCGGCACCGCCTACGGGCACAGCCGCGCCCTCGACGGGCAGGTCGTCGTCATGAGGGTGCCGTACGAAGTGCGGGCCGAAGTCATCGCCGACGCCGTCGCCCGTATCGTCGCCACCCAGGGCGGCCGCGCCGAGATCGCGCACCTCAAGCCCGACGACGACCAGAGCACCGGGGTCCTCCGCCCCGTCCCCGCCCCCGAGGACCCCGCCCCCCTCGGCCCCGACGCCGCCCAGTGGGCCCTGCTGCACCCGGCCGCGCACGACCGCCCCCGGATCAGCGCCGATCACCTCGTGCAGCGCGAGAGCAACCCCCTCTTCCGGGTGCGGTACGCCCATGCCCGCGTCCGTTCCCTCTCCCGCGCCGCCCACCTCCTCGGCTTCACCGCCGAACCCGGCGACACCGGCGACACCGGGAACACCGGCGACACCGGCGACACCGGGAACACCGGCGACCCCGCCGCACAGACCGCGCAGCACACCGCCCAGGACACCCTCCTCACCGCCCTCGCCGCCCACCCCCGCGTCCTCACCGCCGCCGCCACCCACCGCGCCCCCGACCGCCTCGCCCGGCACCTCGTGACCGTCGCCGACGCGCTCTTCCCCCTTCTCCCCGGCGTCCTGCCGCTCGGCGAGGAGAAACCCGAGGCCGCCCACCGCGCCCGGCTGGCGCTCGCCGAAGCGGCCGGGACGGTGCTCGCCGGTGGCCTGTCCCTGCTCGGCATCGACGCACCCGAACACCTCTGAGGGCACCGCAAGAGGCCCCAGCGCGACACAGAGAGCCAACGTCATGAGCCGTTCCGCCCACCCCGCCGGGCCCCGCCACGCCGACGTCCTCCCCGAGGGGCACTACTCCGCCCCGCCCGCCGACCTCAACGCACTGGACCCCAAGGTGTGGGCCCGTACCGTGCGCCGGGACGAGGACGGCGTGGTCACCGTCGGCGGCATCCCCGCCACCCGGCTCGCGGAGGAGTTCGGCACCCCCGCGTACCTCCTCGACGAGGACGACTTCCGGGCCCGGGCGCGCGCCTGGCGCACCGCGTTCGGCGAGGACGCCGACGTGTTCTACGCCGGCAAGGCGTTCCTCTCCCGCGCCGTCGTGCGCTGGCTGGACGAGGAGGGGCTCAACCTCGACGTCTGCTCCGGCGGCGAGCTGGCCACCGCGCTGTCCGCCGGAATGGACCCCGCGCGCATCGCCTTCCACGGCAACAACAAGTCCGTCGAGGAGATCACCCGCGCCGTCGAGGCCGGCGTCGGGCGGATCGTGCTCGACTCCTTCCAGGAGATCGCCCGCGTCGCGCACATCGCGCAGGGGCTCGGCAGGCGGCAGCGGGTGCAGATCCGGATCACCGTCGGCGTCGAGGCCCACACCCACGAGTTCATCGCGACCGCGCACGAGGACCAGAAGTTCGGCATCCCGCTCGCGGGCGGCCGCGCCGCCGAGGCCGTACGGCGCGCGCTCACCCTCGACGGGCTCGAACTCATCGGCATCCACAGCCACATCGGCTCGCAGATCTTCGACATGTCCGGCTTCGAGGTCGCCGCGCACCGCGTCGTCGGACTGCTGAAGGACATCCGCGACGAGCACGGCGTCGAGCTGCCCGAGATCGACCTCGGCGGCGGCCTCGGCATCGCGTACACCAGCGACGACGACCCCCGCGAGCCGCACGAGATCGCCAAGGCGCTCACCGAGATCGTCACCCGCGAGTGCGAGGCGGCCCGGCTGAGCGTGCCGCGCATCTCCGTCGAGCCGGGCCGCGCGATCGTCGGACCCACCGCGTTCACGCTGTACGAGGTCGGCACCGTCAAGCCGCTCGCGGGGCTGCGCACCTACGTCTCGGTCGACGGCGGCATGTCGGACAACATCCGTACGGCGCTGTACGACGCCGAGTACAGCGTCGCCCTCGTCTCGCGCACCAGCGACGCCGAGCCCATGCTCGCCCGGGTCGTCGGCAAGCACTGCGAGAGCGGGGACATCGTGGTCAAGGACGCGTTCCTGCCCGCCGACCTGGCGCCGGGCGACCTCATCGCCGTACCCGCCACCGGCGCGTACTGCCGCTCCATGGCCAGCAACTACAACCACGTGCTCCGCCCGCCGGTCGTCGCCGTCCGCGACGGCGAGGCGCGCGTGATCGTCCGGCGCGAGACCGAGGAGGACCTGCTGCGCCTCGACGTCGGCTGAGCCGCGGGAAAAAGCCCAGCCGGTGGGGCCGCCGGGAAAACCTCCTGCGGCCCCACCGGGCGAGATGAAATACATGTCTCAGGATCCGGACCAAGGGGAGAAACCGCCGTCCGGTGAGTGAGACTGGTCCCACCGCACACGGTATGAGGGAAACGAGGTCGGATGATGCGTACGCGTCCGCTGAAGGTGGCGCTGCTGGGCTGTGGAGTGGTCGGCTCCGAGGTGGCGCGCATCATGACGACGCACGCCGACGACCTCGCCGCCCGCATCGGCGCCCCGGTGGAGCTCGCCGGTGTCGCCGTACGCCGCCCGGCCAAGGTGCGCGCGGGCATCGACCCGGCGCTGGTCACCACGGACGCGACGGCGCTGGTCAAGCGCGGTGACATCGACGTGGTGGTGGAGGTCATCGGCGGCATCGAACCCGCCCGCACCCTCATCACCACGGCCCTCGAACACGGCGCCTCCGTCGTCTCCGCCAACAAGGCCCTGCTCGCCCAGGACGGCGCCGCGCTGCACGCCGCCGCCGAGGAGCACGGCAAGGACCTTTATTACGAGGCCGCCGTCGCCGGTGCCATCCCGCTGATCCGCCCGCTGCGCGAGTCCCTCGCCGGCGACAAGGTCAACCGCGTGCTCGGCATCGTCAACGGCACCACCAACTTCATCCTCGACAAGATGGACTCCACCGGCGCGGGCTACCAGGAGGCCCTGGACGAGGCCACCGCCCTCGGGTACGCCGAGGCCGACCCCACCGCCGACGTCGAGGGCTTCGACGCCGCCGCCAAGGCCGCCATCCTCGCCGGGATCGCCTTCCACACCCGGGTCCGCCTCGACGACGTGCACCGCGAGGGCATGACCGAGGTCACCGCCGCCGACTTCCGCTCGGCCAAGCGCATGGGCTGCACCATCAAACTGCTCGCCATCTGCGAGCGCGCCGAGGACGGCGCCTCCGTCACCGCGCGCGTCCACCCCGCGATGATCCCGCTCGGCCACCCGCTGGCCTCGGTGCGCGGCGCGTACAACGCCGTCTTCGTGGAGTCCGACGCGGCCGGCCAGCTGATGTTCTACGGCCCCGGCGCCGGCGGCGCGCCCACCGCCTCCGCGGTCCTCGGCGACCTCGTCGCGGTCTGCCGCAACCTGCTCAGCGGTACGACGGGCCCGGGCGAGTCGGCGTACGCGGCGCTGCCCGTCTCCCCGATGGGGGACGTCGTCACGCGCTACCACATCAGCCTCGACGTCGCCGACAAACCGGGTGTCCTCGCCCAGGTCGCCACGGTGTTCGCCGAGCACGGGGTGTCCATCGATACGGTCAGGCAGCAGGGCAAGGACGGCGAGGCATCGCTTGTCGTCGTGACCCACCGGGCCTCCGACGCGTCCCTGTCCGGGACCGTCGAGGCGCTGCGCAAGCTCGACACCGTGCGGGGTGTCGCCAGCATCATGCGGGTTGAAGGGGAGTAAGCGGCAATGACCCACCAGTGGCGCGGAATCATCGAGGAGTACCGGGACAGGCTGCCGGTCACCGACAGCACGCCGGTCGTGACGCTCCGTGAGGGCGGCACGCCTCTCGTGCCCGCGCAGGTGCTCTCCGAGCGCACCGGCTGCGAGGTCCACCTCAAGGTGGAGGGGGCCAACCCCACCGGCTCCTTCAAGGACCGGGGCATGACCATGGCCATCACGCGGGCCAAGGAGGAGGGCGCCCAGGCGGTCATCTGCGCCTCCACCGGCAACACCTCCGCCTCCGCCGCCGCCTACGCGGTGCGCGCCGGCATGGTCTCCGCGGTGCTCGTCCCGCAGGGCAAGATCGCGCTCGGCAAGATGGCCCAGGCCCTCGTGCACGGCGCGACCATCCTCCAGGTCGACGGAAACTTCGACGACTGCCTCGACCTCGCCCGCGCCCTGAGCGACAACTACCCGGTGGCGCTGGTCAATTCGGTCAACCCCGTGCGCATCGAGGGCCAGAAGACGGCCGCGTTCGAGATCGTCGACGCGCTCGGCGACGCCCCCGACATCCACATCCTTCCGGTCGGCAACGCGGGCAACATCACGGCCTACTGGAAGGGCTACACGGAGTACAAGGCCGACGGCCCCGCGCGCCGCACCCCGCGCATGTGGGGCTACCAGGCCGCGGGCAGCGCGCCCATCGTGCGCGGCGAGGTCGTCAAGGACCCCAAGACCCTCGCCACCGCCATCCGCATCGGCAACCCCGCCTCCTGGCAGTACGCCCTCGCGGCGCGGGACGAGTCCGGGGGCGTCATCGACGAGGTGACGGACCGTGAGATCCTGCGCGCCTACCGGCTGTTGGCCGCGCAGGAGGGCGTCTTCGTGGAGCCCGCCTCCGCCGCCTCGGTGGCCGGTCTGCTCAAGGCGGCGGGGCAGGGCAGGGTCGATCCGGGCCAGACCATCGTCTGTACGGTCACCGGCAACGGCCTGAAGGACCCGGGCCTGGCGACCGAGGGTGCCCCGCAGCCGGTCGTCGTACCGGTCGACGCGGCCGTCGCGGCCCGGCGCCTCGGTCTGGTCTGACCCCGGTCCGAAACCCCGGAAGCGGATCGCGGCGGCCGGAACGGATGCACAGGGGGCTTACGACACGCATCGTGCGCCTCCTGTGCGCCCTATGTCGCCACTGAACCTTCCTTCGATAGGCTGGGACCAACCCGCCCACCGCACATGCCCACGCGTGTGGCACGGCGCCGCGTCGTCTGCGCGGCCCGACGGGTCTTCGTACGTCATCGAATGTCCACACCGAATGTCCGCCGCAGGGCACATTCGGGCAGCCACGCAGCTCAAGGAGAGTCACGAGCGATGGCCGGTCCCGCGTTCCGCGCCGCCGCCGTCCGGGTGCGCGTCCCCGCCACCAGCGCCAACCTCGGTCCGGGCTTCGACGCCCTGGGCCTCGCGCTGGGGCTCTACGACGACGTCGTCGTCCGGGTCGCCGACTCCGGGCTGCACATCGACATCGCGGGCGAGGGCGGCGAGAGCCTGCCGAGGGACGAGCGCCATCTGCTGGTCCGCGCCCTGCGCACCGCCTTCGACGTGCTGGGCGGCCAGCCGCGCGGGCTGGAGATCGTCTGCGCCAACCGCATCCCGCACGGCCGCGGCCTCGGCTCCTCCTCCGCCGCCATCTGCGCCGGCATCGTCGCCGCGCGCGCCGTCACCATAGGCGGCGAGAACCGTCTCGACGACGCGGCGCTGCTCGAACTGGCCACCGAGATCGAGGGCCACCCCGACAACGTCGCCGCCTGTCTGCTCGGCGGGTTCACCCTCTCCTGGCTGGAGCGCGGCGCCGCCCGCGCCATCAGGATGGAGCCCGACGATTCCATCGTTCCGGTGGTTTTCGTGCCCGGGAAGCCGGTGCTCACCGAGACCGCGCGCGGACTGCTCCCGCGCACCGTCCCGCATGTCGACGCCGCCGCCAACGCGGGCCGCGCGGCCCTGCTCGTCGAGGCCCTGACCAGGCGCCCCGAGCTGCTGCTGCCCGCCACCGAGGACCGTCTCCACCAGGACTACCGCGCCCCGGCGATGCGCGACAGCGCCGCGCTCGTGGAGCGGCTGCGCGCCGACGGCGTACCGGCCGTCATCTCGGGCGCCGGACCCACCGTCATGGCCCTGGCCGACGCGGGCACCGCCGACAAGGTCCAGGCGCTGGCCGGGGCCGACTGGGCGGCCAACCGCCTCGACCTCGATCTGCAGGGAGCGAGCGTGCTGCCGCTTGCGTCCTGACACCCGGTTGCCGGATTTGGAGAGGGGGAATGTTTGTTGCATCCGGTAGTGTTAATCTCAAGTCTGCACCCGACCCCACCATGGCGAGGTGCTTCGTGTCCCCGTCAGGGACAGACATTCTTCCGGGAGCCTCCCAAGCCACTCCGTGTTCCGTGCGCCGTACCTGGGCAGTACGACGTATGGGGGCACTGAGCGAGGCACAGGACCCGCTCCGGAATCGGCGCCGCCGCGCCATGTGACACCGGGTGTCACGGCTCGCGGGGAGCGCCATCACCAGAAATTTCTCTTCCGCCGTTTCCAGGCGGACCACCGCCCCGGCACGGTACTCACCGACAGAACCGATGCCGGACAGCACAACCGGTCGCCGAGCCAGACAGGCCGACGTCCGCTCCAGGGAAGGACCCTTCGTGAGCGACACCACCGATCTGATGGGCGCACGTGTCGAGGAGACCGCTGCCGCGCCCGCCACGGACTCCGCGCCTGCCACCGGTGCCGGCTCCCGGCGGCGCCGAGGCACCGGCCTTGAGGGCATGGTGCTGGCCGAGCTGCAGCAGGTCGCCTCGGGCCTCGGTATCAAGGGCACCGCGCGGATGCGCAAGAGCCAGCTGATCGAGGTCATCAAGGAGGCGCAGGCCGGGGGAGGAGCCCCCAAGGCCGAGGCCGCCGCCGAGACCAAGCCCAAGCGCCGCGCCACCTCCAAGACCCGTACGGGTGAGGAGGCCGCCGAGGCGAAGGCGGAGAAGTCCGCCGAGAAGGCCGCCGCCCAGATCGAGATCCCGGGCCAGCCCTCCCCGAAGGGCCAGCCCGAGCAGCAGACCGCCGCCGAGGACACCTCCGGCGAGCGCCGTCGCCGCCGCGCGACCGCCGAGGCGGGCAGCCCGGCCGAGACCGCCGCCGAGGCGCCGAAGAGCGAGCCGAAGGCCGAGACGCAGCAGCAGAACAACGACGCCAAGGGCGACGCCGGTGACGGCGAGGGCCGTGGCCGCCGCGACCGCCGCGACCGCGACCGCGACCGCGACCGTGACCGCGGGGGCCGGGACCGTGACCGCGACCGCCGTGGCGGCAAGGGCGACGACCAGCAGGGCGGCCAGCGTCAGCAGGGCCAGCAGCAGGGCGGCCGTCAGGACCGCCAGCAGCAGGACGACGACGACTTCGAGGGCGGCCGCCGTGGCCGTCGTGGCCGCTACCGCGACCGCCGTGGCCGTCGTGGCCGCGACGAGGTCGCCGAGGTGCAGGTCAACGAGGACGACGTCCTGATCCCCGTCGCGGGCATCCTGGACATCCTCGACAACTACGCCTTCATCCGGACCTCCGGCTACCTGCCCGGTCCGAACGACGTGTACGTCTCCCTCGCCCAGGTCCGCAAGAACGGCCTGCGCAAGGGCGACCACCTCACCGGCGCGGTCCGCCAGCCGAAGGAGGGGGAGCGCCGCGAGAAGTTCAACGCGCTCGTCCGCCTCGACTCCGTCAACGGCATGGCGCCCGAACACGGCCGCGGGCGGCCGGAGTTCAACAAGCTGACGCCGCTGTACCCGCAGGACCGCCTCCGCCTCGAGTCCGAGGCCGGCATCCTGACGACCCGCATCATCGACCTCGTGTCGCCGATCGGCAAGGGCCAGCGCGGTCTGATCGTGGCCCCGCCGAAGACCGGCAAGACCATGATCATGCAGGCGATCGCCAACGCGATCACGCACAACAACCCCGAGTGCCACCTGATGGTCGTCCTGGTCGACGAGCGTCCGGAAGAGGTCACCGACATGCAGCGCTCGGTCAAGGGCGAGGTCATCTCCTCGACCTTCGACCGTCCGGCCGAGGACCACACCACGGTCGCCGAGCTGGCCATCGAGCGCGCCAAGCGCCTGGTGGAGCTGGGTCACGACGTGGTCGTGCTGCTCGACTCGATCACGCGTCTGGGCCGTGCGTACAACCTCGCCGCCCCGGCCTCGGGCCGCATCCTCTCCGGTGGTGTCGACTCCACCGCCCTGTACCCGCCGAAGCGCTTCTTCGGTGCCGCGCGCAACATCGAGGACGGCGGCTCGCTGACCATCCTCGCCACCGCGCTCGTCGACACCGGGTCCCGCATGGACGAGGTGATCTTCGAGGAGTTCAAGGGCACCGGCAACATGGAGCTCAAGCTCGACCGGAAGCTCGCCGACAAGCGCATCTTCCCGGCGGTGGACGTGGACGCGTCCGGCACCCGTAAGGAAGAGATCCTGCTCGGCAGCGAGGAGCTGGCCATCACCTGGAAGCTGCGTCGCGTGCTGCACGCGCTCGACCAGCAGCAGGCGATCGAGCTCCTGCTCGACAAGATGAAGCAGACGAAGTCGAACATCGAGTTCCTGACGCAGATTCAGAAGAACACGCCCGCTCCGGGCAACGGCGACTGAGTCACGCCGAACTCACCCCGCCCGTAAGGGCGTTGAGGCCGCCCCCGTCGGATCTTCCGCCGGGGGCGGCCTCTTTGCGCACTTCTTTGCGCACCCCTTCGCGTGCCTCTTCGCGCACGTTCCCCGCCCGCGTCCGCGCGCTACGGCACCGCGCGAGACCTTTCCCACACGCGCCCCGTCCGCCCCACCCGCGACCCCCGCCGCCGGCCCCGCCGAAACCCCAGGTGAGCGCGGGATCGCCCCCTCACGCCGGTCACGTTCCGTGACGCCCGTCGCACAAGGAAGGCCGCTGCGGCTGTGCGAGTCTGTCCCGAGTTTCCCTGTATGACCAGGCGGAGCGACGATGGTGCATGACGACCGCACCCGACCCTGAACGCAGGGGGTAATCAACCGGACGAGACCTAGGAGTGACGTGTCCGCCGAGAGCACCCCGGCGCCCCGCCGCCGGAGCAAGGGCCGCCGCCGCAAACCCCGCAGCACGCGCCGCAAGGCGCTGCTCGCCACCGCCTGGGCCGCCGCGGGCGTCGTCGTCCTGGGCGGCGCCGGAGCCGGATACGTCTACTTCAAGCTCAACGGCAACCTCACGAGCGTCGACATCAACCAGATCCTCGGCGGCCACCGGCCCGCGAAGGGCGCCACCGGCTCCGAGAACATCCTGGTCCTCGGCTCGGACACCCGCGCCGGCGCCAACCGCAGACTCGGCGGCGGGGCCGCCGACAGCGGGGCCCGCGCCGACACCGCGATGATCGTGCACGTCTACAAGGGCCACAAGAAGGCCACCGTCGTCTCGATCCCCCGCGACACCCTCATCGACCGCCCCGCCTGCGCCGACAGCAAGGGGCAGACCTTCCCGGCCGCGCAGGACGTGATGTTCAACTCCGCGTACGCCACCGGCGGCGCCCCCTGCGCCGTGAAGACGGTCGAATCGCTCACCGGACTGCGCATGGACCACTATCTGGAGGTCGACTTCGCGGGCTTCCAGCGGCTGATCGACGACCTCGGCGGCGTACCGGTGACCACCACCCAGGCCATCCACGACCCGCAGAGCCATCTGGACCTCCCGGCCGGCACCCACACCCTCGACGGCACCCAGGCCCTCGGCCTGGTCCGCACCCGGCACGGCGTCGGCGACGGCTCCGACCTCGGCCGCATCCAGCTCCAGCAGGCCTTCGTCAAGGCGCTGATGGACCGCGTCAAGCACATCGGCGTCCTCAGCAGCCCCAAGCGGCTCTACGACCTCGCCGACACCGCCACCAGGTCCGTCACCACCGACTCCGACCTCGGCTCGGTCAACTCCCTCGCGGACTTCGCCGGCGGCCTCAAGGGCATCAAGTCCTCCCACGTCCAGATGGTGACGATGCCGGTCCAGTACGACCCCGCCGACCCCAACCGCGTCCTCCTGGAACCCGGAAAGGCCGCCCAGGTCTGGCAGGCCCTGAAGAAGGACCACAAGGTCCCCGCGACGGCGACGGCGGAAGCGGCGACGGGCAGGGCAGGCAAGGTGATCGGCACCCCGTAGGGGTAGCCGAAAAGGGGCGCGGGGAACTGCGCGACCAGCCGAAGACGGCCCGCACCCGCCCACGAAGCGCCCCCGGCACCGCAAAAGGCGCCCTCCACACCGCAAAAGGCGCCCCACACCCCCAGGGAATAGAAAAGGGACGC
Organism: Streptomyces sp. NPDC005435; assembly: GCF_040703155.1. Classification (NCBI taxonomy): domain Bacteria; kingdom Bacillati; phylum Actinomycetota; class Actinomycetes; order Kitasatosporales; family Streptomycetaceae; genus Streptomyces; species Streptomyces sp. NPDC005435. The sequence goes on from NZ_JBEXEQ010000002.1 coordinate 295,807, forward strand.
CCCCGGTTTTGGGGGATGGCGCCAGTCCTGGCAGACTGGTACGTCGGCCCCGGTTCACGCCCCGCAAGCCCGCGGCAGCGACCCGGCGCCCTCCCGGAACCTAGGAGACACCTTGAAGCGCGAGATCCACCCCGAGTACGTCGAGACCCAGGTCAGCTGCACCTGTGGCGCGTCGTTCACCACCCGCAGCACCATCCAGTCCGGCGCCATCCGCGCCGAGGTCTGCTCCGAGTGCCACCCGTTCTACACGGGCAAGCAGAAGATCCTCGACACCGGTGGCCGCGTGGCCCGCTTCGAGGCCCGCTTCGGCAAGGCTGCCGCCGGCTCGAAGAAGTAGCGAGCGCGAAACCGCCGGTCCACGGTCACGCCCCGCCCGGGGTGTGCCCGGGACCGGCGTTTTTGGTCGCCCGCCAGCCCTTCACCCGCAGTACAGGAGCCGAAAGATGTTCGAGGCCGTCGAGGAACTCGTCGCCGAGCACGCCGATCTGGAGCAGAAGCTCGCCGACCCCTCGGTCCACGCCGACCAGGCGAACGCGCGCAAGCTGAACAAGCGCTACGCCGAGCTGACCCCGATCGTCGCCACGTACCGCTCCTGGAAGCAGACCGGCGACGACATCGAGACCGCGCGCGAGTTCGCGGCCGACGACCCCGACTTCGCCGCCGAGGTCAAGGTGCTGGACAGGCAGCGCGACGAGCTGACCGAGAAGCTGCGGCTCCTGCTCGTCCCGCGCGACCCGAGCGACGACAAGGACGTCATCCTGGAGATCAAGGCCGGCGCGGGCGGCGACGAGTCCGCCCTGTTCGCCGGTGACCTCCTGCGCATGTATCTGCGGTACGCCGAGCGTGTGGGCTGGAAGACCGAGATCATCGACTCCACCGAGTCCGAGCTGGGCGGCTACAAGGACGTCCAGGTCGCGGTGAAGACCAAGGGCGGCCAGGGTGCCACCGAGCCCGGCCAGGGCGTGTGGGCCCGGCTGAAGTACGAGGGCGGTGTGCACCGCGTGCAGCGCGTGCCCTCGACCGAGTCGCAGGGCCGTATCCACACCTCCGCCGCCGGCGTGCTCGTCACGCCCGAGGCCGAGGAGGTCGACGTCGAGATCCACGCCAACGACCTGCGCATCGACGTCTACCGCTCCTCAGGACCCGGCGGCCAGTCCGTGAACACCACCGACTCCGCCGTGCGCATCACCCACCTGCCCACGGGTGTCGTCGCCTCCTGCCAGAACGAGAAGAGCCAGCTCCAGAACAAGGAGCAGGCGATGCGTATCCTGCGCTCCAGGCTGCTCGCCGCCGCCCAGGAGAAGGCCGAGGCCGAGGCCGCGGACGCCCGCCGCAGCCAGGTCCGCACGGTCGACCGCTCCGAGAAGATCCGGACGTACAACTTCCCGGAGAACCGCATCTCGGACCACCGCGTCGGTTTCAAGTCGTACAACCTGGACCAGGTCCTGGACGGCGACCTCGACGCGGTCATCCAGGCCTGCGTCGACGCCGACTCGGCGGCGAAGCTCGCCGCCGCGTAAGCACCCACCGCACGACGAAGCACGAGACCGGAGGAGAAGCGTGCAGCAAGACTTCGGGGGGCGACCCCCGAGCCCCCGCAGCGTGCTGCTCGCGGAGGTGGCCCAGGCCACCCAGCGGCTGGCCGACGCCGGTGTGCCCTCGCCGCGCAACGACGCCGAGGAACTCGCGGCGTTCGTGCACGGCGTCAAGCGCGGCCAGCTCCACTCCGTGAAGGACGCCGACTTCGACGCCCGCTACTGGGAGGTCGTCGCCCGCCGTGAGCAGCGCGAACCGCTCCAGCACATCACCGGACGCGCCTACTTCCGCTACCTGGAGCTCCAGGTGGGCCCCGGCGTCTTCGTGCCCCGCCCCGAGACGGAGTCGGTCGTCGGCTGGGCCATAGACGCCGTGCGTGCCATGGACGTGGTCGAGCCCTGCATCGTCGACCTGTGCACCGGCTCCGGCGCCATCGCGCTGGCGCTGGCCCAGGAGGTGCCCCGCTCGCGCGTCCACGCCGTGGAGCTGTCCGAGGACGCCCTGCAGTGGACCCGCAAGAACATGCAGGGCTCCAGGGTCGATCTGCGCCAGGGCGACGCCCTGACCGCCTTCCCGGACCTCGACGGCCAGGTCGACCTGGTCGTCTCCAACCCGCCGTACATCCCCCTCACCGAGTGGGAGTACGTCGCCCCGGAGGCCCGCGACTACGACCCCGACCTCGCCCTCTTCTCCGGCGAGGACGGCCTCGACCTCATCCGCGGCCTGGAGCGCACCGCGCACCGGCTGCTGCGCCCCGGCGGAGTCGTCGTCGTCGAGCACGCCGACACCCAGGGCGGCCAGGTGCCGTGGATCTTCACCGAGGAGCGGGGCTGGGCCGACGCGGCCGACCACCCCGACCTCAACAACCGCCCGCGCTTCGCGACCGCCCGCAAGGCGATGCCGTGAGCGCCCGCCCGACTTCATCCCCGCAGTACCCGTACGAGGAGGCCCGCTAGATGGCACGGCGATACGACACCAACGACGCGACCGACCGCGTGACGGGTCTGCGCGAGGCCGCGTCCGCCGTCCGCCGCGGCGAACTGGTGGTCCTGCCGACCGACACGGTGTACGGCATCGGCGCCGACGCGTTCTCCTCCGAGGCCGTCGCCGACCTGCTCGCCGCCAAGGGCCGGGGCCGCAACATGCCCACCCCCGTGCTCATCGGCTCCCCGAACACCCTGCACGGCCTCGTCACGGACTTCTCCGAGAAGGCCTGGGACCTGGTCGACGCCTTCTGGCCCGGCGCCCTCACCCTGGTCGCCCGGCACCAGCCGTCCCTGCAGTGGGACCTCGGGGACACCCGGGGCACCGTCGCCGTCCGGATGCCGCTGCACCCGGTCGCCATCGAGCTGCTCACCGAGTTCGGCCCCATGGCCGTCTCCTCCGCCAACCTCACCGGCCACCCCGCCCCCGAGACCTGCGACGCCGCCCAGCAGATGCTCGGCGACTCCGTCTCCGTCTACCTCGACGGCGGCCCCACCCCGGGCAACGTGCCCTCCTCCATCGTGGACGTCTCCCGTGACGTCCCCGTGCTGCTGCGCGCGGGCGCGATCTCCCCGGAGGAGCTGCGCAAGGTCGTACCCGACCTTGAGGTGGCGAATTGACGGCGCCCGAGCCCCCCGTCCTCCCCGTCCCGCCCGAGCAGGGGGTCACCCCATGCGCGGCATAGGCGGCGGGGAGAGCGCGGCGGAGCAGACCACCACCTTCGGGTTTCCGCGCGACACCTTCCGCATCCTCCACGTCAGCACCGGCAACGTCTGCCGCTCGCCCATCACCGAGCGGCTGACCCGGCACCTCGTGGCGGAGCGGCTCGGCGTGCTCGGCGGCGGTCTGATCGTGGAGAGCGCCGGCACCTGGGGCCACGAGGGCGCCCCCATGGAGGAGAACGCGGAGACCGTGCTGGCCGAGTTCGGCGCGGACGCGGCCGGGTTCACCGGACGTGAGCTGCTGGACGAGCACGTCATCATGGCCGACCTCGTGCTGACCGCCACCCGCGACCACCGCGCCCAGGTCATCTCCATGGGCCACTCCGCGGGCCTGCGCACCTTCACGCTGAAGGAGTTCACCCGCCTGGTGCGGGCGATAGATCCGGCCACTCTGCCGCCCCTGGAGGACGGCGTCGTGCTGCGCGCCCGCGCCCTGGTCCGGGCCGCCGCCGCGCTGCGCGGCTGGCTGCTCGCCCCGACCGCCGAGGCGGACGAGGTGTACGACCCCTACGGCGCCCCGCTGCCCTTCTTCCGCTCCATCGGCGACGAGATACGGGACGCCCTGGACCCGGTCGTCACCGCGCTGACCGGCGTCCCCGCGCACATGTGACCCCGCCCCGGCACTGCGGCGGAACCGGGGCGGAGCGGCCGAGCGCCCCTTCCGCCCCGGGCCTACATTGGACGTAAGTCCACTTCCGACCGCCGGAGCCTCCCATGCCGGTCACTCCCGCCCCGGACCCGGACGTCCTGCGCCGGCAGGACCCGGAGCTGGCCGACATCCTGCGGGGCGAACTGGACCGGCAGACGTCCACCCTCCAGCTGAGCGCCGCCGAGAACTTCGCCTCCCCGGCCGTGCTCGCCGCGCTCGGCTCCCCGCTGGCCAACAAGTACGCCGAGGGCTACCCGGGCGCCCGGTTCCACGGCGGCTGCGCCTTCGCCGACGCCGCCGAGCACCTGGCCGCCGAGCGGGCCCGGGAGCTGTTCGGCGCCGAGCACGCCAACGTCCAGCCGCACACCGGCTCCTCGGCCGTCCTCGCCGCCTACGCGGCCCTGCTGCGCCCCGGGGACACCGTCCTCGCCCTCGGGCTGCCCCACGGCGGCCATCTCAGCCATGGCTCGCCCGCGCACGTCTCCGGCCGCTGGTTCGACTTCGTGTCCTACGGCCTCGACCCCGCCACCGGGCTCGTCGACCACGACGAGGTGCGCCGGCTGGCCCGGGAGCACCGCCCCAGGGCCCTCGTGTGCGGCTCGATCGCCTATCCCCGCCACCTCGACCACGCCTTCTTCCGCGAGGTCGCCGACGAGGTGGGCGCGTATCTGATCGTGGACGCGGCGCATCCCCTCGGGCTGGTCGCCGGGGGAGCGGCGCCGAACCCGGTGCCGTACGCCGACATCGTGTGCGCGACGACGCACAAGGTGCTGCGCGGACCGCGCGGCGGACTGATCCTGTGCGGCGAAGCGCTCGCCGGGCGGGTGGACCGGGCGGTGTTCCCCTTCACCCAGGGCGGCGCGCAGATGAACGTGGTCGCCGCCAAGGCCGTCGCCTTCGGGGAGGCGGCGACACCCGCCTTCGGCCTCTACGCCCATCAGGTCGTCGCCCACGCCCGGGTGCTCGCGGACCGGCTGGCCGCCGAGGGGCTCGCCGTCACCACCGGCGGCACCGACACCCACCTCGTCACCGTCGACCCCGCCCCGCTCGGCGCGGACGGCCGCACCGCGCGCGGTCTGCTCGCCGCCGCCGGGCTCGTCCTCGACTGCTGCCCGCTGCCGCACACCGGGGACCGGGGACTGCGCCTGGGCACCGCAGCGGTGACCACCCAGGGCATGGGCGAGGCGGAGATGGAACGCATCGCCGCGCTGCTGGCGGGCGTCGTGCGGGGTGAGCTTGCTCCCGGCGCGGTGCGCGCGCAGGTGCGCGAACTGACTGGCGCGTTTTCGCCCTACCCCGCCTGAGCAGGGGTAGACGGTAGGCCGTACGGTCCGGTGAGCGGGTGTCGCGCGGGGGGCGGTGCAACCATCGTCACTACCCGGAAGTCCTCATCCGTATGCCCCGCTCGCTAGGGTGTGGGGCTGTGATGGCCAGCGAGATCTGTGGGGAAGCCCGTGCGTGAATACCTGCTGACGCTCTGTGTCACGGCCGCGGTGACGTACCTCCTGACGGGACCGGTGCGTAAGTTCGCGATCGTGGCGGGGGCGATGCCGGAGATCCGGGCACGTGACGTGCACCGCGAACCCACTCCGCGCCTCGGCGGCATCGCGATGTTCTTCGGACTGTGCGCGGGCCTGCTGGTCGCGGACCACCTCAGCAGCCTGAACGAGGTCTTCGTCCGCTCCAACGAGCCGCGCGCCCTGCTCTCCGGGGCCGCCCTGATCTGGCTCATCGGCGTCCTGGACGACAAGTTCGAGATCGACGCCCTGATCAAGCTGGGCGGCCAGATGATCGCCGCCGGCGTGATGGTCATGCAGGGTCTGACGATCCTGTGGCTGCCGGTGCCGGGCGTCGGCACGGTGGCGGTGACCCAGTGGCAGGGCACCCTGCTGACGGTGGCGCTGGTGGTCGTCACCATCAACGCGGTCAACTTCGTGGACGGCCTCGACGGTCTCGCGGCGGGCATGGTGTGCATCGCCGCGGGCGCGTTCTTCATGTACGCCTACCGCATCTGGTACTCGTACGGCATCGAGGAGGCCGCCCCCGCGACGCTGTTCGCGGCGATCCTGATGGGTATGTGCGTGGGCTTCCTGCCGCACAACATGCATCCCGCGCGCATCTTCATGGGCGACTCCGGCTCGATGCTCATCGGTCTCGTGCTGGCCGCCGGCGCCATCTCCGTCACCGGACAGGTCGACCCCGACCGTCTCTTCGGCGCCTCCGAGCGCAGCGCCGTGCACGCGATGGTGCCCGTCTACATCCCGCTGCTGATGCCGCTGAGCATCATCGCGATCCCCGCCGCCGACCTGATCCTCGCCATCGTGCGCCGCACCTGGCGCGGTCAGTCGCCGTTCGCCGCCGACCGGGGCCATCTGCACCACCGCCTGCTCGAGGTCGGCCACTCGCACAGCCGGGCCGTGCTGATCATGTACTTCTGGTCGGCGCTCATCGGCTTCGGCGCGCTCGCCTACTCGGTCAACTCGGCGTCCATGTGGATCGTCCTCGGCGTCGTCTTCCTCAGCGCCGTCGGCCTGGTGATGCTCCTCCTGCCCCGCTTCACCCCCCACGCCCCCCGCTGGGCGGAGGCCTTCGTACCGCCGCGCTACCGACGCCGCAGGGCGGCGGCCGGGGCCCTGGAGAACGCCGGCGAGGACCAGCCCGAAGCCGAGCCCCGCGAGCCCGTCGCGGCCGCTGTCGCGGGCGTCAACGGCGCGACCGCGCTGGGCGCTCGACCGGACTCGGGTAAGGGCCGCAAGGTAAGAATCTGACTAGAGCATTGCCAACCCGTGGGGGAGCAAAGTCCCCCAATATCAGACAAGTAGGCGCGGTTTTTGCACAGACGCGCAGCATCACTCTCATGTGTGACTCCGGGCACACCAGGTGGGTAAAGACCTCATCAAATAGTTTGTGATACGGTTCACGAGAACCCCGGAGAGAGCCGAAGGACCGTAATGCGACGGTCCATTGGTGTGAGTAATCGATCACTCTGCCCGGGACTACGCTCGTCCATGACGACACCTGCCCCCTGTGAAAGCGGAGTTGCCGCCATGCCGTCCAATGACGTCCGGATTCTGGCCCAGGCCGCCGTGCCCACGGCTGTCGTCGGTGCGATCGCCACCGTCGTCAGCGCCGTGGTCGCGGGTGGCAAGGGGGCCATCGGGGCGGTCGTGGCGACGCTGTTGGTCAGCGCTCTCATGGGGCTTGGTCTCTTCGTGCTTCAACGCACCGCCAAGTCACTTCCCCATCTGTTCCAGATGATGGGTCTGTTGCTCTACGCGGCCCAGCTCCTGCTGGTGATCATGTTCATCGCCGTGTTCAAGGACACGACGGCGTTCAATCCGCGGGCCTTCGCCATCGGGATCGTGGTCTGCACGCTCACCTGGACCGCCGCGCAGACGCGCGCGCACATGAAGGCCAAGACTCTTTACGTCGAACCTGATGCCTCGTCGAAGGGCGACAAGCCCGATAAGACAGGGCACTCGTCGTGAGAGGTAGGGCCGGGATAAAGGCGCACGCGAGATCCTGCTATCGTCCGGTGCCAACTGCGGCATCGCGGACGCGGGCATCCCAGCTGACGCCTGTTCCATCGCGAGGCGAGATGCCCCCGAGCCGCCCCCACATCCGAACCACCAGTCCCGTGCCGAACCGCGGCCCTGCGCCGCGCCGACACAACGAGGTTGCCGTACCCATGCGCCACGATGAAGGAGCCCGCGGTGAGTGCTGATCCGACGCAGACGCTCGCTTTCGACACGAGCTGCCACCTGTTCTCCGGGTGCGGCTTCCCGGCTCCGGGCCTGCACTCGTTCCTGTTCAAGCCGCTCTGGGGCGACGCGGACAGCAACCTGTACTTCAACAAGCCGATGCTGCTGGCGTTGCTCGGTTCGATCATCGTCGTGGTCTTCTTCTGGGCCGCCTTCGCCCGCCCGAAGGTTGTCCCGGGCAAGCTCCAGATGATCGCCGAGTCCGGCTACGACTTCATCCGGCGCGGTGTCGTCTACGAGACGATCGGCAAGAAGGAAGGCGAGAAGTACGTACCTCTCGTCGTCTCGCTCTTCTTCTTCATCTGGATGATGAACCTCTGGTCGATCATCCCGGTGGCGCAGTTCCCGGTGACGTCGATCATCGCGTACCCGATCGTCCTGGCTCTGATCGTCTACGTCCTGTGGGTCTCGCTGACCTTCAAGCGGCACGGATTCGTCGGCGCCTTCAAGAACTTCACGGGCTACGACAAGTCGCTCGGCGCGGTACTGCCGCTGGCCATGCTGATCGAGCTGTTCTCGAACCTGCTCGTCCGGCCCTTCACGCACGCGGTGCGACTCTTCGCGAACATGTTCGCCGGTCACACGCTGCTGCTGCTCTTCACGATCGCCAGCTGGTACATGCTGAACGGCATCGGCATCGCGTACGCCGGCGTGTCGTTCATCATGACCATCGTGATGACTGCCTTCGAGCTGTTCGTCCAGGCTCTGCAGGCGTACGTCTTCGTACTCCTGACGTGCAGCTTCATCCAGGGCGCGCTGGCCGAGCACCACTGAGCGTTCCCTCTCTCGGTCTCTCATTCGTCCGGTGGCCAACCCCCACCGGTCCGTAAAGAAAAGGAAGAACGGGCATGTCCCAGACTCTTGCTGCTGTTTCCGGCTCCCTCGGCTCCATCGGTTACGGTCTCGCCGCCATCGGCCCCGGCGTCGGCGTCGGCATCATCTTCGGTAACGGCACCCAGGCGCTTGCCCGCCAGCCCGAGGCTGCCGGCCTGATCCGTGCCAACCAGATCCTCGGCTTCGCCTTCTGTGAGGCGCTCGCCCTCATCGGTCTGGTCATGCCGTTCGTCTACGGCCAGTGATCTGCGGATCCATTACAGCCCACTAGACGAAAGGCACTGATATGAGCCCCCTGGTTCAGCTTGCGGCTGAGGGAGCCGAGAACCCCCTCATCCCGCCGATCCCAGAGCTCGTCATCGGCCTGATCGCCTTCGTCATCGTCTTCGGCTTCCTCGCCTGGAAGCTGCTCCCGAACATCAACAAGGTTCTGGAGCAGCGCCGCGAGGCCATCGAAGGCGGTATCGAGAAGGCCGAGGCCGCGCAGACCGAGGCCCAGAGCGTCCTTGAGCAGTACAAGGCCCAGCTCGCCGAGGCTCGGCACGAGGCCGCGCGGCTGCGCCAGGAGGCTCAGGAGCAGGGCGCGGAGCTCATCGCCGAGATGCGGGCCGAGGGCCAGCGTCAGCGCGAGGAGATCATCGCCGCCGGTCACGCCCAGATCGAGGCCGACCGCAAGGCCGCTTCCGCCGCGCTGCGCCAGGACGTCGGCACCCTCGCCACGGAACTGGCCGGCAAGCTCGTCGGCGAGTCCCTTGAGGACCACGCCCGGCAGAGCCGTGTGATCGACCGCTTCCTCGACGAGCTCGACGAGAAGGCCGAGGCCACGCGATGAACGGAGCGAGCCGCGAGGCACTGGCTGCCGCACGGGAGCGTCTCGACGCGCTGACGGACTCCACGTCCGTGAACGCCGCGCAGCTCGCCGACGAGCTGGCGGCCGTCACCGCGCTGCTCGACCGCGAGGCCGGCCTGCGCCGGGTCCTCACCGACCCGGCGCAGCCCGCCGAGGCCAAGGCCGAGCTGGTGCAGCGCCTGATCGGCGGCCAGGTGAGCGGTCCGGCCGCCGACCTGGTGGCCGGGATGGCCCGCTCCCGCTGGTCGCAGCCCCGCGACCTGGTGGACGCGATCGAGGAGCTGGCGAACATCGCCGACCTCACCGCGGCGGAGAAGGACGGCACGCTCGACGACGTCGAGGACGAGCTGTTCCGCTTCGGCCGGATCGTCGCCTCCGACCCCGCCCTGCGGGCCGCGCTGACCGACCAGGCCGCGAGCGCCTCGGCCAAGGCCGAACTGCTGCACCGGCTGCTCGGCGGACGGGCCAAGCCCGTCACCGAGCGTCTGGTCACGCGCCTCGTCACCGCGCCGCGTGGACGTAGCCTGGAAGCGGGACTGGAGTCCCTGTCCAAGCTGGCCGCCGAGCGCCGGGACCGGCTGGTGGCCACGGTCACCTCCGCGGTGCCGCTGAGCGACCCGCAGAAGCGACGCCTGGGCGACGCCCTGGCGAAGCTCTACGGCCGCCGGATGCACCTCAACCTGGACGTGGACCCCGACGTCGTCGGCGGACTGCGCGTGCAGGTCGGTGACGAGGTCATCAACGGCTCCATCGCGGACCGGCTGGAAGACGCCGGCCGCCGCATGGCGAGCTAGAACTCAACAAGCAAGACGTACCTACGGCCCTGGTTGGGCCGTGCAGAGGATTCACCTCGTTCAGGGGGGAGTCCCCATCCCCCCAAGTGAAACTTCGGGCCCAACAAGGAGAGCAGGGAACCCAGATGGCGGAGCTCACGATCCGGCCGGAGGAGATCCGGGACGCGCTGGAGAACTTTGTCCAGTCGTACAAGCCGGACGCGGCCTCGCGCGAGGAGGTCGGTACGGTCACCCTTGCCGGCGACGGCATCGCGAAGGTCGAGGGCCTGCCCTCGGCCATGGCCAACGAACTGCTGAAGTTCGAGGACGGCACCCTCGGCCTCGCCCTCAACCTCGAGGAGCGCGAGATCGGTGCCATCGTCCTCGGTGAGTTCAGCGGCATCGAGGAGGGCCAGCCGGTGCACCGCACCGGTGAGGTGCTCTCCGTGCCGGTCGGCGACGGCTACCTCGGCCGTGTCGTCGACCCGCTCGGCAAGCCGATCGACGGCCTCGGCGAGGTCGAGACCGACGGTCGCCGCGCGCTCGAGCTGCAGGCCCCCACGGTCATGGAGCGCCAGTCGGTCCACGAGCCGATGGAGACGGGCTACATGGCCGTCGACGCCATGACCCCGGTCGGCCGCGGCCAGCGTCAGCTGATCATCGGTGACCGCCAGACCGGCAAGACCGCCCTGGCCGTCGACACGATCATCAACCAGCGCGACAACTGGCGCTCGGGCGACCCGAAGAAGCAGGTCCGCTGCATCTACGTCGCCGTCGGCCAGAAGGGCTCCACCATCGCCGGCGTGCGCCGCGCGCTGGAGGAGAACGGCGCGCTGGAGTACACGACCATCGTCGCCGCCCCGGCGTCCGACCCGGCCGGCTTCAAGTACCTGGCGCCGTACACCGGTTCGGCCATCGGCCAGCACTGGATGTACCAGGGCAAGCACGTCCTGATCGTCTTCGACGACCTGTCGAAGCAGGCCGACGCCTACCGCGCCGTCTCCCTGCTGCTGCGCCGCCCGCCGGGCCGTGAGGCCTACCCGGGTGACGTCTTCTACCTGCACTCCCGTCTGCTGGAGCGCTGCGCCAAGCTCTCCGACGACATGGGTGCCGGCTCGATGACCGGTCTGCCGATCGTCGAGACCAAGGCCAACGACGTCTCGGCGTTCATCCCGACCAACGTCATCTCCATCACCGACGGCCAGTGCTTCCTGGAGTCGGACCTGTTCAACGCCGGTCAGCGCCCCGCGCTGAACGTCGGTATCTCCGTCTCCCGAGTCGGTGGTTCCGCGCAGCACAAGGCGATGAAGCAGGTCTCCGGCCGACTGCGCGTGGACCTCGCCCAGTACCGCGAGCTGGAGGCGTTCGCCGCCTTCGGTTCCGACCTGGACCAGGCCTCGAAGAACCAGCTCGAGCGCGGTACCCGCATGACCGAGCTGCTCAAGCAGAACCAGTACCAGCCGATGTCCACCGAGGACCAGGTCGTCTCGATCTGGGCCGGTGGTACGGGCCGCATGGACGACGTCCCGGTCGACGACGTCCGCCGCTTCGACAAGGAGCTCCTGGAGTTCCTGCACCGCAAGCACCAGGGTCTGATGACGTCGATCCGCGAGGGAGGCAAGATGTCGGATGACACCCTGCAGGCCATCGGTGACGCGATCGCGGAGTTCAAGAAGCAGTTCGAGACCTCCGAGGGCAAGCTGCTCGGCGAGGACACCCCCGCGACTGCCGCCAAGTGACGTAAGGAAGGGACCTGACTCATGGGAGCCCAGCTCCGGGTCTACAAGCGTCGCATCCGATCCGTCACCGCGACCAAGAAAATCACCAAGGCGATGGAGATGATCGCCGCCTCGCGTGTCGTCAAGGCGCAGCGCAAGGTGGCGGCCTCCAAGCCGTACGCGGACGAGCTCACGCGCGCCGTCACGGCGGTGGCCACCGGTTCGAACACCAGGCACCCGCTGACCACGGAGGCGGAGAACCCGACCCGTGCCGCGGTCCTGCTCCTCACGAGCGACCGCGGTCTGGCCGGCGCCTTCAACTCCAACGCGATCAAGGCGTCCGAGCAGCTGACCGCGCGCCTTGAGCGCGAGGGCAAGCAGGTCGAGACGTTCATCGTCGGCCGGCGCGGTATCGCCCACTACAACTTCCGCGAGCGCAAGGTCGCGGAGTCGTGGACGGGCTTCACCGACGAGCCGACGTACGCGGACGCCAAGAAGGTCGCGGCTCCGCTGATCGAGGCCATCGAGACCCCCGACTCGGAAGGCGGTGTGGACGAGCTGTACATCGTCTACACCGAGTTCGTGTCGATGATGACGCAGACGGCGGTGGCCCAGCGGCTGCTTCCGCTGCGCCTCGACGAGGTCGCCAAGGAGGCCGCCCCCCAGGGGGAGATCCTCCCGCTGTACGACTTCGAGCCCTCGGCGGAGGACGTCCTCGACGCCCTGCTGCCGCGGTATGTGGAGAGCCGCATCTACAACGCGATGCTCCAGTCGGCCGCTTCGAAGCACGCCGCCACGCGGCGCGCGATGAAGTCGGCCACCGACAACGCGGGTGAGCTGATCAACACGCTCTCCCGTCTTGCCAACGCGGCCCGCCAGGCCGAAATCACCCAGGAAATCAGCGAGATCGTCGGTGGAGCCAGCGCCCTGGCCGACGCGAGCTCGGGGAGTGACCGATAAATGACCACCACTGTTGAGACCGCGACGGCTACGGGCCGCGTCGCCCGGGTCATCGGCCCGGTCGTCGACGTGGAGTTCCCCGTCGACGCGATGCCGGACATCTACAACGCCCTCACCGTCGAGGTCGCCGACCCGGCGCGCGCGGGCGAGAAGAAGACGCTGACCCTGGAGGTTGCCCAGCACCTGGGTGACGGCCTGGTCCGCACCATCTCCATGCAGCCCACCGACGGTCTGGTCCGCCAGTCCGCGGTGACGGACACCGGTGACGGCATCACCGTCCCGGTCGGCGACTTCACCAAGGGCAAGGTGTTCAACACCCTCGGTGAGGTGCTGAACTCCGAGGAGAAGCACGAGGGCGAGCGCTGGTCCATCCACCGCAAGGCCCCGAACTTCGACGAGCTCGAGTCGAAGACCGAGATGTTCGAGACCGGCGTCAAGGTCATCGACCTGCTGACCCCGTACGTCAAGGGCGGCAAGATCGGTCTGTTCGGCGGTGCCGGCGTCGGCAAGACGGTGCTCATCCAGGAGATGATCTACCGCGTCGCCAACAACCACGACGGTGTCTCCGTGTTCGCCGGTGTCGGTGAGCGCACCCGTGAGGGCAACGACCTCATCGAGGAGATGACCGACTCGGGCGTCATCGACAAGACCGCCCTTGTCTTCGGTCAGATGGACGAGCCCCCGGGCACCCGTCTGCGCGTCGCGCTGGCCGGCCTCACCATGGCCGAGTACTTCCGTGACGTCCAGAAGCAGGACGTGCTGTTCTTCATCGACAACATCTTCCGCTTCACGCAGGCCGGCTCCGAGGTCTCCACGCTGCTCGGCCGTATGCCGTCCGCCGTGGGTTACCAGCCGAACCTGGCCGACGAGATGGGTCTCCTCCAGGAGCGCATCACGTCGACCCGCGGTCACTCGATCACCTCGATGCAGGCGATCTACGTCCCCGCGGACGACCTGACCGACCCGGCCCCGGCCACCACGTTCGCCCACCTCGACGCGACGACGGTTCTCTCCCGTCCGATCTCCGAGAAGGGCATCTACCCGGCCGTGGACCCGCTGGACTCCACGTCCCGGATCCTGGACCCGCGCTACATCGCGCAGGACCACTACGACTGTGCGATGCGCGTCAAGAACATCCTGCAGAAGTACAAGGACCTCCAGGACATCATCGCGATCCTCGGTATCGACGAGCTGGGCGAGGAGGACAAGCTCGTCGTCCACCGTGCCCGTCGTGTGGAGCGCTTCCTGTCCCAGAACACCCACGTCGCCAAGCAGTTCACCGGCGTGGACGGTTCGGACGTTCCGGTGGAGGAGACGATCCGCGCGTTCAACATGATCTGCGACGGAGAGTTCGACCACTTCCCGGAGCAGGCGTTCTTCATGTGCGGTGGTATCGAGGACCTGAAGAAGAACGCGAAGGAGCTGGGCGTCTCCTGAGCGAGCGCCTGCGGCGGGCCCTGACCGGTTCGCCACAGGAACTGCCTCTTGGTGAGAGGGGTGGCACAGCACCGCGCGGGCCTGTCCTGCGGGGTGCTGTCCGCCCCTCTCCCCACGCCCCACTAGAATTGACCCCAACACCCGGCACTACCGCCGGGTGGTGACCCGAGGAGCCAACCTTGGCTGCTGAGCTGCACGTCGAGCTGGTCGCCGCCGACCGCCAGGTCTGGTCCGGCGAGGCCACCCTGGTCGTCGCGCGCACCACGTCCGGCGACATCGGCGTCATGCCCGGTCACCAGCCGCTGCTGGGTGTGCTGGAGTCGGGCCCGGTGACCATCCGCACGAGCGACGGCGGGACCGTCGTCGCCGCGGTGCACGGCGGTTTCATCTCGTTCGCGGACGACAAGCTGTCGCTGCTGGCCGAGGTCGCCGAGCTGGCGGAGGAGATCGACGTCCAGCGCGTCGAGCGGGAGCTGGAGCGCGCGAAGGCGGAGGAGGACGCGGACGCCGAGCGTCGCGCCGATGTCCGTCTGCGGACGGCTACCGCGGCGAAGTGATCCATCGCGCCGTGTGACCATGTCATTCAGCCGCGGCCGGCCCGGAACATTCCGGTGCCGGTCGCGGCTGTGGCGAATACGGGTGTTTTTCCGGTTCCATTACCTGGCACTGCGGTTTCATTACCTGGTGCCGTCCGCAGTACCCCTACCAGGAAGACGAGGAGGTCGGTGTCGATGGTCCTCGCTCTGACTGTGTGCGGAGCCGTGGTGGTGCTCGTGCTGGTGGGGCTGTTCCTGTTCGGCCTGCGCCGCAGGCTGATCCAGCGCTCCGGCGGCACCTTCGACTGTTCGCTGCGCTGGGACGTCTCGACGGACCCGGACACCAGCGGCAAGGGCTGGAGCTACGGCGTCGCCCGCTACAACGGCGACCGCATCGAGTGGTACCGCGTCTTCTCCTACGCGATCCGTCCGCGCCGCGTCCTGGAGCGCTCCCGCATCGAGGTGGCCGGCCGCCGGCTGCCCGAGGGCGAGGAGGAGCTGGCCCTGCTGTCCGACGCGGTGATCCTCGCCTGCGTCCACCAGGGCACCCGCCTGGAACTCGCGATGAGCGAAGACGCGCTGACCGGGTTTCTCGCGTGGCTTGAGGCAGCCCCGCCCGGACAGCGCGTCAACGTCGCTTAGGGTCTCGCGACCCTTCGTACTCTCTTACGACAGGCCGCTGTTCACGGCCGTCACGAGTTCACCGTTGCTGGTGTCGCCGCTGAAGTCCCAGAAGAACGCGCCGCCCAGGCCCTGGTTCTTGGCCCAGCTCATCTTTCCGGCGATGGTCGACGGGGTGTCGTAGGACCACCAGTTGCTGCCGCAGTGCGCGTAGGCCGTGCCCGCGACGGTGCCGGTGACCGGGCAGGAGCCCTTGAGGACCTTGTAGTCCTCGATGCCGGCCTCGTAGGTGCCCGGGGCCGCGCCGGTGGCGGTGCCGCCCGGGGCGTCCTGGGTGACGCCGGTCCAGCCGCGGCCGTAGAAGCCGATGCCGATGAGCAGCTTGCTCGCGGGGACGCCCGCCGCCTTGTACTTGGCCATCGCGTCGGCGGTGGTGAAGCCGGCCTTCGGGATGCCGCTGTACGAGGTGAGCGGGGAGTGCGGGGCGGTCGGGCCCTGGGCGTCGAAGGCGCCGAAGAAGTCGTACGTCATCACGTTGTACCAGTTGACGTACTGGGAAGCGCCCGCGTAGTCCGCGGCCTCGACCTTGCCGCCGTTGGAGCCGTCCGCGGTGACCGCGGCGGTGACCAGGGCGCTGGAGCCGAACTTGGAGCGCAGCGCCGAGACGACGTTCTTGAAGGCCGCAGCTCCGCTGGTGTCACAGGACAGACCGCAGGCGTTCGGGTACTCCCAGTCGATGTCGATGCCGTCGAAGACATCGGCCCAGCGGGGGTCCTTGACCAGGTTGTAGCAGGACTGGGCGAAGGCCGCCGGGTTCTGGGCCGCCTGGCCGAAGCCGCCGGACCAGGTCCAGCCGCCGAAGGACCACAGCACCTTGATGTTCGGGTACTTGGCCTTCAGCTGGCGCAGCTGGTTGAAGTTGCCGCGCAGCGGCTGGTCCCAGGTGTCCGCCTGGCCGCTGACCGACTGGTCGGCGGTGAACGCCTTGTCGTAGTCGGCGTAGGAGTCGCCGATCGCGCACTGGCCGTTGGTCACGTTGCCGAAGGCGTAGTTGATGTGCGTGATCTTGGAGGCGGAGCCGGACGTCACGATGTTCTTGACGTTGTAGTTGCGGCCGTAGATGCCCCACTCGGTGAAGTACCCGAGCTTGACCTTGTCGCCGGTGGCGGGCGGCGGGTTGGTGCCGCCGCCGGTGGTGTGCACCGCGACGGAACCGCTGACCGGGCCCGTCTGGTCGGCGGTGTCACGCGCCCGCACGGTGTACGAGTAGTCGGTGCCCGCGCTCAGACCGGTGTCGGTGTACGAGGTCGTGGTGACGGTGGCGACCTTGTTGCCGTCGCGCAGGACGTCGTAGTTCTTGACGCCCTTGTCGTCGGTGGCGGCCGACCAGGACAGCTTGACCGAGGTGTCCTTGATCTCGGAGGCGGCCGGGGTGCCGGGGGCGGAGGGTGCCGCGTCGCCGGGGACCGTGGTGCCGTCGCAACTGTCGCCGTTGAGCGTGCAGTTGGACGGGGAGCCGGAGCCCGCGCCGTTGAAGGAGAACGAGACCGAGGCGCCGGGGGCGACCGCGCCGTTGTAGGACTTGTTCTTCGCGGTCCAGTGGGTGCCGGAGGACGTGACGTCCGCGTCCCAGGCGGAGGAGACGGACGTGCCCGAGGGGAAGTCCCACTCGATCTTCCAGGCGTCGATGGCGGTGGATCCCGTGTTCTTCACGGTCCACTTGCCCTCGAAGCCGGTGCCCCAGTCCTGGGTCTTGGTGTAGGTGGCCGTCACGTTGGTGGCGGCCTGTGCGGGACTCGCTATGCCGACCAGGCCGGCCAGGGGGAGCACCAGGGTCGCGGCTGCGGCCGCGGCTCTGCGTCTGAAGCGCATAGAGCGCCTCCCTCGTCTTGGGGGGTGTCAGGAGGCATGGGGGGCATGACTGAGCCTTCACGCCCATGCTGCCGCGAGAATAGAAAGGTCTGGACCACCGGTCAATAGGTCTGGACCATATGGGCGGGAAGTCGGGGAAATTCTCAACTCCCTTGGCTTGTAGGTTGGTTGAATGAGGAGAGCGCATGGGTGACACACCACGGTCCGGGACGGTCCTGGTGGTCGACGACGACGCGGCGATCCGCCGCTCCCTGGAGCGCGGACTCCGGCTGAACGGCTTCGCGGTGCGCACCGCCCCCGACGGCGCCCGCGCGCTCGCCGCCGTCACCGAGGAGGCGCCCGACGTGCTCGTGCTCGACGTGTCGATGCCCGGCCTCAGCGGCATCCAGGTGTGCTCCCGGCTGCGCGCCGAGGGCCGCGAACTGCCCGTGCTCATGCTCTCCGCGCTGGACGAGACCGCCGACCGGATCGCCGGCCTCCAGGCGGGCGGCGACGACTACCTCGTCAAGCCCTTCGCCCTCCAGGAACTGGTGCTCCGGCTGCGCGCCCTGCTGCGCCGCAGCCCCCCGGCCGGCCGCGAGGTGCTGCGCGCGGCCGGGCTCGTGATCGACCCCGCCGCCCACACCGCCGAGCGAGAGGGGCGCCAACTGGAGCTGACCCGGCGCGAGTTCGCCCTCCTGGAGGTGCTCGCGCGCAACACCGGTCTCGTCCTCAGCCGCGACCAGCTCCTGGAGCGCGTCTGGGGCTACGACTTCGACGTGCGCACCGACGCCGTGGACACCTTCGTCAGCTATCTGCGGCGCAAGCTGGAGGCGGACGGCTCACCCCGGCTGGTCCACACCGTGCGCGGGGTCGGCTTCGTGCTCAGGGAGACGCCGTGAAGCTCTCCACCCGGGTCGGCCTCGCCGTCGGCTGCACCGTCCCGCTGCTCGTGCTCGCCTCCGGCTGGCTGCTGCTGCACCTGGTCGCCCGCGATCTGCGCGGCGCGGGCGTGGAGCACCTGCGGCAGCGGGCCACGGCCATCGCCCCGGACGCCCGCGCCCTGCTGCGCGCCTCCGCGAACGGCCGCCCCCGGGTGGCCGACGTGCGCGAGCGGCAGCTGTTCAGCGCGGCCCTGGACGTGGGCGTACGCGTCGAGGGCGCGGGCACGTCCTTCAGCGGCGGTCCGCGGCCCGGGGACTCGGTCCGGCTGCCCGCGCCCGGCGCCGGAGTGGTGACCGTGCGGGACGGCGGCCGCGCCTGGCAGGTGCTGGCCCGCCAGGTCCGCGCCGTTGACGCGCGCGGCACGCTCTGGGTCTTCGCGCCCGACACCGCGAGCCGCGCCCAGGTCCGGCTGGTACGGCGCCGGGTGGTGCTGACCGCGCTGCCGGCGGCTCCGCTGTCCGGGCTGCTCGCCTGGGGCGCCGCGAGCGGTGCGAGTGCCCCGCTGCGGCGCCTGACGCGCCGTACCGCCGGGCTCGACCCGCGCACCGGCGGGGACCGGCCAGGCGAGGAGCGCACCGGGGTCACCGAGGTGGACGAGCTGGCCGCCACCCTGCGCACCGTCCTCGCCCGCTACGACGAACAGGCCGCGCGCACCGCCGAGGCGCTGGACACCGCCCGCTCCTTCTCCTCGGCCGCCGCGCACGAGCTGCGCACCCCGCTGATGAGCATGGGCACCAACCTCGACATCCTCGGCTTCCCCGGGCTGCCCGACGCCGACCGGGACGAGGTGCTGGCGGACCTCAGGATCGAACACGCCCGGCTGCTCGGCCTGTTGGTGATGCTGCGGGAGCTGGGGCGGGGCGACCTGGTGGAGGCGGAGACCTTCGCGCCCGTGGACCTCGGGGACGTCGCCGACGCGGCCGTGGCGGAGGCCCGCCGCCGGGACCGGGACGCCGGGATCGCCCTGGACGCGGAACCGGGGCTGTCGGTGCACGGCTGGGAGGCGGGGCTGCGGCTGCTCCTCGACAACCTGCTCGGCAACGCGCTGGCCCACGGCCGCGACGCCACGGGCGCCGCCCGGATACGGGTGAGCGTGTGGCGCGCCGGGAACGACGCCGTCCTCACGGTGACCGACCGGGGGCCCGGCATAGCGCCCGAGGCGCGGCAGCGGGTCTTCGAGCGGTTCCGGCGCGGCCCGGACAGCGCGGGCTCCGGCCTCGGCCTCACCCTGGTCGCCCAGCAGGCGGCGCTGCACCGGGGGAGCGTGGGTGTCGCCGACGGTCCGGACGGGACGGGGGCGCGTTTCGAGGTACGGCTGCCGCTCGGCGGTCCGGCGCTGCCCGGGCGACGGGACTGGCTGATCGGCACGGCGGCGCACGGCGGCACGGCGGCGCACGGCGGCACAGCGGGGACGAACCGGTCACAGGGTTTCCCCAAAGAAGGCTCCTAGCTTCTGTCCCGACGGACGGCCCGACCGGCCGTCCCGGAAGCGAAGGAGAGGCACATGCCCACACGACCGCAGGCCCGCACCCTCCTGGCCGGACTCGCGGCCGCGGCACTCCTGGCGGGCTCGGCGGGGATCGCCTCGGCCGCCGACGCCACGCCCGCCCCGAAGGCCGCCGGACCCACCGGGGACGGCGCTCGGGCGCTGTGCAAGCGGGTGCCCAGGATCGACCGCCGGCTGCACCGCGCCCTGGAGCGGCTGGACGCCGGCAAGGCCCGACGCGGCTCGGTGGCCCGGCTCCAGCAGCGCGTGGACAACGCGGAGAAGGCGGGCCACTCCGAGGTCGCCACGTTCCTCAAGGACCGGCTGGACTTCCGCAAGTCCCTGCGGACGAGCCTGGAGCAGCGGCAGAAGGACCTGAACTCGGTCGAGGACTGGTGCGCGAAGAACGACGACGGCAAGGCGGGGAGCTGATGCGTGTCGCCTCGGCCGTCCTGCTGACGGCGCTCGCGGTCCTCGCCACGGGCTGCGGCCACGACGACGCGACGACCCCGGGCGCCGGAAGCCCGGCGGCGACCGCCACCGCCACCCCGTCCGGCTACGCGGACATGAAGCAGAAGGTCGACGCCGCCGAGTCGGCGGCCGCCGCGGCCGGCCGGGACGCGACGAGCGACGCCGACAAGTAGCGGGGGAGCGGGCCGGGACGTCTCAGGTGTCCCGGCCCCTCGGTGTCCGGGCTCAGCGCTCGCCGCCCGGCACCCACAGCACGTCCCCGGTCTCCTTGTTCGCCGTGCGGGCCAGGATGAACAGCAGGTCGGAGAGGCGGTTGAGGTAGGTCGCGGTGAGCGGGTTCATCGCGTCGCCGTGCGCTTCGAGCGCGGCCCAGGTGGACCGCTCGGCCCGCCGTACGACCGTGCACGCCTGGTGCAGCAGGGCCGCGCCCGGGGTGCCGCCGGGCAGGATGAACGACCGCAGCTTCTCCAGGCGTTCGTTGAACCGGTCGCAGTCCGCCTCCAGCCGGTCCACGTAGAACTGCTCGACCCTGAGCGGCGGGAACTCGGGGTTCTCGACCACCGGCGTCGACAGATCCGCGCCCACGTCGAACAGATCGTTCTGCACCCGGGTGAGGACCGTGACGACCTCCTCCTCCAGGCCGCCCAGCGCGATGGCGGTGCCGATCACCGCGTTCGCCTCGTTGGCGTCCGCGTAGGCGGCGATCCGGAGGTCGGTCTTGGCGGTCCGGCTCATGTCGCCGAGGGCGGTGGTGCCCTGGTCGCCGGTCCTCGTGTAGATACGCGTCAGATTGACCATGCGGCCAGCGTAGTTACGCCCCGGCCGTACGGAACACCCGTGTGCCCACCGCCACGGCGAGCACGGCGAATCCGACGGCGACGAGCGAGCCGTACAGCATGTGCGCGCTCGCGTACCGGCCCACGTAGGCGTCGCGCACCGCGTCCACCAGATAGCGGAACGGCACGAGGTGCGAGAGCAGGTCCAGCCAGCGGGGACCCAGCGTCATCGGCAGCATCAGCCCGGACAGCAGCATCGACGGCACCGTCAGGGCGTTGATCAGCGGGGCGAACTCCTGCGGGGTGCGCGCCTTCATCGCCAGGGCGTACGACAGCGAGGCCAGCGACACCGTCAGCAGCGCCACGAAGGCGAAGCCGGCCAGGATGCCCGGCAGCGGTGCGCGCAGCCCCAGCACCAGCGCGGCCAGCACCAGCAGCACCGCCTGGACGACGAGGACCGTCGCGTCCCGGAGCACCCGGCCGAGCAGCAGCGCGAAACGGCTGACCGGGGTCACCCGCAGCCGCTCCACCACCCCCTGCGCGTTCTCCATGATGATCGTGAAGCCCGCGAACGAGGCGCCGAACAGGGTGAGTTGGAGCAGCAGCCCGGGGACGAGCAGCTGCCAGGAGCTGCCCCGGCCACCCAGCGGCAGCCGGGTCAGCAGCGGGCCGAAGAGGAACAGATAGAGCAGCGGCGTCAGCAGTCCGAAGAGCAGCCCGGCCCGGGAGCGCAGGGACTGGCGCAGATAGCGGCCGTAGACGAGGGCCGTGTCGTGCAGAAGCATGGGGCGTCCTAGACGGCTACGGGGGCGGAGTCGGCCGGGGCGGGCCCGCGGCCGGTGATGGCGAGGAAGGTGTCCTGGAGGGTGGCGTCGAGCGAGCCGCCGTACTCCAGCTTGAGCGCGGCCGGGGTGCCCTCGGCCGCGACCACACCCCGGTCGACGATGACCAGGCGGTCGGCGAGGGCGTCGGCCTCGTCCAGGTAGTGGGTGGTCAGGAACACGGTCGTGCCGTGCTCGTCGCGCAGCCGGCGGATCAGCTCCCACAGGTCGGCGCGGCTGCCGGGGTCCAGGCCGGTCGTCGGCTCGTCCAGGAACAGCACCCTGGGCCGGTGGGTGAGCGCCATCGCGATGTCCAGACGGCGGCGCTGGCCGCCGGAGAGCGCGCCGGCCTTGCGGTCGAGCAGCTCGGTGAGGTCCAGCTCGCGGGCGAGCTCCCCGGCGCGGGCGGTCGCCTCGGCCCTGGACAGCCGGTACAGCCGCCCCTGGGTGACGAGTTCCTCGCGCACCCCGACCTGCGGGTCGACCCCGCCGGACTGGGCGACGTAGCCGCAGACCCGGCGCACCCCGGCGGGGTCGGTCACCAGGTCGTGCCCGGCGACGGTCGCCGCGCCGCCGGTGGGCTTCAGAAGGGTCGTGAGCATGCGCAGGGTGGTGGTCTTGCCCGCGCCGTTCGGCCCGAGGAAGCCGAGGATCTCGCCCTCGCGCACGGTGAGGTCGACGCACCGTACGGCCTCCACGGGTCCTGTCTTCGTACGGAAGGTGCGGGCCAGTCCGGCCGCGCTGATGACTGCTGCCATGCCCACAGAAAAACAGAGTGACCCTAAAATTGCAACGACCCCAAAATTTCAGAGAGTCCATTTCGGGCGGGACCGCTCTACGATGACGGCATGGCAGAGGGGCTCAGGGAGCGGAAGAAGCGCGAGACCAGACAGCGGATCTCGGACATCGCCACCGGACTGTTCCTGGAGCGCGGCTTCATGGCGGTGACCATGGCGGACGTGGCCGAGGCGGCCGACGTCTCCGTGAACACGGTCTACAACTACTTCCCCGCCAAGGAGGACCTCTTCTTCGACCGCGCCGGCGGCCTGGTCGACCGGCTCACGCGCTGGGTGCGCGGACGCGACACGGGGGAGTCCGCCGCGTCCGCCGTACTGCGGGAGCTGCGCGGCGAGGTCGAGGCGGTCTCGCCCCGGGTCGGTCTGACCAAGGGCTACGACCGCTTCATGCGCGTCGTCCACGAGGCGCCGCCCCTGCGCTCGCGGCTCTGGAGCCTCCAGCAGGAGATCCAGGACCATCTGGCCGCGGCCCTGCGTGAGGAGACCGGCGCCGCCGACGGGGATCCCCGGCCCGAGCTGATGGCCGGACAGATCTGCTGGGCCCACCAGACCGTGTTCGCCGCCATCGGACGCGCCATGCTCGCCGGGCGCGAACCCGGCGAGGTCTCCCGCGAAGTGCTCGTCCTGCTCGACGACATCGAGGAGCTGCTGAGCGAGCAGGTCCTCAACTACGCGGTCCGGGAGCCCCGCTGACCGGACCGACCGTCAAAGGGTGCGAAAGCGTACGGATTTGACGGCCCGCCCCGGTCCAACCGGAACGTGACGGGTGTCTCACGCCCTGAGACCGTGACACGCGTTACTTACGGTCCTCACGGCCGCGCCCGAGCGCTAATGTCCGCCGGAGAGGAACCATAAACAGCGCGTAAGGGGTGTGGGAGTGGCTGGGAAGCTCGCCGTCATCGGAGCCGGGCTCATGGGGTCCGGAATCGCCCAGGTCGCCGCTCAGGCCGGCTGGGACGTCGTCCTGCGGGACGTCACCGACGAGGCGCTCAAGCGCGGGACCGACGGCATCCGGGCCTCGTACGACAAGTTCGTGGCCAAGGGCAAGCTCGACGCGGCCGACGCCGAGGCCGCCCTCGGCCGGATCACCCCGACCACCGATCTGGACGCGGCGGCGGACGCGGACATCGTGGTCGAAGCGGTCTTCGAGAAGCTGGAGATCAAGCACGAGATCTTCCGCGCGCTCGACAAGATCGTGCGGCCGGACACCGTGCTCGCCTCCAACACCTCCGCCATCCCGATTACCAAGATCGCGGCCGTCACCGAGCACCCCGAGCGCGTCGTCGGCGTGCACTTCTTCTCGCCGGTGCCGATGATGCGGCTGGTCGAGCTGGTCCGGGGCTACAAGACCAGCGACGAAACCCTCGCCACCGCGCGGGAGTTCGCCGAGTCGGTCGGCAAGACCTGCATCGTCGTCAACCGCGACGTCGCCGGGTTCGTCACCACCCGCCTGATCTCCGCCCTCGTGGTCGAGGCCACCAAGCTCTACGAGTCCGGCGTCGCCACGGCCGAGGACATCGACCTCGCCTGCAAGCTCGGCTTCGGACACGCCATGGGCCCGCTGGCCACCGCCGACCTCACCGGCGTGGACATCCTGCTGCACGCCACCGGCAACATCTACACCGAGAGCCAGGACGAGAAGTTCGCCCCGCCGGAGCTGATGCGCCGGATGGTGGACGCCGGTGACATCGGCCGCAAGAGCGGGCAGGGCTTCTACACGTACTGATCCGTACGGAGGCGGTACCGGATCGGCACCGACCCGGCGTCGATCCCCGTACCGATCCGTACACACCCGGACACGCACCCCCGGAGTATCACCCTCGGGGGTGAATTCGGTATCGGTTCGCTTACAAAGAGCAACCGCTCTGCCACTCACACAGTCAGACGGTGCACAGCTCCGTCATGGAGTACGCCACTCGCACTCAACGGGGAGCGCATATGTACATCAGGGGCGACCACGCCGAGCTGGTCGTCGGGGGGCGCCTCGACGTCCGCAGCGCGGCGGACGCCCGTACGGCCCTGCACGCGGCCGTCGACCACGGGATCGGCGATCTCGTGCTCGACCTGTCCGAACTGGACTCCTGGGACGCCACCGGACTCGGGGTGATCATGGGCGCCCACCGGCGGGCCGGCCGCTGCGGCCGCCGCCTGGTGCTGCGCGACGTGCCGGCGCAGATGCAGCGCCTGCTGGTCGCCACCCGGCTGCACCGCATCCTCGCCATCGAGGGCGGCATCGGCGTCGAGTCGCTGCCCCGGGTGTGACCCCCCGGCGGTGAGCCACGGGCAGTAACGGTCCTGCCCGAGCGGGCAGGTCCACGGCGGGTCCGCGGCGGGGCCGCAAGGGCGGACACGGACGCCGAACCGCACGTCGGGGGCAATCCTCACCGGACCGTGATCTCTCGGACCGCCCGGCACCCCGCTCTGTCGCGGATGCCGCCCGAAGGTTTAAGGTTCGGTCGCCCGCTGCCTCGTATCCCTTCCGGCGGGCCCGGACCAGAAGCGACAGCGCGATGTGCGGCAGGCCGGTGGGGGCCGAGACAGGGCACACGACGCTTTTGGGGAGAACCCATGGACCCGATCACTCCGGGAGCCGAGGAGCACGACCGGGCGCCGAGCCGCCGGCCGCCCCGCGACTCCCTCACCGCCCACCTCGTCCAGAGCGCCCCGGCCCTCGTCCGGACGACCCGGATCGTCACCGGTGACTTCCTGCTGACCGTCAACCCCGTCGACGGCAGCGAGATCGCGCCCGTCCCGCCCGGCAGCCCGGGCACCGGCACGCCCCGCAAGCGCAGCGCCGAGGAGCGCGCCGAGGCCGAGTACGCCGCCCTGCCGCCCGGCGCCGAGGAGTCCGAGACCGAGCTGCTCGCCCGGCAGGAGATCCGCGAGAGCCTGGTCCAGCTGCTCACCCGGGGCCGCTCCGTACGCCTGACCGGCCCGGCGGGCGCCGGCCGCACCGCCCTGCTCGACCTGGTCGCCGAGGACTGCACCGACCTCGCCCCCGACGGCGTGGTCCGGCTCACCGGCGCCCACCGCACCGCCGACGACCTGCTGCGCGACCTCTTCCACACCGTCTACGACGCCCCGCACCACCGCCCCGAGCCGGACGAACTGCGCACCCTGGTCAAGGAGATCGGCGCCGTCGTCGTCGTGGACGACCTGGAGTTCGGCGGCGCCTCGCTCGCCGACCTCCTCGACTCCACCCCCGAGTGCGCCTTCCTGCTCGGCGCCACCCCCGACATCCCCGCCCCCGCCGCCGACCTGGAGGTCGAGGAGGTCGAACTCCCCGGCCTGGACCGCAAGGCGAGCGTGGAGATACTGGAGCGCACCCTCGGCCGCGCCCTCACCGAGGAGGAGTCCAACTGGGCGGGCGACCTGTGGTTCGAGTCCGAGGGCCTGCCCCTCAGGTTCGTCCAGGCGGGCGCCCTGCTCCGGCAGCGCGAGCAACTGCGCGCGGGCGCGGGCGTGGTGGACGAGTACGGCGTCTTCCAGGACGTACGGCCCGCCGCCGAGGCGGTGTTCGGGATGACGGTCGAGGAGGACCAGGCCGAGGAGGTCCCGCTGCCCTCCCTCGGCGAGGCCGCCGCGCCCGCCCCGCTGCTCGCCTCCCGCCTCAGCTCCTCGGCCCGCGCCACGCTGCGCTTCGCCGTCGCGCTGGAGGGCGAGGTGCCCCACCAGGCCCATCTGCCCGCGCTGGTGGGCGACACCCACGCCGACGCCGCGCTCGCCGAGCTGTCGGCCTGCGGCCTGGTCTCCCGCGCCGGTGCCCGCTACCGGCTGGCGACCAGCGTGCGCACCCAGCTGGAGGCCGCCGGCTACGGCGACGCCGCCGCCGAGCGCGCGCTGACCGCCGCCCGGCACTACGCCTGGTGGGCGGGCCACCCCTCGGTCGCCCCCGAGCGGGTGTGCGCCGAGGCCGACGCGGTCCTCGCCGCGCTCGCCCTGCTCGCCCCCGCCGTACGGCAGCGGCCCGAGGGGGACGAGGAGGAGGCAGAGGAGAACTGCGCGGTACGGCTCGCGCACGCGGCCTGCGCCGCCTTCGCCGCCGGACTGCACTGGAACGCCTGGCAGCGCACCCTGCGCGTCGGCACCGAGGCCGCCCGGCTCGCCGGCGATGCGGCCGAACAGGCTTACTTCCACCACGAGTTGGGCGTACTCGCGCTGTGTGAGGGCCAGTTGGACCGGGCCCGCGGCGAACTGGAGACCTCCCAGCAGCTGCGGGCCGCGCTCGCCGACAAGCGGGGCACCGTCGCGGGCCGCCGCGCGCTCGCGCTGGTCGCCGACCGCGCGGGCGACCTGCCCGCGCTCGCCGCGCTGACGGCCGCCGAGGCGTCCGAGGCCCGAGCCGAGACCCTGCCGGTGCCCGTCGCGCTGTACGGCCCCTCCGGCGCCGGTACGGTCACGATGAGCCCGGCGGCCGACGACGGCCGGAGCGGGTTCCGTGGCACGGCCCGGCGCAATCTGGTGGCCGCCGGGTCCGGCGCGCTGCTCGTCGCCGTGCTCGGCACGGTCGTCACGCTCGGCATGACCTCGCAGCAGAACGCCGACCGCGATCCGGCGGGCAGCGTGGAGATCGACCCGTCCGCGACCCAGGGCCTGGGCGACGGCAACCTGGGCGCGGTGCCGAAGAAGGACGACGCCAAGGTCCGCCACAAGGCCGCCCCGAGCGCCCGGCCCACCGACCCGGGCCCCGACGGCACCCTCGGCACCACCGACGACCCGACCCCGTCCGCACCGGCGACCACGGCGGCCGCCGAACCGGAGGAGTCGAAGGGGACGGGCGGGGGGCACCAGCACACCCAGAAGCCCGCGCCCCGGCCGAGCCGGAGCACGGACAAGCCGGAGCCGAGCACGAAGCCCAGCGGGTCGCCGAAGCCGAGCAAGACGCCCACGACCCCGCCCGCGACGGAGAGCGAGACCCCGGACCCGACGGAGAGCGGCACCGACCCGGAGACCTCCACCTCCGCCAGCCGCCCCGTGCCGTCGAGCGCTTCACCCGTCGAGCAGTCCTCCGCCGCCCCGTCGAGCAGCGGCCCCGGCGAGGTCATCTGACCGGGGCCGTGGCCCGGGGCCGCTGACGGGGACGGTGGGGATCAGAACAGCCGCAGCTTGTCGTCCTCGATGCCGCGCATCGCGTCGTAGTCGAGGATCTGGCAGTTGATGCCCCGGTCCGTGGCGAGCACGCGGGCCTGGGGCTTGATCTCCTGGGCGGCGAAGACACCGCGCACCGGGGCGAGGTGCGGGTCGCGGTTGAGCAGCTCCAGATAGCGGGTGAGCTGCTCCACGCCGTCGATCTCACCGCGCCGCTTGATCTCGACCGCGACCGTGCCGCCGTCGGCGTCCCGGCACAGGATGTCCACCGGGCCGATGGCGGTCATGTACTCGCGGCGGATGAGCGTGTAGCCCTCGCCGAGCGTCTCGATGCGGTCGGCGAGCAGCTCCTGGAGGTGCGCTTCCACGCCGTCCTTGATCAGACCGGGGTCCACCCCGAGTTCATGGGAGGAGTCGTGCAGGATCTCCTCCATCGTGATGATCAGTTTTTCGCCCGCCTTGTTGATGACGGTCCACACCCCGCTGTCGTCCCCCGTGCCCTCCTTCAGGGTGCAGGGCGGCGACATCCAGTTGAGGGGCTTGTAGGCCCGGTCGTCCGCGTGGATGGAGACGCTGCCGTCCGCCTTGACCAGGATCAGGCGGGGAGCCGAGGGCAGGTGGGCGGTGAGCCGGCCGGCGTAGTCGACCGAGCACCGGGCAATGACGAGACGCATGGTCGGCAACGCTACTCGACGCGCCCCCGTGCACGCGATTCGCCCGGAGCCCGTTCCGTACCGCCCGCCTCAATCGCCCAGTGGGCCACCCTATTTGTCCCTGGAAACTCTTGTTCATCCCTGGCCGATTGTGACTGCAGAGCGACCGTTCCATATACGCATTCTGCTGGTGTGGTCACCGACGGTTGCCTACCGTAGGAATCGGGGGGCGCGGTGGGTGTACCGATCGTCCGGATGTCGCGCACTCCCACATCTGTCCGGCAACCCCTGCCCATCGGGGGTGCGAGAGGAGAACCCATGTCGCTCGACGTCTCACCGGCCCTACTCGAAAAGGCCGAGCGAGGCGAGGTCGACGATGCAGAATTCGTCGACTGCGTCCGGACCTCCCTGCCTTTTGCGTGGGAGATGATCAGCGCCCTGGTGGCCCGGCTGAACGTGGACGGCGGACCCTTCGCCGACAACCAGACGCCCCCGCCGGACGAGCACGCGCGCGGTGAACTGCTGCGCGTGCTCGCGAGCGACGCCATGCGCGGCGCGCTGCAGCGGCACTTCGGAGTGCGGCTTGCCTTCCAGAACTGCCACCGGGTGGCGGTGTTCCCGCTCGACCCCTCGGCCGACGAGACGCTGGCCCGGTTCACCTCGGTGCGCAGCCAGTTGCTCAACCAGTCGCCGGAACTCAGGGACTGCTGACGGCCCGGCCGGCCTGCCGCTCCGACCCGCGCAGCCCGCGCGGCCGCGGAGCGGCAGGCAGCCCGGCCGGACGCACCGCGGGGCCCGTCAGCGCAGCTGGGGCAGTACCTCGGCGCCCAGGCGCCGCAGGTTCTCCTCGGTCGCGTCCAGATCGCCGGACCCCTCGGTGAGCAGGGCGAACCGGGAGATGCCGGTGCGCTCGGCCGTCGCCGCGAGCCGGTCGGCGGCCAGCCGGGGCGTGCCCACCGGGTGCAGCCCGCAGAGCAGTTCGGTGTAGGCGTGCGGATCGCGCATCGAGCGCGGCCGGCCGTCCACCGTCACATGGGCGCCGAGACCCAGTTTCAGCCAGCCCGGCATCGCCTTCAGGAGCGTCTCCGCCGCGTCCGTACGCCGGTCCGCGAGCTGGCAGACCCCGGCCGAGACGTGCCCGGCCCCGGTGATCTCCTCGCCGGGACGGCCCGCCGCCCGCGCGTGCCGCCGCCACAGCGCGACCATCTCCGCCTTCTCCTCGTCCCCGATGTGCATCCCGAGCAGCATCGGCAGCCCGCGCTCGGCGGCCAGCCGCACGCTCGCGGGCGAGGTGCACGCGACGACCACCTCGGGTCCCGGCGTCTCGGTCAGCGACTCCGAGGGGCGCGGTACGACGGGCACCTCGCGGAACCGGTACCGCTCGCCCGAGGCCGCCACCGACGGCTCCCGCAGCCAGCGCAGCAGCAGGTCCAGCGACTCCGGGAAGCCGCGCTCGTACGCCCCGAGGCCGCTGCCGAACACCTCCAGATCGACCCAGGGGCCGCCGCGCCCCACGCCGAGGGTGAAGCGGCCGCCGCTGGTCATGTGCAGCAGGGCCGCCTGCTCGCCGACGGCGACCGGGTGGGCGGTGGGCAGCACGCTGACGGCCGTGCCGACCCGGACCCGGCGGGTGCGGCCGAGCAGCAGGGCGGCCAGGGTGATTGCCGACGGGCAGGTCCCGTACGGCACGAAGTGGTGCTCGGCCAGCCATACGGTGTCCAGGCCGGCCTCGTCGGCCACCTCCGCCGAGCGGACCGCCCGGTGCAGGGCCTCCCCGGGCCCCTGGCCCGGGAACTGGGCTGCCAGGACAAAACTTCCTACACGCATCGCAATTTCCCGCTTTCTCGGCTCCGACCGGAGCTCCCCCGCTCTCGGCATAACCACATGACACGTGCCCAGGACACGGCTCGGCAGGGGGATTTGCGGATTGTCTGCAGAATGGTCGGTTCTCTGCTGGAATGGATCGGCCCTGAAGGGGACTTGTGCGGGTTGGTTCTTTACGGGTACCCCCGGGCGGTGCCGCGTAGGCTGGACGCGGCCCGTGCTTCCTGTATAGCCCCGAGAGGTGTCCCGTGTCCCCGCGTCGCAACCGACCGAAGGCAGCCGGTGCGTCCGGCCGCAGCGCCGAGGACGAGGGGACCGGCCGGTACGGCGGCTGGCAGGCCAGCGAGAGCTGGCAGGGCGAGGACTGGAGCGTGCGCCACGTCGCGGGGGCGAGCGCCGAGGGCAAGACCTACCGCTGCCCCGGCTGCGACCAGTTGATCGCCTCCGGCGTCCCGCACGTGGTGGCCTGGCCCCAGCACGCGGGCGTCGACGACCGCCGGCACTGGCACAAGGCCTGCTGGAACGCGAAGGACCGCCGCACCACGAGGGTGCGACGGCCCGGTGGCGCGCCGAGGTTCTGAATCCCGCGCGGGCTACACGTCCCGGCTACACGTCCCGGCTCCGCAGCAGCGCGTACGCCGCCGCGTAGGCCGCGGCCGTCACCCCCAGCATGATCCACACCGGCTCCCAGCCCGACGGCCCGGAGTGGCTCAGGGTGTTGTCGTAGAAGACGCCCATCTGGCTCGGGATCGAGTATTCGAGCAGCGCCTCCTGGACCTTCTCCAGCGAGGACGTGTTCATGAACAGGGCGATCACCAGCGGGGCGAGCACCGCGCCGATCATGAGGGTGATGGCGCCCGCCGAGTGCCGGATCATCGAGCCGACCAGCAGCGAGATGAGCCCGACCAGCGCGATGAAGAGGCTGATGCCGACCGTGGCCTTCAGCCAGTCCTGGGCGGTCGGCGAGTCGACGCCGTTGCCGTCCAGGAGCGAGGTCTGCACCAGGCCCGTCACCGTCACGGTCACCAGCGTCACCACGAACGCGAGGACGAAGAACACGATCGACTTCGCGGCGAGCACCCGGCCCCGGGTCGGGCAGGCCGTCATCGTCGTACGGATCATGCCCGTGCCGTACTCCGAGGCCGTGGTCAGCACGCCGAGCGTGATCACGCAGACCATGCCGAGCAGCAGTCCGAAGAAGCCCAGGGCGAGCGCGGTCGAGCCGGACATCTCGGTGTCGGTGCCGCGCACCGCGAGCGCGACCATCAGGCCGATGCCGAGCACGAGCAGCACGAACACGCCCAGCGTCCACAGCGTCGAGCGCACCGACCTGATCTTCGTCCACTCCGAGGCCAGCGCGTGCCCGAGATGGGTGCGCACGACGGGGATGGGCGAGCTGTAGCCGGGGTACGGACCGCCGCTCACGGCGGCCTCGGCTGCCTGCGGCAGCGGGGTCTGGTGCGTGCTCATCGGGCGTCCTCGGGCTGGGTCGGTTCGGCGGCCTTGTCGTCCGCTCCGGCGGAGCGCGCGGGCGCGGCCGCCGGGGCCGGCTGCGGGGCCGGCTGCGCGGCCGGGGGAGCGGTGGCGGGGGCCGGCGGCGGGGCGTCCTGTGCGGGCGCCGCGTACGGGTTCGGGGCGCCGGCGGCCGCCGGGCCGTACCCGCCGCCGTACGGCCCGGAGGCCGGTGTCTGCGGGGCGTACGGGGTGCCCGGCCGGGGCGGCGGCGGGGCGTACCAGCCCGGCTGGCCCTGGCCCGGCACCGGCATCGGGGGCTGGACGCCCGGCGGCAGCGGCTGCTGGAGGCCCGAGCGCTGGTCGGTGGTCGAGCGGTAGTCGACCACGCCCTGCGTCATCCGCATGTACGCCTCCTCCAGCGAGGCCTGGTGCGGGGACAGCTCCCACAGCCGTACGTCCGCGCCGTGCGCGAGGTCGCTGATGCGGGGCAGCGGCAAGCCGGTCACCCGCAGCGCGCCGTCCGGCTCCGGCAGCACATGGCCGCCCGCCTCGGTGAGCGCGGCCGTCAACTTCTCGCGCTGCTCCGGCTCGTCCCCGGGCGTGCGCACGCGGGCGAAGTCGGCGGAGTTGGCGGAGATGAACTCCGTCACGCTCATGTCGGCCATCAACTGGCCGCGTCCGATCACGATGAGGTGGTCGGCGGTCAGCGCCATCTCGCTCATCAGATGCGAGGAGACGAAGACCGTACGGCCCTCGGCCGCGAGCGCCTTCATCAGATTGCGCACCCAGAGGATGCCCTCGGGGTCGAGGCCGTTGACCGGCTCGTCGAAGAGCAGCACCTGCGGGTCGCCGAGGAGCGCGGCCGCGATGCCGAGCCGCTGGCCCATGCCGAGCGAGAAGCCCTTGGAACGCCGGCGCGCCACGTCCTGGAGGCCGACCACACCGAGCACCTCGTCCACCCGGCGGGCCGGGATGCCGGACAGCTGGGCCAGGCTCAGCAGGTGCTGGCGGGCCGTACGGCCGCCGTGCACCGCCTTGGCGTCGAGAAGGGCGCCGACCTGGCGGGGCGCGTTGGGCAGCTTGGCGTACGGATGACCGCCGATGGTCACCGTGCCCGCCGTCGGGTTGTCCAGCCCGAGGATCATGCGCATGGTCGTGGACTTGCCCGACCCGTTGGGCCCGAGGAAGCCCGTCACCGCGCCCGGACGCACCTGGAAGGAGAGGTTGTGCACTGCGGTCTTGTCACCGTAGCGCTTGGTCAGGCCTGCCGCCTCGATCATGCTCCGCACCCATCGGAAGGTTCAGGACAGCGGGGCGCACGCCCCCCGTAAGGGTTAGGAGGATAGCCGGGCGCTGACGGTTCCGCTCAAGAGAAAGTAAAGCCAGAGCTTCACCCGGCGTGTCCGAAAGGGTTCGGGCGGCCCGGCCGGACACCGTGACGATCATGCCAGGACCGGGCGAAGCCCCCTGCCGACTGCAACGGAAGGGGGCTCCGCCCGGTCCTGGCGACCGTACGAACGAAGGCCGCGCGGGTACTAGCGCGTCTGCTGCGCCGGGACGCCGCGCGAGACCGGCTCGTCCTCGGCCGGAGCGCCGGCGGCGGCCACCGCGGCACCGGTCAGCGTGGCCAGCATCTCGCGGACGTTGGTCAGCTGGGCGTTGATGCTGTCGCGACGGTTGGTCAGGGCGGCCAGCTCGCGCTCGGACTCCGAACGGATGCGGTCGGCCTTGGCGTTGGCGTCCGCCACGATGTCCTCGGCCTGACGCTGCGCCGTCTCCACCGTCTGACGGGCCCGGCGGTCGGCGTCGGTGCGCAGCTTCTCCGCCTCCAGACGGAGCTGCTCGGCGCGGTGCTCGATCTCGGCCAGCCGCTTCTCCGCCTTCTGCTGGCGGGAGGCGAGGTCGCGCTCGGACTGCTCGCGGCGCTTGGCGAGGTTCGTCTCGAAGTCGGCGGCGGCCTGCGCGGCCTTGGCGCGGGTCTCCTCGAAGAGGGCGTCCGCCTCCTCGCGCTTGGACTGCGCGTCCTTCTGCGCGTCGGACCGCAGCTGGGCCGCGTCGCCCTTCGCCTTCTCGACGATCCGGACGCCCTCGTCCTCGGACTTCGCCTTGCGCTCGGCGGCGAACGACTCGGCGTCGTTACGCACCTGCTGGGCGGCGGACTCGGCCAGCTCGCGGTGCTGTTCGGCCGCGCGCCGGGCCTCCTCGCGCAGGTCCTTCGCCTCTTCCTCGGCGAGCCGAAGGATCTTCTCGACCCGCGCGCCGAGACCCGCGTACGACGGCTCGGCGTCGGTGATCTGGGCCTGGGCGTTCTGCGTTTCGAGGTGGAGCTCCTCGATGCGCTTCTCCAGAGCGGTGATCCGGGAGAGCGCGCTGTCACGGTCGGAGACGAGCTTGGAGATGCGTTCGTCCACCTGAGCGCGGTCGTATCCACGCCGCACAAGCTCGAAGCCGTAGGGGGAAGTGTCGCTCATGGGGTTCCTGTCGAATGAGACCGGTGAGGTGATAGGTGGAATCCTAGGCGCCGAAGCGGTGTGTCATCGAGCGGATACGTGTTTGATCAATAGAATGACACCTCTTTCGGGTGGCCGGACCCCTGACAACTTGCCAAAGACCCGGCCGCACACCCCGCCCCACCCGGCACACCGCTCCGGCCGCTAGTTCTCCTGGGATTTGCCACCCGATCGGGGTGCGCCCACCGTGGCGCCCGCCTTGACCCCGCCGTCCTTGGCACCCGGACCCTCGAAGGACTCCAGCGCCTCCAGGACGTCCTGGACACGCGAGATCTCCGTGTTGATGTCCTCGCGCCGGCGCACCAGCAACTCCAGCTCGCGCTTGCCCTCTTCGACCGTCTGCCGGGCCTCGCGGATCGCCTCGGCCTTCAGCTCCTCGGCCTCCTTGACCAGCTTCGCCTTCTTCTGCTCGGCCTCCTTGAGCAGCCCCTCCGCCTTCTTGACGGCGGCGATGCGCACCTTGCTCGCCTCCGAACTGGCCTCCGAGACCAGCTCCTTGGCCTTCGTCTGCGCCTTGGCGAGCTGCTCCTCGGCCTGCTTGACGAGGTGGTCGCAGCGGTCGCCGGTCGACTTCATCGTCTCGGCCGCCTCACGACGGGCCCGCTCGTGCAGCTCCTCGATCTCGGAGGTGATCCGGTCGCGCAGCTCCTCCGCGCGCTCCCGGATCGCCGTCGCGTCCCGGCGCGCCCCGACCAGAAGCTCGTCGGCGTCCGTACGGGACTTCTCCACACGGGAGTTGCCCTCCACCGTCGCCTCGCCGACGATCCGCTCCGCCTCGGTGCGGGCCGCGCCCACCATCGAGTCGGCCTGCGCCTCCGCGTCCGCGGTGGTCTGCTGCGCCTGCTGACGCGCCTCGGCGAGCAGCTTGTCCGCCTCGGCCGCCGTCTCCGTGATGAGCGTGTCGACCTGCTCGGCCGCCTCGGAGCGCCGCTTGTTGGCCTCCTGGCGCGCCTCGTCCAGCGTCCGCTCGGCCTCCTCGCGCGCCGAGCCGACCAGCCGCTCGGCCTCCGACTCCGCCTCGGTGCGCACCCGTTCGGCGTCCGCGCGCATCCGCTCCGCGTGCCGCTGGGCCGTACCCACCGTCTCGGCGGCCTCGGCACGCAGCCGCTCCGCGTCGTCGGTCGCGTCCGCGATCAGCCGCTCCGCGCCCGCGACCGCCTCCGCGCGCACCCGCTCGGCCTCGGCGGCCGTCTCGCTCTGGAGCCGCTCCGCCTCCGACGTCGCCTCGGTGATGAGGGTGTCCACCTGCGTCGCCGCGTCCGAGCGGATGCGGTTGGCGTCCTCGCGGGCGTCCGCCCGGGTGCGGGACGCCGCCTGGTCCGCCTCGGCCAGCGCGTCGGACGCCTCGGTGCGCACCCGCTGCGCGTACTCCGAGGACTCCGCGCGCAGCCGCTCGGACTCCGTGATCGCCTCCGCGACCGTGCGCTCCGCGAGCGACTTGGCCTCCTCGGCCTCCTCGTTCGCCTCCCGGCGCAGCCGTGCCGCGTCCTCGCCCGCGCGCTCCCGCTCGGCGTAGGCGTCGGTGCGGACGCGGTCCGCCTCCTCCTCCGCCTCCCGGCGCGTACGCTCCGCCGCGTGCTCGGCGGCCGAGCGCAGCCCGGCGATCTCCTCCTGGGCCTGCTCGTGCAGCCCGGAGACCGACTCGCGCACCTGCTGGGCGTGCTGCTCGGCGGCGGACACCATCTCGGTGGCACGCCGGTCGGCCTCCTCGACCAGGCGGGTGGCCTCGGTCTGGGCCTCCTCCACGCGCTTGCGCGCCGAGGCGAGCAGCTCCTCGCTCTGCTCGCGGGCCCGCTCACGCTCCTGGTCCGCCTCCTCGCGGGCCGAACCGAGCAGCTCCTCCGCCTCCCGGCGGCGGCGCGCGGCCTCCTCCTGGGCGGCGGCCAGCGTCTCGGACGCCTCGGTGGCCAGCCGCTCGGCGGCGGCCTGCGCCTCCGCGCGCACCCGGTCCGCGGTGTCCTGCGCCTCCACCTTGAGCCGCTCGGCCTCCGCCGCGGCCTCGGACCGCAGCCGTACGGCCACGGACTCGCCCTCGGCGCGCGAGGCGGACGCGTCGGCCGCGGCCTCGTCGCGCAGCCGCTCGGCCTCGGCCTCGGCCTGCTGCTGGAGCGTACGGATGCGCTCGGCGGCCTCCGACCGCAGCCGCTCGGCCTCCTCGCCCGCCTCCCGGCGGATCCGGGACGCCTCCTCGCGGGCCTCGGTCAGCGCCCGCTCCGCCGACTCCAGGCGGTCCTGTGCCTCCGTCTGGAGCCGCGTCAGCTCGGCGGCGGCCTCCTCGCGGCGCGCCTCGGCGGCCCGCTCGGCCTCCTCGCGCAGCTCGCGCCCGGCCCGCTCGGCGTCCTCGCGGACCGTCTCGGCCCGCTCCTCGGCCTCGGCCTTGAGCCGCTCGGCCTCCTTGCGGGTGCGCTCCAGAGTCTCCTCGGCCTGACGGCGCAGCGCGGTGGCGCGCTCGATGGCCTCGGTGCGGACCTTCTCGCTGTCCGTGGTGGCCGTCTTGCGCAGCTCGTCGGCGTCCGCCTTGGCCTTGGAGAGCAGCTCCTCGGCGGACTTGGCCGCCTCCTCGATCTGCGCCACCGCCTCGCGGCGGGCCTCGGCGCGGATCGACTCGCCCTCTTCGACCGCGTCGGCGCGCAGCTGCTCGGCCTCGCCGCGCAGGCGACGGGCCTCCTCCTGCAGCTCGACCGTCTTGGCCCGGTACTCCTTGGTGTCGTCCTTGGCCGTGCCCTTGAGCTGCTCGGCCAGGTCGTGCGCCTCGGCACGCAGCCGGTCCGCCTCGGCCTCGGCCTCCGAGCGGATGCGCTCGGCCTCCTCGGTGGCGGCCTTCGTGGTCCGACGGGCGTCCTCCGACGCCTTGTTGAGCACGTCCTCGGCGGTGCGGGCGGCCTTCGACAGCTGACTCGCCGTCTCCTCCGCGGTCGCGTTGCGGGCCTTCTCCCCGGCCTCCGCGAGGATCTTCTCCGCCTCGGCGCGGGCGTCGGCGACCAGCTGCTCGGCGTCGGCCTTGGTGGTCTCCGCCTCCTTGGTGGCCTCGCCGACGAGCCGGGCGACCTGCTCCTTTGCCGTGCGCGTACGCGTCTCGTTGGCCGCCTCGGCACTGGAGATGGCCTTGGCGGCACGCTCCTCGGCCTCCGCGACCAGCTTGTCGGCCTCCGAACGCGCGCTGCGCAGCGCCCGCTCGGCCTCCGCCATGCGCTCCTCGGCCGTACGGCTCAGCTCGGCGGCCTGCCGGCGCGCGGCGTCCGACTCGCTGACCGTGGACGACCGCACCTGCTCGGCGTGGTCGGTGGCCTCCTGGGCCTGCGCGGAAGCCGCGTTCAGCAGCCGCTCGGCGTCCGTGCGGGCGCGGCGCAGGATCTGCTCGGCCTCCGAACGGGCCGCCTCGGCGTCGGTGCGCAGCCGGTCGCGGGCCTCCCGCGTCAGCCGCTCGGCCTCCGCGCGGGCCGCGGCCATCGCCTGCTCGGCCTCCGCGCGCGACTCGTCGAGCAGCCGGCGCGCCTGCTGCTCGGTACGGGCGCGCAACTGCTCGGCCCACGCCACGTTCTCGTTGACGTGCGACTCGACGGTCTGCCGGCGC
This sequence comes from Streptomyces sp. NPDC005435, assembly GCF_040703155.1. Classification (NCBI taxonomy): domain Bacteria; kingdom Bacillati; phylum Actinomycetota; class Actinomycetes; order Kitasatosporales; family Streptomycetaceae; genus Streptomyces; species Streptomyces sp. NPDC005435. Next base: position 333,439 of record NZ_JBEXEQ010000002.1, read on the forward strand.
TCCGCCAGCTCCTGGTCGAGCTGCTGGCGACGGGTGACCGCCTCCTGATGCAGCTCCGCCTGGAGCCGGGCCGCCTGCTCGGCGTGCTCCTGCAGGATGCGCTGGGTCTGCGCGCGGGCCTGACTCAGCTCCCGTTCCGCGTCCTGCCGCAACTGCTCGGCCTGCACCTGGGCATTACGCAGCAACTGCTCGGCCTGATAGCCGATGTCGCCGCCCTCGTAGGAGGGCCTGGTCATCAGGGTGCGGCGCGCCTCGTGCAGCTTGGCGCGCAGCACCTCGACCTGGTAGCCGAGGTCCTCGGCGTGCTGGATCGCCTTTTCCCGCTCGGTCTTCAGCCGCTTCATCTCGGCCTCGAACCGAGAGAGGTGGTCGACGTCAGCCGCCGGCTCTCGCTCCTGGCTCTCGTAGCCCCGCACTGCGCGGTCCCATCCGTCCCCTGGTCAGCTTCTCCAACGAGCTCCGTCCGTCTGCCGAACGGGGCCCCCGGGGAATGGTGTCAGATCAACGGTGGAGCACGGGCTGCTGCCCCGTCGCTCGTCCCCCAACCCGGACCCCGGCATCGGTCGTCCCCCGTGTTCGGAGACGACCGCCCCCAACCCTACCGGCCCTTATGTACGAAGGTCAGTGGTCAGGTGACTCAACCGAGGCCGAAGTGACCAGTTCTGTCAGGACTCCGTGGCAATCCTTCGGGTGCAGGAAGGTGATCCTCGACCCCATGGACCCACGTCGTGGCTCGTCGTACAGAACGCGTACGCCCTTGCCGCGGATGTCCTCGGAGTCCGTGTCCACATCCGCCGTACCGAAGGCGATGTGATGGACGCCCTCCCCATTCTTGGCGAGCCATTTGCCGACCGCGGAGTCCTCGCGGGTCGGTTCGAGGAGCTGGAGATAGGAGGCGCCGCCGTCGGACGTCTCGTTGATCTTGAGCATGGCCTCGCGCACGCCCTGCTCTTCGTTCACCTCGGTGTGGAACACCTCGAAGCCGTAGGTGGTCCGGTAGAACTCGACGGTGGCGTCGAGGTCGTGGCAGGCGATCCCGATGTGGTCGATTCGCGTCAGCATGTTTTCAGTGCAGCGCGTGCGAGGTGGTTACGCAACGTGCGCGCGATCACACCGTACGCCCGGTGACGGGTTCCGGTACCGGTCAGTACATTCGAAGTAAACCCTCGTTCACTCCTCGGCTGTGCAGGCCGGTAAGGGGATCGCAGCTCATGTCTTCTGGAACGACCACCTCCGTGATCGTCGCGGGCGCCCGTACGCCCATGGGACGGTTGCTCGGTTCGCTGAAGTCCTTCTCGGGTGCCGACCTGGGCGGCTTCGCCATCAAGGCCGCCCTCGACCGCGCCGGCATCGGCGGCGACCAGGTCCAGTACGTGATCATGGGCCAGGTGCTCCAGGCCGGCGCGGGCCAGATCCCGGCCCGCCAGGCGGCCGTCAAGGCGGGCATCCCGATGAGCGTCCCGGCGCTCACCGTCAACAAGGTGTGCCTCTCGGGGCTCGACGCGATCGCGCTCGCGGACCAGCTGATCCGCGCGGGCGAGTTCGACATCGTGGTCGCGGGCGGCCAGGAGTCCATGACCAACGCCCCGCACCTGCTGCCCAAGTCCCGTGAGGGCTTCAAGTACGGCGCGATCGAGATGCTCGACTCCATGGCGTACGACGGGCTGACCGACTCCTTCGAGGGCATCGCCATGGGCGAGTCCACCGAGAAGCACAACACCCGGCTCGGCATCGGCCGGCCCGAGCAGGACGAGATCGCCGCGCTGTCCCACCAGCGGGCCGCCGCCGCGCAGAAGAACGGCCTGTTCGAGGCCGAGATCACCCCGGTGGAGATCCCGCAGCGCAAGGGCGAGCCGGTGCTCTTCAGCAAGGACGAGGGCATCCGGGGCGACACCACCGCCGAGTCGCTCGGCAAGCTGCGCCCCGCCTTCGCCAAGGACGGCACGATCACCGCCGGGTCCGCCTCGCAGATCTCCGACGGCGCGGCCGCCGTGGTCGTGATGAGCAAGGCCAAGGCCGAGGAGCTGGGCCTTCAGTGGCTCGCGGAGATCGGGGCGCACGGCAATGTGGCGGGGCCGGACAACTCGCTCCAGTCGCAGCCGTCCCACGCGATCGAGCATGCCCTGAAGAAGGAGGGGCTTGAGGTCGCGGACCTCGACCTCATCGAGATCAACGAGGCCTTCGCGGCGGTCGCCGTGCAGTCAATGAACGACCTCGGCGTGTCCACGGAAAAGGTGAACGTCAACGGCGGCGCCATCGCGCTGGGCCACCCGATCGGCATGTCCGGCGCCCGGCTCGTCCTCCACCTGGCGCTGGAGCTCAAGCGCCGGGGCGGCGGGGTCGGCGCGGCCGCGCTGTGCGGGGGCGGCGGGCAGGGTGACGCGCTGATCGTGCGGGTACCGAAGGGCTGAGGGAGTCTTTTCCGGCGGGTTTGATTCCGGCGGGTTTGATTTCGGCGGTGTGGTCCCGGCGGTGCGAGCGGTCGGCGGTGTGGTCCCGGTGGCGTGAGTGGCCGGCGGTGCGGTTTCGGCGGCGTGAGCTGTCGGGGGTGCGGCCGGCCGGCGGCGCGAGTGACTGGTGGCGCGGACGACCGGTGGCGTGAGTGGCCGGCGGTGCGAGTGGCTGGCGGTGCGATTTCGGCGGCGTGAGCTGTCGGCGGTGCGAGTGAACGGAGCTGTGGTGATGCGGGACGTCTCCTCTCTGGTGGCCGAGGCGCGAGAAGGGCGGCCCCGGGCCGTCGCCCGGCTGATCTCCCTGGTGGAGGGGGCGTCCCCGCAGCTCAGGGAGGTCATGGCGGCGCTCGCCCCGCTGACCGGCAACGCGTACGTCGTCGGTCTGACCGGCTCGCCGGGGGTCGGCAAGTCGACCACCACCTCCGCGCTCGTCACCGCCTACCGCAAACAGGGCAAGCGGGTCGGCGTCCTCGCCGTCGACCCGTCCTCCCCGTTCTCCGGGGGCGCCCTGCTCGGGGACCGGGTGCGGATGTCCGACCACGCCTCCGACCCCGGTGTCTACATCCGCTCCATGGCCACCCGCGGCCACCTCGGCGGCCTCGCCTGGGCGGCACCGCAGGCGATCCGCGTGCTGGACGCGGCGGGCTGCGACGTGATCCTCGTGGAGACCGTCGGCGTGGGCCAGTCGGAGGTCGAGATCGCCTCCCAGGCGGACACCTCCGTCGTCCTGCTCGCCCCCGGCATGGGCGACGGCATCCAGGCGGCCAAGGCCGGAATCCTGGAGATCGGCGACGTGTACGTCGTCAACAAGGCCGACCGGGACGGGGCCGACGCCACCGCCCGCGAGCTGAACCACATGCTCGGCCTCGGCGAGGCCCGCGGCCCCGGCGACTGGCGGCCGCCCATCGTCAAGACGGTCGCCGCCCGCTCCGAGGGCGTGGACGAGGTGGTCGAGGCCCTGGAGAAGCACCGGGCCTGGATGGAGGAGCACGGCGTCCTCACCGAGCGCCGCCGCGCCCGCGCCGCCCGCGAGGTGGAAACGATCGCGGTGACGTCCTTGCGTGAACGCATCGGCGACCTCCACGGCGCCCACGACCTCCCCAGCCTCGCGGGCCGCGTCACCACGGGCGAACTGGACCCGTACGCGGCAGCAGACCGACTGCTCACGGGGCTGACGCGGGAGGCGGGGGAGGGCTGAGCGGAGGCCGGGGCCGGGGGCGGGCTGACCTGGGGGGCCGGGGACCGAGAGCTGGGGCCGGGGCGGGGCTGACGCGGGCGCTGCCCCCGAGCCGGGCCCGGGACTGGGAGCTGAGGCCGGGGGCTGGGAGCTGGGGACCGGGAGCTGGGGGCCGGGGCGGGGCTGACGTGGGCGCTGCCCCCGAGCGGGGCCCGGGGCTGGGAGCTGAGGCCGGGAGCGGGAGCCCGGGAGCCGGGGGCTGGGGACCGAGAGCTGGGAGCTGGGGGCCGGGGCGGGGCTGACGCGGGCGCTGCCCCCGAGCGGGGCCCGGGGCTGGGAGCTGAGGCCGGGAGCGGGAGCCCGGGAGCCGGGGGCTGGGGACCGAGAGCTGGGAGCTGGG